>CAXEZH010000407.1:0-3119 GCA_964000695.1 uncultured Mycolicibacterium sp. | reverse complement strand
TTGCGTCAACACATTGCCGACGGAGACGCCCGCATTGGGCGATGCATCGATTCCGATGCCGGGACGTGATACGCGAAAAAACGGCCGCCAGCGCCGTTCATAGGATAGAATTAAACCGGGTTCGTTGCGGAGCTGGTTATCCCACCCATTGACCCTGTCGCCCTTGATGAGTCGATGGAAATTGTTCTGCACTTCGTCGCCGAGCGCGGCGATCAGTACGTGGTCGATGTTCCGGCCGCACAACATCATGAGCTGTGGCGGGTGGCGACACTGACGAGGGCGGGCATCCCGGTCGCGCTGTCGACCGATGCACCCTTCGGCGATGCCGACCCGTGGGCGGCGATGCGCGCGGCGGTCCACCGGCGGACCCCTGCCGGCGCGGTGCTGGGTCCGCACGAAAGAGTCTCGCCGCGTGCGGCGTTGACGATGTTTCTCGGCAGCGCCGCCGCGCCGCTGTCCCCGCGCCGAGTCTGCCCCGACGCCCCGGGAGATCTCTGTGTGCTGTCGGAGCCGCCCGCGACGGTGCTCGGTGAACTCGACGCCGGCCTGGTCGCGGTGACGGTGCTCGCGGGAAAGGTCGTGTTCGACCGCGGCTGAGTATCTCAGGCCGCGGCCGGCGCGAAGGCGGTGGTGAGCATCGCGCACTGGCTCCGGAAAAACGACTGCGAGACATCGGCCTTGGGAGCGATGCCGTCGAACCCGTGAAACGCTCCCTCGATCACCATGACCTCGCACGACACTCCGGCCGCGCGCAGGCGTTCGGCGTAGGCGAGGTCTTCGTCATGGAACAGGTCGAACGTCCCCACGCCGATCCAGGCCGGGGGCAGCCCGGCCAGATCGTCGCGCCGAGCCGGGACGGCTCGATCCGGATCGGCGTCGCCGAGGTAGGCGCGCCAACCGAACCGGTTGCTGGACTGGTTCCACAGCCGGTGCCCCGGGTGATCCAGATCCTTACGCAGCACGGTGCGATCGTCGAGCATCGGATACACCAGAAGCTGTGCCGCCAAGGGGAATTCCCCGGCATCGCGGGCGTGCAGAGCCAGGGCGGCAGCCAGCCCGCCCCCCGCGCTTGCCCCACCGATCGCCACTCGAGCCGGATCCACTGCCGGCAGCGCGACCAACCAGCGCAGCGCTGCATAGCAATCGTCGAGCGCAGCCGGGTACGGGTGCTCCGGCGCCAGCCTGTAGTCCACCGCCACCACCGTGGCACCGAGCTCAGCGGCGAAGCGGCGGCAGAGCACGTCGTCCTGGGCGGCGTCGCCGATGACGTATCCGCCGCCGTGGATCCACAGCAGCGCGGGCCCCGGCCCGCTGCCGGTGGGCGGGCGGTGCAGCCGCACCTTGACTCCCGAAGCCAGGGTGAGCACCTCCACGCCCTGGGGTGGGTGGCGCCACATCATCCGGGACGCGGCGCGGACGAACGGCAGCGTGACCGGTGTGATCATCTGCTTGGGAACGAGGCGGGCGCTGCGACGCAGCTCGGGGTGGAATTCGATGCCGGGCACCTGATAATTATGCGCGGGCAGGACTGCCGTGCGGTGCAGGACCACACTCGACAACCAGCGCGTATGCCTGGGCTATTTGCTGGATGGCAGTATTGACGCGTGTTCCAGTATCCGGTGGGGCGGATTGTTGAATCCGAGAGGATTGCTGGATTCCTGCGTGCGGTCGAGTCATGGCCCGCCGCACTGGTGCTCGACGGGGAAGCCGGCATCGGCAAGAGCACGGTGTGGGAGGCAGGTCTGCAGCGCGCCAGGGAAGCCGGCATGCACGTGCTGTCGGCGCGGGCTTGGGGGGCCGAGTCGGTGCGGGCCTGGGCCACGATCGCCGAACTGCTGGCCGACGTCACTCCCGACATCGTCGCCGACCTGCCCGAGGTGCAACGCGGCGCGGTCACCGGTCTCCTGATGCGCGACCGGCTCGACGAGCCCTCGGACCAGGCGCCCGTCGCGAACTCGCAGGTGCTGGCCGCCGCGATGCTGTCGATCATCGACGCGCTCGAGCAGAGCGCGCCTGTCCTGATCGCGATCGACGACCTGCAGTGGCTCGACCCCTCCAGTCAGGCGGTCATCGGATTCGTGGCGCGCCGGGTGCGGCGGCGCACCGCGCTGCTGCTCACTCATCGCACCGATGCCGATGCCGGGCAGGCCTCGACCGCCTGGTTGCATCTCGACAGCGTCAACGGAATCCAACGGATGCAGCTTCACCCGCTCACCCTGGGCGGCCTGCACGAGGTCATCGCCCAGCGACTCGGCAGGTCCTTTCCCCGGCCGACCGTGGTGCGCATCGCCGACGTCTCGGGCGGAAACCCTTTCTATGCCCTCGAACTCGCTCGCGCGCTGGGCAACCGTCCGCTACGCAGCGACACCGAACTCCCCACGTCGCTGGCCGAGCTGGTGCGACTGCGGGTCGGCGCGCTGAGCGACGAGGTCCGCGCCGTCCTGCTGGTCACCGCCAGCACGTCGGACCCGACCGTAGAGACGGTCTCCGCGGCCATGGGGGCGAGTGTTGAGCGCACCGTCGAGCTGCTGGAGAGCAGCGAGGGGGCAGGGGTGGTCACCGTGATCGGGAACAGGGTGAGGTTCAACCACCCGCTGCTCGCCCAGGGCGTCTACACCGATGCCGAGCCGCAGCAGCGGCGGCAGGTACACCGGCGTCTGGCCGACCTGGTCGCCGAACCCGAGCTGCGGGCACGTCACCTCGCCCTGGCCGCCACGACCGCCGACCCGGTCACCCTGGCCGCGCTGGACCAGGCCGCCGCCGTGGCGCGGCACCGCGGAGCTCCCGCTGAGGCCGCCGAGCTGCTCGAGCTGGCCATCGGGCTCGGCGCCGACACGGCCCAGCGCCGAATCCAGGCTGCCGACAATCACATTCGTGCCGGAGACACCGGGACCGCGTCCTCGATCCTCACTCCGGCCATCGAGCGGTCGGCGCCCGGCGTCACCAGATCGGTCGCGTTCCTGTTGCGCTCGGCCGTGCACATCCACACCCAGGGCTATCTCCGAGGGATCGAGGACCTGCAGAGCGCGTTGGCCGATGCTTCCGGTGATGCGATGCTGACGGCGTTCGTCCGGACGATGCTGGCGTTTGCGCAAGTACGCGCGGATCTGTACGACGAG
>CAXEZH010000406.1:0-4869 GCA_964000695.1 uncultured Mycolicibacterium sp. | reverse complement strand
TTCACCTTGTTCATCAAGCCCACCCCCTGGCCGACGAAGTACGTCGCCAACGCCTGGGCGCCTTCATGCCCCTGGGCGGCCAGCACGTCGATGCGGCGGATCACCGGCTCGCACAGCATCGACTGCAGCGGAAGAGGAAGCGGCTGGTGTCCGCCCGAATGCGGCAGCCACGCATCCGTCCACTCGGAGACCAGCTGACGCGACGGCTTGCCGGTGCGTCCGGCCGAGCGCACGGTGTCCCGCGACGACGCGGCCAGCATCTTGGCCACCGTGTGCGGCGCGGTCTCGGCTTCCTCGGTGGTCAGCCACACCGACCCGGTCCACGCGCCGGCCGCACCGATGGCCACCATCCCGGCCATCTGCCGACCGGTGACGATGCCGCCGGCGGCCAGCACCGGCACCGCACCGTCGACGGCCTCGAGAACCTCCGGGACGACGACGAGCGTGCTGACCTCGCCGCAGTGCCCACCGGCCTCGGTGCCCTGCGCGACGATCAGGTCAACGCCCGCGGCGACCTGCTTGACGGCGTGCTCCTTGGCTCCGACCAGCGCCGCGACGGGGATGCCACGTTCCTTGCCCGCCTCGATCATGTAGTCCGGCGGCACCCCCAACGCATTGGCGATGAGCTTCACCGGGTGGGTCAGCGCGACGTCGAGCAGCTCACGCCCGGTGTTCCCCGACAGCGACGCCCCGCCGAGGCGGCGCTCCGGCTCGGGCTCGATGTCGTGGTTGCGCAGCAGGTCGTCGACGAGATCGCGGTAGGTCTGCGGGATGCGGCGGGCCAGGTCGGCGCCGGACAGCTTCTCGCCCTTGCCCTCGAACTTCGCCGGCACGATCAGATCGACCCCGTAGGGCTTGCCGCCGACCGCCTCGTCGATCCACGTCAGCTCACGGTCGAGCTGCTCGGGGGTGTACGCCGTGGCGCCGAGCACGCCGAACCCGCCGGCGTTGGTGACCGCGGCCACCACGTCGCGGCAGTGGCTGAACGCGAAGAGCGGAAAGTCGATGCCGTACTGCTCACACAACGCTTGAGAGGTCATGGAAATCAGTATGACTTGACAGCTGTCAAGTAATACTGAGAACCCCCGGAAATCCGTCGGGTACGTTGACCGCCGACCACGACGACCTGGTGTTCACCGGCCCGGAGCGCGGATCCCGTAGGTGGCCAGGAAACGTCCGACGGCGTCGAGCATCTGCGGTCCGTCCGCCAGCGCCGGATCGTTGTGCCCGGCACCCGGCACCGTGAGGAACTCCTTCGGTTCGGGGGCCGCCTCGTAGAGTCGCCGACTCAGTGACCAGGGCACGATGTCGTCCTCGTCGCCGGCGATGACGAGCAGCGGAGCCTGCAACGCCGGGATCCGCCGCAGCGACGGGTAGCGGTCCATCAGCAGCGTGCCCACCGGGAGCCACGGGTAGTGCTCACCGGCGACGTCGGGCAGCGACGTGAACGGCGAACGCAGGATCAGCGCGGCGGGCGGGCGCTCGATCGCCAGCCCCACCGCGACCGCAGCGCCCAGCGACTCCCCGAAGTAGACGACGCGATCGACCTCCGGCTGCGCGGTCAGCCAGTCGTGGGCGGCGCGGGCGTCGGTGGCCAGGCCTTCCTCGGTGGGCTTGCCCGGGTTGCCGCCGTAGCCGCGGTAGTCGACCAGCAGCACCGACAGGCCCATCCGGTGCAGACCCGCGGCCAGCGGTGCGCGCATCGACCGGTCACCGCCGTTGCCGGGCAACACCAGCACCGCCGGCCCCCCGGTGCCGGGCAGGTACCAGGCGCCCAGTTCGAGACCGTCGGCGGTGTGCAGGACGACGTCGCGCGCACCGGGCAGCACCGCCGCCGCCGGCGGCACCGGCCCGCCGGACGGGAAGTAGATCAGCCGTCGCTGCTGTGACCACAACAGCCCGAGCAGTCCCGACACCACCAGGGTGACGATAGTGCCGACGATGACCGCCTTGCGACGCACGGCCTTTCGCCCGCCTCAGCCTCGCAGCGGCGCGTCGGCGAACTCGCGTAGCCCGGTGCCGGGGTCGACGGCCGCCCGGAAGCCCAGCCGCTGCGCCGCTTTCGCCGGATCGGCGACGATGTGGCGGACGTCGCCGCTGCGGTACTGCCCGGTGACCGCCGGGCTGATACCGCCGCGTGCGTCGCACAGGGCGCTGGCGACGTCGAGGATCGACACGGGCCTGCCCGAGCACACGTTGTAGGCGTCGAACCCGGCGGCGCCGGCCCCGGTGGCCGCGGTGGCCGCGACGTTGGCCGCGGCGATGTCGTCGACGTGGACGAAGTCACGCATCTGGCCACCGTCCTCGAAAACCTTTGGCGCGTCACCCTTCTCCAGCGACGACCGGAAGATGGCGGCCACTCCCGAGTATGGGGTGTCGCGTGGCATTCCCGGGCCGTAGACGTTGTGGTAGCGCAGCGCGACGACCGCACCGCCGGTCGACTCGGCCCACGCCAGCGCGTAGTGCTCCTGGGCGACCTTGCTGGCGGCATACAGGCTGCGCGGGCGCAGCGGGGCGTCCTCGTCGACCAGCACCCAGTCGACCGGCTCGTCGCCGACCGGGCAGCGGTGGTCGAACACCCCGGCATCGAGGTCGGCGCGGCGACGGGGCACCGGATCGACGATCCCGTGCTGTGGGCAGCCGTACCGACCCTGCCCGTAGACCACCATCGACGACGCCAACACCAACCGGCGGCACCCCGCGGCGTACATCTCGGCCAGCAGCACCGTCGTCGCGAAGTCGTTGTGCGATCCGTAGGACGGTGCGTCGGCGGCGTTGACGCCGGCGCCCACCACGGCGGCCTGGTGACAGACGACGTCGACGCCGTGGAGCGCTTCGGCCACAGCATCCGCGTCGCGAACGTCGAGCAGCCGGACGTCCGGCGGAGGCTGGGCGCCGTCACCGTGGGCGGCGGGCAGCATCACGTCGACCCCGACGACCTCGTGTCCGGCGGCGGACAGTTGGGCGCCGATGCGGGTTCCGATGAAACCGGCCGCGCCGGTCAGCAGCACCCTCACGGCAGATCGAACGGTAGCTCGACGCCCTGATGGGCAAGGCAGTGCTCGCAGTCCCGCTCGGCGGGCACGCCGTCGATGGCCTCGTGCACCAGCTGCTTGAACGGCCCCAGGTTGCGTTCGAACTCGGCGAACACGTCCACCGCACGCACCCCGGCCCCCGATTCGATGCCGGCGTCCAGATCGGTGACCAAAGCGATGGCCGCGTAACACATCTCGAGCTCCCGGGCCAGCACCGCCTCCGGGTAGCCGGTCATGTTGATCAGGCGGAAGCCCTGGTCGGCGAACCAGCGGCTTTCCGCGCGGGTGGAAAACCGCGGGCCCTGGATCACCACCATCGCACCGCCGTCCACCACGCCGGGCAGCCCGGTGACCGCACCGCGCAGCGTCGGGCAGTACGGGTCGGCGAACCCGACGTGGATGCCGCCGGAGTCGAAGTACGTGTCCGACCGTCCCGAGGTGCGGTCGACCAGTTGATCCGGCACCACCATCGCGCCGGGACCGAGTGCGGGATCGAGGCTCCCCACCGCGCACGGACCGAAGATGCGTCGCACCCCGAGCGCGCGCAGCGCCCACATGTTGGCTCGGTACGGCACGGTGTGCGGCGAGAATTCGTGGTTGGAGCCGTGTCGCGGCAGGAACGCCACTTCGTGGTCCCCGACGGTGCCGACGGTGATCGGCGCGCTCGGCGGCCCGTAGGGGGTGTCGAGGCTGACGGCGCGGGCATCAGCACCGAAGAACGTGTAGAAACCGCTACCACCGATCACTCCCAGCATCCGCCCATTGTGGTTCATCACCCACCTCCGGTCTGCAGGCGCCACGCATGACGGTGTTGTGACAGCAGCGCGGGACAGTGGATTGCCCCGGCGATCGCTGAGAGGCTGCACGCGGCCCGTCTGTGCCCATCCGAGAGGTTTCCTCCTGCGTCCCCGCCCGCCCGTCTGGCTCGCGCTGCTCGTCGGCGCGTGCGGCGTCCTCGCCGCGCTCGTGCTGCCGACGGCCCCCGTGCTCACCGAGAGCGTCACGCTGTCCTGGCCGGCAGCCGGGCAACCGGCACGTTCGACGACGGCCCTGGTCGTGCCCTACCGGCCGGCCGAGCTGACCGCCCAGATCCCCTGCTCGGCACTCACCGCGGGTGAACCGCGCACCGTGCTGGCGACCGGGCCGGAGGGCGACGGCATGACCGTGACCGCAGGCCCCGGCGGGGCGGTGCTGCGCGCCGACGATGTCGAGCTGCCGGTCGCGGGCGGACCGGGCCCGCAGTGCACCGCGGTGCTGCACGCCGGGCCGGGCGGCTGGACGATCACCGGCGGTGACGGCATCACCGTCCGCGCGGCCGGCCCGGTGCCCCAGGTGTTCGGCTTCCGCACCGAGCTGCCCGCCGCGGGCGGGTTGAGCGCCTCCGTGCGGGTCGTGACGCCGTTCGCAACGAGCCCGACCGCGGTCAAGCTGGTGCTGGTCGCGCTGCAGGTGGTGGCGGTGCTGGCTGCGCTGTGGCTGCTCGGCTGCCGCCTGCGCCGACCGCGCCGGCCCCGGCCCGACCGGCTCTGGTGGATCGACGCGGCCGTGGTGGGCGTGCTGGCCGGCTGGGCGGTGATCGGGCCACTGGCGGTCGACGACGGCTGGGCGACGACGATCGCGCGCAACCTGGCCGCCACCGGGGAGGCCGGCAACTACTACCGGTGGTGGAACGCACCGGAGGTGCCGTTCGCGCTGAGCCAGCAGCTGTTGGCTCCGCTCACCGAGATCAGCCTGGCCCCGCTGTGGCTGCGGCTGCCGAGCACGGTGCTCGCGGTGGCCACCTGGTTCGTGCTGACCCGGGGTGTGCTGGCCGCCGCGCTGCCCGGCTCGGCGC
>CAXEZH010000405.1:0-13542 GCA_964000695.1 uncultured Mycolicibacterium sp. | reverse complement strand
GGCTTTGAAACTGCGCGCCGCCGAGCTGAGTTGGTACCAGAACGTGCACAAGCCCGCGGCCGGCTCCTGGTCGAGGTGCTCTCCCCAGAGCAGCACGCGCGACCCGTATCCGGCGCTCAGTTCTGGATGCTGCCGGAGCGCACCGAGCGGTGCGACCACAGCCCGGGATTCTCGCCGCGCGTTGTCGCACTCGGTCTCAATGTCGTCACGAGGTGCCTCGACGCGGGCACCCAGGATGGTCAGCGCTCGTGAGTGCATGTCGTCGTCGGTGATCAAGACAACCTGCCACCCGGCTCGGCCATAGTCGAACATCAGCCCGCCGGCCCGGCGAACCGCCTCGGGCACGTTGTCGGTGATGACATCCAATCGATAGCCCATGGTCTGATCGGCCCTTCGCGCGCGTCGCAGTGTGACACCGGCCACTATATACATACTTGAATCATTGATACATTGCTGTATATCGTGACTCCAATCACACCCTCGGAACGTGTGACCCGGTCCATGACCAGCCCTCGACAAAGGAGACCCCTGTGCCACCGACACGCCCCGGCGAATGGCTCGATCCCGCATCGGGCATCGGCACGAACCTCGATGACGTGCTGCCCGGGACCTTCACCATGTCCATCTCCACCGACCGCTACACCAGCGCGGAATACGCTGCGCGCGAGCGGGAAACGATCTGGAAGAAGGCCTGGCAGATCGTGGGACGGGTCGAGGATGTCCCGAAGCCCGGCGACTGGAAGAAATACCAGATCGTTGACCAGTCGTTCATCGTCGTCCGTGGAAAAGACCAGGAGTTACGCAGTTTCGTCAATGCGTGTCGGCATCGCGGCAATGCTCTGTGCATCACCGAAACCGGAAATGCCAAGCGCGGCTTCCTGTGCCAGTACCACCTCTGGTCCTACGACCTGGATGGCAGGTTGAAGGGAATGCTGCGCGAGAACCTTGCCGGGCCGATCGACAAGGAACAGAACTCGCTGTTGCCGGTGGCGGTGGACACCTTCGCCGGCTTCATCTTCCTGAACCCCGATCCCGGCGCCCCACCGCTGCGGGAATACCTGGGCGTCGAGGTCGTCGAGCTGCTCGAGCCCTACAACATCGACAAGTTCATCACCGTGATGGATGTCAGCGAGCCGATCGAGTGCAATTGGAAGGTCGTCATGGACGCCTTCGAAGAGGGCTACCACATCGACGGCATCCATCCCCAGCTACTGCAGGTGCTGCATATCAACCCGAGAACCGCCCGCTACAGGTTCTTCGAGAATCACAGCGTGGCGGTGGCTCCGTTCGAGGTCGCCGGTGCGAGTGCGCAGGAGCAGGTCGAGGGGATGCTGGCGCTGCCCGAGACCTTCCCCGGCACCGTTGCGGTGATCCCGCGGTTCCAGGAACTTCTCGCGCCCTTCCAGGACGAGGACGGAAAGGTGCAGTTCCCCGACGACGTCACACCTCGCGCCCTGCTGCAACAGGCCACCCGTGAGGTGCTCACCGGTATGGGGCTCGACGTCAGCGCGCTGACCGACGATCAGATGGTCGACAACCAGGGTTGGGTGCTGTTCCCCAACTACTTCATGACGGTGCGCGCGGGTGAATGCCACGTCATCATGGCCGCCCCGCACCCCGGCGGCGACCCGAACCGGTGCATCTGGCATGTCGCCAGCTACATGTATGTGCCCGAGGAATTTCGGGATGCGGTCAGAGCCGAGCCGATCGTGGTGGATACACCTGGAAGCTACAAGTACTTCGAGGCATTGCAGCAGGACTACGAGCAGATGCCACGCCAGCAGAAGGGCTTGCGCAACGACCGGCTGGACCACATGTCCCTCGTCAAAGAGGAGGTCGTCATCGCGCACTTCCATTCGGTCGTCGACCGTTACATGACCCAGACCGCTTCCCGCTGATCCCGACCAGCACTCCGACTCATCTCGAAAGAAGGACACGTTGATTCTCGAAGAACGCATCGCCCACCATGTCCGGATGGCCGAGGCCTACCGCGACGCCTACCTGAGGCAGGGTGTGCAGGACGGTGAGGCCTTCGCTGACGCATGGAAATTCGCCGAGGACGGGGTGTATGTGTCTCCGTACTTCACCGGTGATCAGGTGTTCAAGTTCAGCGAGTTTCCCGAAGACACCGCCAGAGCCTCCACCATGGAGGCCAAGGCGTATTCGTTGAGCTTCCCCGACTGGAAGCCGGCAGGCTTCGATTACTGGCCGGCCGACAACGGGTTGGTGATGAAGACACGCTGGGAAGGGCACACCGCAGCCGGCGTGAAGATGGGCTTCTACTCCTACAGCTTCATCGAGACCAACGAGGCCGGTGAGTTGATCCGCTGGGAAACCCACGTCAACGACGAGTACAACGCCTTCCTCGACGTCGCGCTCGGTGTTCACGGCCCGTTCCACGGCACCGGGGAATACCTCGACGCCCTGGAGCGCACCCTCGCAGCCGCCGGGGTGACCGTGTGACCACGATCGAGGACGTCATCGACGAGACCACCGGTCGTTCACGGGCGGTACTGGAATACAGCCGGACGATGAAGACACTCGTAGAACGTGCCAAAGAGCCAGACTTCACCGTCGAGAGCTGGGGGCCGCTGGCCGAGTTGATCGACACCGAGAACTTCGTCCGGATCGGACCGTTCAAGGAAGTGATGAACTGGGCTGAGTACGCCGAGTTCCTGACCAACTGGGCCAGGTCCTCGAGCTGGGACTGCTCCTACCAGCGCCTGACCGAGGCCGCCGAGCTGGTGTTACTCGAACTCGAGGAGTACAGCGAAATCGGTGACTTCCGCAGTGTGGTGAACACCGCCTCGGTCTACGAGTTCAGCACCGAGAACAAGATCCGATACATCGCCGTCTACCTGCAGATGCAACTGCCCGACCCGGCCATGTTGCCGAGCTTCGGGACCGCCGAGGACACCCCGTGACCGACCAGCGCACGGATGCATCCCACCGGGCATGGTGGTGACCCCGATGCTCGAGAAGGCGATCGATGAAGGCCGGTTCACCGGCTCGCTGGATCATTTCGCCAAGATCACCCCGGTACGGCGTGCGGGCCGCCGCGAGGACATCGCCAATGCCGCGATCTTCCTCTGCCAGGACGAATCATCCTATGTGACAGGACAGGTCATCGGCGTGAACGGAGGACGGCGAACATGACAGATGCGACGACGGGCGGCCCGTTGCTGGCACCGCTGACAGCCGAGGAATGGGGTGACGACGAGTACGCCGCGTTCGGTGCGCTCATGGGCCTGCCGGGCGACAAGGTTCCGCGCGCCGGGTCCGGTCATGCCGCCGACCCGCTGAAGTTCGACATCATCGGACTGCTCGCCCGCCACCCGAAGATGGCCCAACGGTTCCTGTCCTACAACGGCTGGTTACTCCAGCGGGGCGAACTTCCCCTGCGACTTCGCGAGCTGGCGATCCTGCGTGTCGCGCACAGCCGCCGCTCGGCGTTCTTCTGGGGTGAGCACGTCAAGGTGGCCGGCGACGGTGGCGTGTCTGCCGGTGACATCGAGCAGTTGGCAGCCGGCAATGCCGGTTTCGACGGAGCCGACCTGGTCGTTCTCCGAGCGACCGATGAGCTCCTGAACCACGGCCGCGCCGAACCGTCGACGTGGCGTCAGCTCACCGACACACTGGGAACCCATCAGGCGATGGAACTCATCTTCGTGGTCGGCACATACGCCATGCTGGCGATGGCCTTCGACAGCTGGCGCCTACCCCCGCCCGCCGGCAGCGCAGTGCTACCGAAGCACAACGCCACGGATGGGACGGAGACGAGACAGCGCACCGGCGCTGACTAGCTGCCAAGGCGGCGCCGGGTGCGGTTGCGCGCCATCCGCAACGTCAACGCCGTGGTCACCCGCGTCGACAATCCGAACGGCGGTGCCGCCCGGCCGGTGATGGTGAACGGCAGATCGCTGCCCACCACGGTGCGGTAGTGGCTGAACGCATCGAACCCGGCTTTGCCGTGGTAGGCGCCCATCCCGCTGCGGCCCACTCCCCCGAACGGTGCTGCCGACGGAATCATCTGGGCGGCAAAATCGTTGCGTGCTACGCCGCCGCTGCGAGTGCGCTCCACGAAGGACCGGAAGTCGGGACCGTCGGGGCCGAACCAGTACGCCACCAGCGGCGCGGGACGCGCGTTGACGTAGTCGATGACGTCGTCGAGCCGGTCGTAGGCGTGCACCGTCAGCACCGGCCCGAAGCTCTCCTCGTCGGCGAGCCGCATCGAGTCGTCGACACCGCGCACGATGGTGGGCGCGATCTTGCGGGTCGCCGGATCGGGCAACACCTCACCGGGCGGTGCCACGGCGTCGATCTGCGCGCCCTTGGCGCGGGCATCCTCGATGAGACCCACCACGCGATCGAAGTTCGCCTCATTGACCGAGGAGCAGTAGTCCTGGTTGGCCACGATGGCCGGAAACATCGCGCGCAGCGTGTCGCGGACGACGCCGACGAATTCGTCGACACGGTGTGCGGGCACGAACACGTAGTCCGGGCAGACGCACACCTGGCCACCATTGATCATGCGAGCCGACGCGATGCGCGACGCCGAGCGGGCGAGGTCTGCATCCGGCGCCACCACCACCGGGTTCTTGCCCCCGAGTTCGAGGGTCACGGGGACCAGGTTCGCCGACGCGGCGCGCTGGACCAACGCACCGACCGCCGGCGACCCGGTGAAGAAGAGGTGATCGAAGGGCAGCGCCGCGAAGGCCGCAGCGGTGTCGCCGTCGCCGGTGACGACGTGCAGCTCGGTGGTATCGAAGTACGCCGGCGCCAGGGCCGCCATCAGCGTTGCGGTGCGCGGCGTCACCTCCGACATCTTGATCATCACCCGGTTCCCCGCGGCGAATGCCGCACTGGCGGGCAGCACCACGAGGTTGAGCGGGAAGTTCCACGGGCCGATGACGCCGACGACACCGAGCGGGGACGGGTCGACCTCGGCGCGTAGTCCCACCAGGCGAGCCGCGCGCAGCAGGGTCGTGGATCGCATCCATTGCCGCACATGCGACCTGGTGTGTTCGATCACCGAGAGCATTCCCATGATCTCGGTGAACAGCGAGCCTTCCCGGGGTCGGGTCCCGAAGTCGGCGGCCATGGCGTCGACGAAGTCGTCGGAATTGTCCAGCACGAGTGCGACCAGCCGGTCGATCCGATTACGCCGCAGCGCCAGCCCCGGCGGCCCGTCCGCGGTGAACGAGGCGCGCTGCCGCTCCAGGATCTCCGACATCGGCTCCTGCCGGCGGGCCGGCGCGTCGAGCAGCGTCACCATCTCACTCCTCCACCCGAACGGCCCCGGTGCCGGGGTGCGGCAGCACATCCTCGACAGCATTTACTGTAACTATTACAGTACGTCTTTGCAGACAGATGCGCAGAGCCGATGGGAGGCCCAGCTGTGCAATCGCCGGTACAAGACGCCGCGATGGACGAACCCATCGACCTGCGCGACCCATACCCGATGTTCGCCCGGCGACGACGCGAGGGCGGCGTGTTTCGCGGTTCGGTGATGGACTGGTCCAAGACCCCGGCCTCGATGACTCCGCAGAACGTCTACGCCGCAATGTCGTTCGACGCGGTCAACCGGGTGTTCCGTGACGCCAAGGCGTTCAACTCGACGATCTACGACTCCACCATCGGCCTGTTCATCGGCCCGACCATTCTGGCGATGGAGGGAAGGACGCACTGGGCACACCGCAATCTGGTTTCCGCGGCGTTCAAGTCGCGCTCGCTGGCGCGCTGGGAACCCGAGATCGTCCGCCCGGTGGTCAACTCGCTGATCGACGAGTTCATCGACGCCGGCGAGGCGGACCTGTTGCAGGGCTTCACCTTTGAATTCCCCACCCGGGTGATTTCGAAGCTGCTGGGGCTCCCCGAGGAGGATCTTCCCTGGTTCCGCAAGCGGGCCGTGGCGCTGATCAGCTACGCAGTGAACTACCAGCGCGCCTTCGAGGCCTCCACGGAGCTGAAGGACTACTTCCTGACTCAGATCGACCAGCGCCGTTCGGCGCCCACCGAAGACATCATCGGCGACCTGGTGTCGGCCGAGATCGATGGTGAACGTCTCACCGACGAGGCCATCTTCTCGTTCCTGCGGCTGCTGTTGCCCGCCGGCCTGGAGACCACCTACCGGTCCTCGGGCAACCTGCTCTACCTGCTGCTGACCCATCCCGACCAGTTCGACGCCGTCACGGCCGATCATGACCTGATCGGATCGGCGATCGAGGAGGCGCTGCGCTTCGAGACGCCACTGACCACGGTGCAGCGCTACGCCAGTGAGAACACCGAGATCGACGGCGTGCCGATCGAGGCGGGCTCGGTGATCGACGTCTGCATCGGGTCGGCCAACCGTGACGAGCGCCGCTGGGAACGCTCAGAGCAGTTCGACATCTTCCGCACGCGGACCCCGCACATCTCTTTCGCCGCCGGCGAGCACACCTGCATGGGGCTGCACCTGGCCAGGATGGAGACCAGGGTCGCCGTCGAATGCCTGCTCACGAGGCTCGACGACATCCGCTTGGTGACCGACGACGACCCGCACATCCACGGCCAGCCGTTCCGGTCGCCGACGGCGCTGCCGGTGACGTTCCGGTCCGCCTCCGCCTAAGCCGCGGAATAGAGTTCCTGGCTGTGGGTCGGCCCGGATTCACAGCCCTGGCTTCTCACTCACGGGAGCGATCTCACGTCGCTCACCTGGCGCCCCCGCACCATCTTCTTGGAAGACCAACGGTAACTATTACAGTAACTCTGTTCCGCTAAACTCGCGCTGACATCATCGAGCCGTCGTCAGGAGGAAATCCGTGATCAAGGTGATGCAGGGCGTTCGGGTCCTCGAGGTTGCACAGTTCACCTTCGTGCCCGCCGCGGGTGCGATCCTCGCGGATTGGGGCGCCGACGTCATCAAGGTCGAACACCCGGTACGCGGCGACACCCAGCGTGGCTTCGTCAACATGGGCGGCTTCCAGCTCGACCCCAACCGCCATCCCCTCATCGAGCACCCCAACCGCGGCAAGCGCAGCGTCGGCATCGACGTGTCCACTCCCGAAGGGCAGGAGGTGCTCTACGAGATCGCCAAGACCGCCGATGTGTTCCTGACCAACTACATGCCCCAGGCGCGACAGAAGAACAAGTTCGACATCGAGCACATCCGCGCGGTCAACCCGAACATCATCTACGCACGTGGCAGCGCCTACGGCGACAAGGGCGACGAACGGCTGGTCGGCGGCTTCGACGGCACGGCGTTCTGGACCCGCAGCGGCGTCGGGCACGCGTTGACCCCGGAGGAGCTGGGAGGCGCGCTGCCGCAGGGTATTCCGGCCTTCGGCGACTCGATCGGGGGGATGAACATCGCCGGTGGGATCTCCGCGGCGCTGTTCCACCGCGAGCGCACCGGCAAAGCCGTCGAGATCGACGTGTCGCTGCTGAGCACCGCGTGGTGGGCCGCGGGCGCCAGCGTGACACAGGGCATGGAGACCGGTGAGACGATGCGGTCGCTGATGCCCGGCGCCACCACGTCGGTCAACCCATTCATGGCCAACTATCAGACCTCCGACGGCGGCACCATAAACCTGTGCATCGTCAGCCCGACCGGCTACATCCGCGACACGTTCGAACACCTCGGCCTGCCCGAACTGGCCGACGACCCGCGCTTCTGCGACGTGCTGCCGCTCATCCAGAACGCCGAGGCCGGTGTTCAACTCATCACGGAGGCGATCGCGGCCAAGCCGTTCGAATACTGGCGTCAGCACCTCAAGTCGATGAAAGGTCAGTGGGCGCCGTTCCAGAGTCTGGTGGATCTGGCCACCGACGAGCAGGCCATCGCCAACGACATGATCGTCGAGGTCGAGGCCGGCGACGGCGGGAAGCCGTTCAAAGTGGTACGGGGGCCGGTGCAGTTCAACCACGAGCCGCTGGAGACCACCCGCGCTCCGCAGGCTTCCGAGCATACCGAACTCGTGCTGATGGAACTCGGCCTGGACTGGGACAGGATCGAGGCGCTCAAGGAAAGCGGTGCCATCGCCTGACGCGCTGCGCGTCAGGGCTTTTCGGGGACTGCTAGGGCTGGATCCACCTTGTCGAGGCGCACCGGCACCCCGGTCAACCAGGCCATCCCGGACAACGCCTCCACGTCGTCGGGGTCGCTGGAGGTCAGCTGGTTGACGTTGGCGCCGCCTGCGCGGTTGGCCAACCGCCACCCGCCGGTCCCTTTGTGTCCCCAGCCGTGCGGCACCGCGATGACGCCGGGCACGATGTCCTTGGTCACGCAAACTGGAACGCGGATCCGGCCGTACGGCGAACTGACCGTCACCTCGGCCCCGTCGCTGATGTCCAATTCGGCAGCATCGTCAGCGTTGATCAGCCCGTGCTGGCCGCGATCACCGCGCATCAGCAGCGGTGCGTTGTGCATCCACGAGTTCTCCGAACGGGTTTCGCGCATGCCGATCATCCGCAGCGGAAAGCCCTCGGGTTCTGCGCGGCGGGTCATCCCGGCGATCTCGGCGGCGATGTCGTCGTGGGCGAGCCGGATCCGGCGCTTCGGATAGCCGATCACCGAACCGAGGACACCGGTGGCCAGGTTTTCGTCGAGGACCTTTCCGTGGGCGTGTTGACCGGTGAGCCGGTCGAACGTCAGCCCGCTGCGGCGCAATCCGAAACGGTCGCCGCCCGCGCAGACCCGGATGATGCCGTCGGCGAACCTGCGAGGTGTGAACTCGATGCCGGCCCGGCGCAGCAACCGGTTGGCCGTACCGAACATCGCGAACACCGTCGACTGTCCGCTCAGGCGCCCGATCAGGTCGGCGACGATCTGCCACTCCTGGCGCGCCTGCCCGGGCGGGTCGACGACGGCCTCGGTGGCCTGACGGAACGGCGTGGCCTGGAACAGCTGGAAGGTCAGCGGGAAATCGTCGCGTTCGTACATCGTGGTGACCGGCAGGACGTAGTCGCAGTGCGCGGTGGCCTCGGTGAGGTAGAAGTCCAGCGCCACCGAAAGCTCGACCGACTCCAGCGCTGATTCCAGCTCGGGTCCGTTGGGCACCGACAACACCGGGTTGCCGGCGCTGATGAACATCGCCCGGATCTGGCGCTGCCCCGGGGTGAGCATCTCCTTGGCCATCAGCGCGGCCGGTTCGGAACCGATCACCGAGCGGAAACCGCCGATGCGCGAACGCCTGCGCCGGTAGGTGCGGCGCAGCACGCCGCCCATCACGAGGTTGAGCAGCCGCTGGCCGGGCAGCCCGAGGCTGCCGAACACCGAGCCGCCCGGTACGTCGAGGTTGCCCGCCACCAGGTTGACGACGTCGATCAGGTACGAGGTCAGGGTGCCGTGGCGCCCGACGCAGGTGCCCAGTCGCCCGTAGATCGCCGCGCGCGGCGTCGCGGCGAGGTCTCGCGCCAACCCGCGCACGACGTCGGGATCGATACCGGTATGCCGCTGCGTCGCCTCCGGCGCAAAGGACGCCACCAGCGCGCGCAGCCAGCCCAGCCCGTCGGCCTGCGTGCCGATCCGCCGCGCATCGACCAGGTTCTCGTCGAACATGACCTGCAGCAGCGACAGCAGTAGGTAAGCGTCGGTGTCGGGCACGATCCCGCACCATTCGAACGCGGCCGCGGTCTCGGTGCGGCGCGGATCGACCACCACTACCCGCCCGCCACGTTTGACGACGTCGTTCATCCGGTCCTTGATCCGCGGCGCGGTCAGGAAACTACCGTGTGAGACAACCGGATTCGCGCCGATCACGACGAGCAGGTCGGTGCGGTTGAGGTCCGGTATCGGTACCGAGATCGGAGTGCCGTAGAGCAGCTGACTGGCCATCAGCCGGCTGTTGGTGTCCTGGGAGGAGGCCGTGTAGAAGTGGGTGCCGCGGCCCAGGCCCTTGATGAACGCCAGGATCGACATCACGTGGGCGTAGCTGAACGCCCCCGGATTGCCCATGTACCAGCCGACGGCGCCCGGCCCGTGCTCACCCACGATGCCGGAGAGCCGCTCAGCGATGTCGGTCATCGCTTCGTCCCAACCGACCTGCTCGAAACCGGCGGGAGTGCGCCGAAGCGGCATGGTGACCCGGTCGGCATCATTGACCACCTCGGTGAAGGCGATGCCTTTCTGGCACGCGAATCCGGTGGACAGCGGGTGGTCCTTGTCGGGCCGCAACGCGACGAGCCTGCTGTCTTCGACGGTGGCGACCATGCCGCACAGCGGCTCACAGATGCGGCAGAACGTCACCTTGTGTTCGACGTTGGTGGTGGTGTCGGCCATGTCATCCACCTTCGCATGCACCCGTCGGGGATAGTGTCGAATCGGTGCGCTGGATTGTCGACGGGATGAACGTGATCGGCTGCCGTCCTGACGGATGGTGGCGCGACCGCCGCGCCGCGATGGGCGCACTGGTGGAACGCCTCGAACAGTGGGCGGTGCGCGAGAACGCCGATGTGACGGTGGTGTTCGAACGCCCGCCGACCCCTCCGATCGCATCGTCGGTCATCACGGTCACCCACGCACCGGCACCGGCACCGAATTCCGCCGACGACGAGATCGTTGCGCTGCTCGCCGCCGATCCGCACCCCGAGCAGGTGCGGGTCGCCACCTCCGACCGCGGCCTGGCCGAGCGGGTGCGGCGGGCCCGCGGCGAGGTCTTTCCCGCCGAACGCCTGCGCGACCTGATCGACCCGCGCTGAGCCTCACACCAGGATCTGGACCGGGACATGGGAGTAGCCCGCGACGTTCTGCATGCTGACGCGGCGGCAGCCGTCCCAGAGCACTTCGTAGCGAGGCATCAGATCCAGCAACTTCTCCAGCGCGACCCGGCTTTCCATTCGCGCGAGCGCGGCGCCCAGGCAGCTGTGAATGCCGTAGCCGAACCCCAGGTTCTGCGCCTCGGTGCGATCGCGGCTGATGTCGAAGGTGTCCGGCGCGGTCCAGGCATCGGGGTCGCGGTTGGCCGAGGCGCCCAGCAGGAACACCGGGGCGCCGGCCGGGATGGTCACGCCATGCAGCCTGACCTCGCGGGTGGACCGGCGCACGTTGTACTGCACCGGCGCGTCATAGCGCAGCAGTTCCTCGACCGCCGCGGGGATCAGGGTGCGGTCGTCGAGCAGTTGTTGCCATTGCTCGGGGTGACGGGCGAAGGTGGCGACCGCGCCCCCCACCAGCTTGGTCACCGTTTCGGCGCCGGCACCGCCGAGTAGCGTGGCGAAGCCGGCGATCTCGGAGTCGCGCAACCGGTCGGTGGTGCCGTCATCGCGGGTCACTTCGGCCGCGATCAAGGCGCTGATCATGTCCTCGCGCGGAGCTTCACGCCGCTCCTGGATGAGCTGGTAGTACATCAGCCACATCTCGGCCATCGCCTGCTTGCCGGACTCCGAGATGTCGATCTGACCGGGCGCGCGGTGCAACGATTCGTCGATCCAGAGCCTGACCTGCTGGCGCTGCTCTTCGGGCACCCCCAGCATCTGGGTGATCACGTCGACCGGGAAGTACACCGAGAAGTCGCTGACCACATCAAAACTCGAACTTGCGGACGCGTCGCACGCTGCCGCGAGAAACCGGTCGACGGTGTCGGACACCATGTCGTGCAACGCCCTGATCGCGCGCGGGGTGAACACCTTGTTGACCAGGCTGCGCATCACCCGATGCTCGGGCGGATCGATCGAGATGATCATCTTGGCCGGAGCCTTCTGTCCGGTGCGCACCATTCCCAGATCGACGCCGTACGCCGACGAGAACGTCGTGAAATCCTTCAATCCGGCGGCGACATCGGCGTGGCGGCTGAGCGCGTAGAAGTCATAGTCGGCGTTGTAGAACACCGGCGCCTGCGCCCGCAGCCGGGGATAGAACGCGTGCGGATCCCGGTAGAAGTCCGCGGAGAACGGGTCGAACACCACGGCGTCATGCTCGGTGTCGGCGGCCACGCGGCATCCTCCTGTAAGGCATCCGGTTGTGCTTTCGATATGCGTCACCATATCCTGCTGGCCACCAGCGAACGCAAGACAGGACACCGACCGTGACCGACGCCTACTACCAGCTCCTCGACGCTGACGACCGGCGCGGTGAGCGCTTCGCGGCCTCCGATCACGTGATCAGCACCTGGGGTTCGTCCATGCAGAACGCGGCGCCGGTATCGGCCCTGCTGGTCCGCGCGATCGAACAATGCGCGGCCCGCCCGGACACCCGGATCAGCCGCGTCGTGGTGGACCTGCTCGGCCCGGTTCCGGTCGGCGACCAGCTGTGGGTCCGCGCCGACATACGACGCCCCGGCGGACAGATCGAGCTCATCGGCGCCGAAATGCTCGGGCCGGGACCCGACGGGGCGCTGCGGCCGGTGGCCACCGCCAGCGCGTGGCGCTTCCGCCGCACCGATACCGACGACCTGCCCGAAACCCCCACCCCGCCGATGCGGCCCGTCGGCGAGGGCTTCACCCGCTACCCCGACGACAGCGTCGCCGGGACCTACATCCAGAGCCTGGACTGGCGCTGGCTCAACGACATCCTCCACAGCGAGCAGGCCGAATGCTGGGCCCGGCCGCTGGTCGACCTGGTCCTCGCAGAGCCGATGACCGCGACCCAGCGTCTGTTCTGTGTGGCCGACATCGCCAACGGGATGGGCAGCCGGCTCGACCCGGAGCACTGGACCTATCTCAACACCGACCTGACGGTGCACATCCACCGCCTGCCCGAGGGCCAGTGGATCGGTGTGCGCGCCGAAAACCACTACGGTCGCGACGGCGTCGGCGCCTCGCGCGGCATGCTTTTCGACGGTCAGGGGCCGGTGGCGGCGATCCAGCAGGCGCAACTGGTGCGTCGCCGCTGATCCGCACCGGTCAAATATCGCGATCATTACCGTAATGTTTACCGTTGACTCATCCTGGACCGTGACCCGAAGGGACCCATCACCATGCACGATGTCGCGATCATCGGTGTCGGGCTGCACCCGTTCGGCCGGTTCGAAGGCAAGACCGCGATGGAGATGGGTGTCGATGCCATCGGCGCCGCCGTCACCGACGCCGGGCTCGACTGGCGCGACATCCAATTCGGCGTGGGCGGCAGTTGGACGGTCGCCAACCCCGACGCCATCGTCGGCATGGTGGGCCTGACCGGGATCCCGTTCACCAACGTGTTCAACGCGTGCGCGACGGCCGCCAGCGCCACCAAGGCCTGCGCCGACGGAATCCGGTTGGGCGACTACGACATCGGCATCGCCGTCGGCATGGACAAGCATCCCCGTGGCGCGTTCACCGAGGATCCGTCTCTGGTCGGCATGCCCAGTTGGTACGCCGAGAACGGTCAATATCTGACCACCCAGTTCTTCGGCATGAAGGCCAACCGCTACCTACATGAGCACGGCATCAGCCACCGAACCCTGGCCCGGGTGGTCACCAAGAATCTGCGCAACGGCGCCCGCAATCCGAACGCGTTCCGGCGCAAGCCGATGACCGAAGAGGTCGTCCTGAACTCGCCCATGCTGAACTATCCGCTCACCCAGTACATGTTCTGCTCGCCCGACGAGGGCGCCGCCGCCGTCGTCATGTGCCGCGCCGACCTGG
>CAXEZH010000404.1:0-25632 GCA_964000695.1 uncultured Mycolicibacterium sp. | reverse complement strand
GTACCGGTCGACGTCGGCGACCAGCCGGTCGAAGACCGCCACGAAGAGGTCCCGCATCCCGCCGAACTGCCGGTGGATGCTGCCGACGCCGGCTCCGCACCCGTCGACGACGTCGGCCATCGTGGCCTCGGCGAACCCGCGTGCGGCGAAGGCCGCCGTTGCTGCATCGAGGATGCGCTGCGGCATTGGCTCGGTGGTGGTCCAGCGTCGGATCGGGATCGACATCGCCGTCCACGCTAGTCCTGCTGGGCCGAGGCGGCGACTGGTAGGCCACGTCGACTGGCGCGGGGGCCGGCGCGGGCCGCCGAACTAGGACGTCGCCGACTTTGCCGGCCGCGCCCAGAATCCGGCAAGCGCTAGACCCGTGCTGGTCAGCGCGCGCAACCGGTCTCGTGTTGCTCGGTCAGAATTTGTTGATATACGGTTTCCCGGCGTCTCCGCAGATGTAGCCTCAGCCACAGCCAGGCACGGCGGTCGGTCGGAGGGCCAATGGCGTTGTGGTGTAGACGAGGGA
Source organism: uncultured Mycolicibacterium sp. (assembly GCA_964000695.1). GTDB lineage: Bacteria > Actinomycetota > Actinomycetes > Mycobacteriales > Mycobacteriaceae > Mycobacterium. The sequence continues at coordinate 25,118 of CAXEZH010000404.1, read as the reverse complement.
GGACCTGCTAGATGGTCGCTTCCGACGCTATTGCCAAACCCGTTCGCGCAGTCGGCGGGTTCTACTCGATGGCTCTGGACACGTTCGTGGCGATGTTCAGGCCACCGTTCGCCTGGCGTGAGTTCATCAGCCAGTCCTGGTTCGTCGCGCGCGTGTCGATCCTGCCGACGCTGATGCTCACCATCCCGTACACGGTCTTGCTGACATTCACGTTCAACATCCTGCTGCGCGAGTTCGGCGCCGCGGACTTCTCCGGCACCGGCGCGGCGCTGGGTACCGTCCGTCAGATCGGGCCGATCGTCACGGTTCTGGTGGTCGCCGGTGCGGGCGCGACAGCCATGTGCGCCGACCTCGGCGCCCGGACCATCCGCGAGGAACTCGACGCCCTGCGCGTGATGGGGGTCAATCCCATTCAGGCTCTTGTCGTTCCACGGGTGCTGGCCGCGATGTTGGTGTCGCTGGCGTTGTCGGCGACGGTGATCCTGGTCGGCCTGGCGGGCGCGTATTTCTTCACCGTGTACATCCAGAACGTCTCCCCGGGCGCCTTTGCGGCCGGGCTGACGCTGATCATCGGTGCGCTCGACGTCACGATCGCGCTGATCAAGGCCGCCCTGTTCGGGCTTTCTGCGGGCCTGATCGCCTGCTACAAGGGCATTTCGGTGGGCGGCGGTCCCGCGGGCGTCGGAAACGCCGTCAACGAGACCGTGGTGTTCACCTTCATGGCGCTGTTCGCGATCAACATCGTGGCCACCGCCGTCGCGGTCAAGGTGACGATGTGACGGTCTCGCGGCCCCATTCCCAGTTCCCCTGGCTCAAGGCCCGGTTCCGCAGTGTGGCTGACCCGTGGAACAGCGTCGGTGTGCAGGCGAAGTTCTACGGCCGCACGCTGCGTTCGATAGGCCTGGTTCTCAAGGACTACCGGATCGAGTTGATCCGGCTGATCGCCCAGATGGGACTGGGTGCCGGGGCGTTGATCGTCATCGGCGGCACGGTCGCCATCGTCGGCTTCCTGACCGTGACGACCGGTGCGCTGGTCGCGGTGCAGGGCTACACCGACTTCGCCGAGATCGGTGTCGAGGCGCTCACCGGTTTCGCCTCGGCGTTCTTCAACGTGCGGCTGATCGCGCCGGCGACGACGGCGGTGGCGTTGTCGGCCACCATCGGAGCCGGCGCCACCGCGCAGCTGGGCGCGATGCGGATCAACGAGGAGATCGACGCGCTCGAGGTGATGGGCATCCGCAGCATCGCCTACCTGGCGTCGACGCGGGTACTGGCCGGCCTGCTCGTGGTCATCCCGCTCTACTGCGTGGGTGTGCTGGCGTCGTTCTGGGCGGCGCGTTTCGGCACCACGGTGCTCTACGGCCAGTCGACCGGCGTCTACGACCACTATTTCCGTACGTTCCTGAATCCGATCGACCTGTTCTGGTCGTTCATCCAGTGTGTGGCGCTCGCGGTGGTGATCATGCTGGTGCACACCTATTACGGTTTCAGTGCGCGCGGCGGCCCGGCGGGCGTCGGCGAGGCCGTCGGCCGCGCGGTGCGTACGTCGCTGATCGTGTCCGCGTTCGTGCTGGTGATGATTTCGCTTGCGGTGTACGGACAATCCGGCAACTTCAACCTGGCGGGCTGAGGGATGGACGACGACGGTCTGGCTCCCGGGTGGTGGACACTGATCTTGGTTGCCGTGCTCGCCGGCGCCATCTGGTTGACATACGCCCTGTTCACCGGGTCATTGCGGTCCACCACACCGGTCACCCTGACCTCCGACCGGGCGGGTCTGGTGATGGAGAAGAACGCCGACGTCAAGCTGCGCGGCGTCCCGGTCGGGCGGGTCGCCGACATCGGCGTCACCGGTGAGACGAGCTCGCCGGTGGCGCTACGCCTGGAGATCGACGACGACCAATTGCAGTACATCCCGGCCAATGTCGAGGCGCAGATTCGCGCCACCACGGTGTTCGGGGCCAAGTTCGTCGACCTGGTGATGCCCGGCGATCCGAGCAGCCAACGCCTCGAAGCGGGACAGGTGCTGCAGTCACGCAACGTCACCACCGAGGTCAACACCGTCTTCGAGAACCTCGTCGAGGTGCTCGACCAGGTCGACGTGGCCAAGCTCAACAGCACCCTGTCGGCGCTGTCCGACGGTGTTCGCGGTCAGGGTGAACGCATCGGCGAGGCCACCACGGCGGCCAACGAGGTTCTGCTGGAGCTCAATCCGCGCAACGAGACCATCCGGGCCGACCTGCAGGCGCTCACCTCGTTCAACCGGACGTTCAGTGCTGCGGCGCAGAACATCCTGTCCACCTTGGATGCGGCGAGCACGACCAGCGCCACGGTGGTCAGCAAGTCCGACCAGCTCGACGCGCTGCTGCTCTCGACGCTCGGACTGTCCAACAGCGGCATCAACCTGTTGGCGCCCAACCAGGCCAACCTGGTCAAGGCGATCAACGTGTTGGAGCCGACGACCGAGCTGCTCTACAAGTACAACCCCGAGTACACCTGCCTGCTGGTCGGTGCCAAGCATCTGCTCGACAACGGCGGTTACGAGTCGCCCGGCGGAAACGGCCGCAGCATCGTGTTCGACACCGGCCTGTCGTTCGGCGACGATCCGTACCGCTACCCCAACCACCTGCCGATCATCGGCGCCAAGGGTGGGCCCGGCGGCAAGCCGGGCTGCGGCTCGCTGCCCGTGGTGGCCGACAACTGGCCGGTCCGTCAACTGGTGACCCACACCGGGTTCGGCAGTGGCCTGGACTGGCGCCCCAACCCGGGCATCGCGTTCCCGACCTACGCCAACTACCTGCCGGTGACCCGTGCGGTGCCGGAGCCGCCGAGCATCCGGAATCTCTTCGGCGGTCCGGCGATCGGACCGGTTCCGTATCCGGGTGCCCCCGCGTACGGTGCGCAGTTGTACGCACCCGACGGCACCCCGCTGTGGCCCGGCCTGCCGCCGGCGCCGCCGCCGGGCGCGCCGCGCGACCCGGGGCCACGACCCGGCACGGAGCCGTTCATCGTCGAACATCCGATGCAGTTGCAGCCCACCGCGGTGCCGTATCCGTACGTACCGCCGCCGGTTCCGGCGGCACCCGGCCCGCCCTGAACCGTCACATCGACCGAGAGAGGTAATCGATGACAGCCAATATCCGACGCGACGCAGTGCGTCTCGGCGTGTTCCTGGCTGTCTGCCTGCTCGGTGTGTTCGGGCTCTACGCGGTGTTCGGCCAGCTGCGCTTCGGTGAGGAGCGCACGAGCTATCGCGCCGAGTTCGTCAACGTGACCGGTTTGGAGACCAACGATTTCGTGCGGATCGCCGGCGTCGAGGTAGGCAAGATCAAGAACGTCGAAATCCAGCCCGACACGACGGCGCTGGTGGAGTTCGACGCCGACCGCTCGGTGGTGCTCACCGAGGGCAGCCGGGCGGTCATCCGCTACGACGATCTGATCGGTGGTCGCTACCTGGCACTGGAAGAGGGTGTCGGCGGCACCGAGCGGTTGGCCGGGGGCGAGACGATCCCGCTGGCTCGCACCTCGCCGGCGCTGGACCTCGACGCGCTGATCGGTGGGTTCCGGCCGCTGTTCCAGGCGCTGGACCCCGACCAGGTCAATGCGCTGTCCGGACAGCTGATCTCGGCACTGCAGGGGCAGGGCGGCACGATCAACTCCTTCCTGGCCCAGACCGCGGCGTTGACCAGCACGCTGGCCGACCGCGACCAGCTGATCGGCGACGTCATCGTCAACCTGAACACGGTGCTGGGTTCGCTCGGCGATCAGAGCGAACAGTTCGGCAAGGCGGTGACGGCCCTGTCGGAGTTGGTCGAAGGCCTCGAGGCCCGCGGGACGGATATCGCCAACGGTCTGGCCTACACCAACGCCGCGGCCAGCACCATTGCCGACCTGCTCGCCGAAGCCCGCCCGCCGCTGAAGAAGACGATCGACGAGACAGACCGGGCCGCCGGGATCGTGGTCGCCGACAACGAGTACTTCGACAATCTGCTGAATACACTGCCCGACGCCTACCAGGTGCTGGCGCGCCAGGGCATCTACGGTGACTTCTTCAGCTTCTACCTCTGCGATCTCGTGCTCAAGCTCAACGGCAAGGGTGGCCAGCCGGTGTACGTGAAGGTCGCCGGGCAGTCCTCGGGGAGGTGCGCGCCACGATGAAGCCCTTCGCTGAACGCAACCAGCTGCTCATCGGCGGCATCGGTCTCGGCCTCACCGCCGCCATCGTGCTGGGCGCGGTGAACTACGAACGGCTGCCCTTCGTCGACAGCGGCCGGGAGTACACCGCGTACTTCGCCGAAGCCGGCGGACTGAACACCGATGCAGCGGTTCAGGTCTCGGGATTCCGGGTGGGCCAGGTCAGGTCCATCGAACTCGACGGCCCGCGCGTGTTGGTGACGTTCACCGTCGACAGCGACATCCGTCTGGGTGAACGCACCGAGGCCGCGATCAAGACCAAAGGCCTGCTGGGCACCAAGATCCTCGAGGTGGTCGCGCGCGGTGACGGGCAACAGGACGGCACGATCCCACTGGACCGCACGCGGTCGCCGTATCAGCTGCCCGACGCGCTCGGTGAATTGGCCACCACCATCAGCGGATTGAACACCGACCAGCTCTCCGAGTCGCTGCGGGTGCTGTCGGCGACCTTCGCCGACACCCCACCTCAGCTGCGGATCGCGGTGGAAGGTGTCGCGCGGTTCTCCGACACGCTCAACAAGCGCGACGAGCAGTTGCGCAGTCTGCTGGACAACGCCGACGAGGCCACCACGGTGCTGGCCGAACGCAGCGATCAGGTCGTCAGTCTGGTCGCCAACACCAACGCCTTGCTGGCCGAGCTGCAGACCCAGAGTGCGGCCGTCGACGAGATCTCGGCCAACATCTCGGCGCTGAGCGCCCAACTGCAAGGCTTCATCGGCGAGAATCGCGCGACCCTGCGGCCCGCGCTGGACAAGCTCAACGGCGTGCTGACGATCCTGGACAACCGCAAAGAGCGGCTGCAGGAGTCGCTGAGTCTGCTGAACTCGTACTCGATGTCGCTGGGTGAGTCGGTGTCTGCGGGACCGTTCTTCAAGACCTACGTGGCCAATCTGCTGCCGGGGCAGTTCCTGCAGCCGTTCATCGACGTGGCCTTCTCCGATCTGGGTCTGGACCCCAACGTGCTGGCGCCCTCGGAGCGCAGCGACCCGCAGGTGGGTCAGCCGGGCACACCGGCGATGCCGTTGCCGTACCCGCGCACCGGCCAGGGCGGCGACCCGCATCTGACGTTGCCCGACGCCATCACCGGCAATCCGGGCGATCAGGGTTGCGGCCCGCCCGGTCTGCCGCTGCCCGGTCCGACAGGCTGCTACCCCTACCGTGAGCCCGAGCCGGCACCACCGCCGGGCGGACCCCCGCCCGGCCCGCCGGCCGAGGCGCCGCCGGGCCTGGCGTCCACGCCGTCGCCGACACCGAACCCGATCTATGTTCCAGCCCCGGGTGAGGCACCGCCGCTCGTTCCGGTGGAGGACACGCCATGAGAAACCCGAGAACCTGGGTGGCCGTCGTGCTGGCCGCGCTGCTGGTCGCCGGTGTCGCGGTGCTGGTGCGCACCACCGACAGGGTCAACCGCGTGAACGTGGTGGCCTACTTCGAGAACAGCAACGGCATCTACGAGGGCGACGACGTGCGCATCCTGGGTGTGCCGGTCGGCAGCATCGTCTCGATCGAGCCGCAGCCCGAGCGGGTGAAGATCTCGTTCTGGTACGACGACCGCTACGACGTCCCCGCGGACGCCAACGCCGCGATCCTGTCGCCCGCGCTGGTGACCTCGCGCGCCATCCAGCTGACGCCCGCCTACACGGGCGGGCCGGTGATGGAAGACGACACCGTGATCCCGATCGAGCGCACCGCCGTGCCGGTCGAGTGGGACCAGGTACGGAGGCAGTTGCAGGTGCTCAGCGAGACGCTGCAGCCGACGCCGACCGAGCCTGGCGGGGTCAGCCCGCTGGGGTCGGTGATCAACACCACCGCCGACAACCTGCGCGGACAGGGCGCCAACATCCGCGATACGGTCGTCAAACTGTCGCAGGCGTTCTCGGCGCTGGGCGACAAGAGCACCGACATCTTCTCGACGATCAAGAACCTCGCGACACTGGTGTCGGCGCTGCAGGACAGCACCGACCTGATGCGTCAGCTCAACCAGAACCTGGCTTCGGTGACCGGGCTGCTCGCCGACGATCCCGACGAGGTCGCGACCGCGGTGCGTGACCTCAACGTCGCCGTGGGCGAGGTGCAGAGTTTCGTCGCCGACAATCGCGACGCGCTGGGTACCACGTCGGAGAAACTGGCCGGGGTCACCCAGGCGCTCAACGACAGCCTCGACGACGTCAAGCAGTTCCTGCATCTGGCGCCCAACACATTCCAGAACTACGTGAACATCTGGCAGCCCGCCCAGGGCTCGGTCAGCAGCGTGCCCCAGATCAACAACTTCGCCAACCCCATCCAGTTCCTGTGTGGCGCAGTGCAGGCCGCGTCCCGGCTGGGCGCCGAGCAGTCGGCCAAGCTCTGCGTGCAGTACCTGGCGCCGATCATCAAGAACCGGCAGTACAACTTCCTGCCGTTGGGCATCAATCAGGTCGTCGGCGCCTCGACGCGGCCCAATGAGCTGACCTACAGCGAAGACTGGCTGCGGCCGGACTACATCCCGCCTGGTGGAGCGCAGCCGGCCGGTCCGCCACCAGCCGGTCAGCCGGCGCCGATGGGCGTCGCCCCGCTGCCAGCGGAGGCCGGGCCGGGGCCGGGCCCGGCTGCGGTACCCCCGCCGAGCGGCCCGACGCCGGACACCGTGAGCGGTCCCCTCCTCCCGGCCGAGGCGGTGCCGACCAACCCGACCGACGGACTGATGGGCATGATGGTTCCGCCGGGAGGTGGCTCATGACCGCGGCGAGGACACGGCGCGCGGGTGGCGTCGCCGCGCTGGCCATGGCCATGGCGCTGTCGGGATGCGGCTGGCAGGGGCTGAATTCGATTCCGCTGCCCGGCACCCAGGGTGGCGGGCCGGGATCGTTCACCGTGCAGGCCCAGATGCCGGATGTCGACAACGTCGAACGCAACTCGCGGGTCCGCGTCGGTGACGTCAACGTCGGCACGGTCTCGGAGATCGAACGGCAGGGCTGGCATGCGCTGGTGACGATGACGCTGAACGGCAATGTCGTGTTGCCTGCCAACGCGACCGCCCGGGTCGGCCAGACCAGCCTGCTGGGTTCTCAGCACATCGAGTTGTCCGCGCCCACCGACGAAGCGCCGCAGGGCCGCCTGACCGAGGGCGCGTTGATCCCGCTGGCGTCCTCGGGGGCGTACCCGACCACCGAACAGGCGCTGGCTGCGGTCGCTCTGCTGCTCAACGGCGGCGGGCTGGGCGACATCCAGGACATCACCGAGGCGTTGTCGACCGCGTTCACCGGGCGGGAAAACGATCTGCGCAGCCTGATCGAGCAGCTCGACATCGCAATCGGACACCTCGACGACCAGACCGACGACATCATCGCCACCGCGGAAAGCCTCAACGATCTGGTCGGACAGATCGCCGAGCAGAAACCCGTGGTGGACAGGGCATTACAGACCATCCCGGACGCGTTGGCGGTCCTGCGCGATCAACGCGAGACGCTCGCCGAGGCGTTGGTGCAGCTGGGACGGTTCAGCGCGCTGGCCGCCGACTCGGTGAACCAGACCAGGGAATCCCTGGTCGCCGAGCTGAAGGACATCGGCCCGGTGCTGCAGTCGCTCGCTGATGCCGGACCCGCCCTGACGCGGGCGCTGAGCTTCCTGCCGACGTTCCCGTTCCCGAAGGAGACGTTGACCAACTGGATGCGCGGCGACTACGCCAACCTGACACTGGTGGTGGATCTGACCCTGTCGCGCATCGACCAGGGTTTCTTCACCGGCACCCGCTTCGAGTGCAACCTGACCTGGCTCGAGCTGCAGTGGGGCCGCACGGTCGGACAGATGCCCAGCCCGTGCAACCAGAACGTTCCGCCGCCGGGGGGCAACCCGCTGGTCGCGCCGTACCGTTTCGACCAGGGGCGTTGACATGCGAGTGACCAGACAGATGCTGATCCAGCTGGTGATCTTCTCCGTGGTGGCGTTCACGGCGGTGGCGATCATGGTTTTCGGTTACATGCGGTTGCCCCAGTTGCTCGGCGTCGGCCAGTACCGCGTCACGCTCGAGTTGCCCGAGACCGGCGGCCTCTACGACCGGGCCAACGTCACCTACCGCGGTTCGCAGGTCGGCATCGTCGACAGCGTGGCGCTGACCGATACCGGTGTGGCAGCGGTGTTGTCGCTCGATTCAGGCGTGTCGATTCCGGCTGATCTTATCGCCGAGGTGCGCAGCCAGTCGGCGGTGGGCGAGCAGTTCGTGCAGCTGCTGCCACAGAGTGGGGACGGTCCCGAACTGCGTGACGGCGACGAGATCCCGGTTGATCGGGTCCGCATGCCACCGGACGTCAACACGGTGCTCGACCTCACCAACGAAGGTCTTGCCGCGATCCCGAAGGACAACCTGCGCACGGTCATCGACGAGGCGTACATCGCGGTCGGTGGGCTGGGGCCCGACCTGCGCCGGTTGGTCAACGGATCGACGACGCTGGCCATCGACGCTCGGGACAACCTCGACTCGTTGACGACGTTGGTCGATGATGTCCAACCAGTGCTGAACTCCCAGACCGACACCGCCGATTCGATTCAGGCCTGGGCCCGGAATCTGGCCGGTATCACCGGCCAGCTGCAGCAGGAGGACGCCTCGGTTGCGGGCATCCTCGACCGGGGTCCGGGCGCGGCCGAAGAGGTGCGCGCGCTGTTCGACGAACTGCAGCCCACGCTGCCGATCGTGTTGGCGAACCTGGTCAGCACCGGTGAGGTCGCAGTGGCCTACCAGGCGGGGCTCGAGCAGTTGCTGGTGCTGCTGCCGCAGGGCACCGCGGTGACCCAGGCGATCGGCGTGCCCAAGAACGGCACCAAGCAGGACTACATGGGCGATTCGCTGGTGTTCAATCTGAACCTCAACGTTCCCCCGCCGTGCACCACCGGGTTCCTGCCGGCCCAGCAGCAGCGGGCGCCGACGTTCGAGGACTACCCCGACCGCCCCGCCGGCGACGTGTACTGCCGGGTACCGCAGGACGGGCCCTTCAACGTGCGCGGCGCACGTAACCTGCCGTGCCAGACGGTGCCCGGTAAGCGGGCCCCGACTGTCAAGATGTGCGAAAGCGACGAGAACTACGTGCCGCTCAACGACGGCTGGAACTGGAAGGGCGACCCGAACGCGACACTGTCCGGTCAGGACGTCCCCCAGTTGCCGCCGGGTTCACCACCTGCAGACGCAGCTCCGCCACCGGCTCCGGCGCCGCCACCCATAGCGGCCGCGGAGTACGACCCGGCGAGCGGCACGTACGTTGGACCGGACGGACGGGTGTACACACAGTCCAATCTGGCCGACAGTGCCGCAGAGGAGCGAACATGGCAGACGATGCTGCTGCCCCCGACGGGGAATTGACGACGTCGAGGGCGGATTCGGCAGGGACCACCGACAGGAAGGCATCCGGCGCGGTCGAGCCCGAGTCGACCGCTACCGACGTGCCCGAGACGGGGAAGCCGGAGCCGGCAGCCGCCACCGAGGCCGCCACCGCCACCAAAGCTGACGCGGCGACCGAGGCGGACGACGCCGAAGTCGAGGACGCCGATTCTGACGATGCCGATTCTGACGCTGCCGAGGCTGACGCTGCCGATGCTGCCACCGACGCCGAGGAGTCCGCACCGGCCCGCGCGCCGATGTCGCACGTCAAGATCGCGCTCATCGCGGGTCTCGTCGCGGTGGTGGCCCTGGCGGGGCTGACCGGCTGGCTCGGCTTCCAGGCCTACCAGGCCCAGCAGACCCAGGACCTGCGCAGCCTCTATCTGCAGGTCGGGCGTCAGGGTGCCCTCAACCTCACGACCATCGGTTACGAGAACGCCGAGGCCGACGTTCAGCGCATCCTCGATTCGGCGACCGGCACGTTCTACGACGACTTCCAGCGGCGCGCCGAGCCGTTCGTCGAGGTCGTCAAGCAGGCCCAGTCCACCTCGGAGGGCACCATCGCCGAGGCCGGTCTGGAGTCGTTCTCCGACAACGAGGCCCAGGTTCTCGTTGCGGTCACGGTGCGCACGTCCAACGCGGGCGCGCCCGATCAGGCGCCGCGGGCCTGGCGCATGCGGATTTCGGTGGAGAAGGTCGGTGACGAGGCCAAGGTGTCGAACGTGGAGTTTGTGCCATGAGCGGGGACAGCAAGGACAAGAAGGACGAGACGACCGTGGACGCCGGGGGCACCTCGACCGGCGCCGAGCAGGCTGCCGCCACTGACGCCGAGCAGGTTGACGCCACCGAGCAGGTTGACGCCACCGAGCAGGTTGATGCCACCGAGGAGGCCGATGCCACCGAGGTGCCCAGTGAGTCCGGTGACGAGCCGAGCGACGACGTTTCGCCCGCCGAGCCGGTGGCGACCCCGGCGCCGAAGCGTGCGGTGCCCTGGTCGAAGGTCGTCGCGTTCGGACTGCTGCCCGCACTGGCCCTGGTGCTGGCGCTGACCGCCGGCTTCCTGAAGTGGCAGGCCAACTCCGCACGCATCGCCGAAGACGCCGCCGACGCCGCCACACAGGCCGCGACCGAGAGCACCATCGCGCTGCTGTCGTACTCGCCGGACACCGTCGAGCAGCAACTCGGCGCGGCGCGCAATCTGCTGACCGGCGAGTTCCAGCAGTCCTACACGGATCTGACGACCGATGTCGTCATCCCCGGCGCCAAGGAGCAACAGATCGCCGCCCTGGCATCGGTTCCGGCTGCGGCGCCGGTGTCGGCGGACCCCGAGCACGCAGTGGTGCTGCTGTTCGTCAACCAGACCGTCACCGTGGGTCAACAGCCGCCGACCGACACGGCGTCCAGCGTGCGGGTGACCCTGGACAAGGTCGACGGCCGCTGGCTGATCTCGGCGTTCGACCCGGTGTAGTCCGGATCCTGCTGTCATGACATCGCGTCGGCTGGCAGCGGTCGACGCGCAGATGTACTGGATGGCATCGGCGATCCCGAACGATCAGTTCCTTGTCTACGCGTTCGACGGCGAGCTGACCGATCCGGGCCCGGCGCTGCAGGCGATCCGCAGCCGCGCCGGCGGTTGTGCCGCGCTGGCAGTACGGGTCGCCGACGCGGGGTTCTGGAGGTACCCGCAGTGGCAGCCGTGCGCGATCGAGGCCGACCGCTTCACGGTGCACCGGCCCGCCGACGCGTCGTGGTCGGCGTGTCTGGCCGCGATCGCCGACCTCGGCGACGACCAGCTCGACGCGCGGGTGGCGCCATGGCGTCTGCATGTTTTTCCCGCGGTCACCGAACTTCGCGGCCCGGGCTCCGCTACCGGGGCGGTGGCGGTGCTGCAGATGTCGCACGCCCTGGGCGACGGCCAGCGCTCGGCGGCGCTGGCGGCCTGGTTGTTCGGCCGTGACGCGCCGATTTCGTCCGGCGAGGTCACCGGACATCCAGAGTGTTCCTGGGTGCAGCGGGCCGCCGCGGCGGCGCGGGCGCACCGCGGGCTGGTCCGCGACACCGCTGCCGGACTCGTTCCGCCGCAGGGGAAGTCACGGCCGGTGTTGCGTAGCAACACACGGCCCGACGGCCGGCGGTATCTCCGCACCGTGCTGTGCGACCGGCGTCGTCTGCCAGGCCCGACCGTGACCGTGAGCGTGCTGGCCGCGGTGGCGGACGCTCTGTCCGGGCATCTCGAGGAGCTGGGTGAGCACACCACGCAGCTCGGCGCCGAGGTGCCGATGGCCAAGGCAGGCCCGCGCCGCGCAAACAACCATTTCGGCAACGTCGGCGTCGGGCTGCATCCGCAGCTGCCGTTCGCCGATCGGTGCCGGGCGATCAGCGCCGAGTTGCACCAGCGGCGCAGGCGGGCCAACCATCCGGCGATGGTGGCCGCGAGCGCGGCCTTCGGGGCCGTGCCGGCACCGCTGTTGCGCTGGGGCGTCAGGCAATTCGATCCCGCCGTGCGATCCGAGACTGCTACCGGGAACACGGTCGTGTCGAGTGTCGACCGGGGCGCCAAGGACCTTGTTCTCGGCACCTCGCCGGTGCTCTTCACCACCGGATTCCCCGGGCTGTCACCGATGATGGGACTGACACACGGCGTGCACGGACTGGGCGACACCGTGGCCGTCAGCGTCCACGCCGCCGAATCCGCCGTGGGCGACGTCGACGCCTACGTCGAACGCCTCGCCCGCGAGCTGAGAGGCCCCGTGAGCTGAGAGGCTCCGCGGGTTGAGAGGTTAGGCATCCGCGGGTTGCGCGGTCACCACGCTCGCCAACGACTGTGTGGCGGCGGCGCGGTCGTCACCCATCCCGACCAGCGTGTCGATGATCAGCGGGCCCAGGATCTGGGTCAACCCGTGCCCTTCGTGCCCGAAGAAGCCCGCCATCTCCAGCAGCACCGCACCGTGGTTGACGCTCCACAGCCGGCCCGCGACGGACAGCTCGTCGTCGGGCCGGATGCGGCCCGCGGCGATCATCCGGCGCACGCCTTCGCGCAACGCCCCGAACGATTCGGCGAGCTCGCTGCGGCTGGTCGCGCTGCCGGTCACGGTCAGGTCGGCCCGGAACCGGGTGAGCGACGCCGGAGCGGCGGTGCCGAACATCAGCTGGTAGCGCTGCGGATTGGCCAGGGCGAAGCGGTGGTACGCCAAGCCCATCGCGAGAAAGTCCGCCACTGGGTCGTCGGTGTGCGGAACCTCGGTCAGTACCGCGGTGAAGCGCACGAAGACGTCGACGGCGACGGCGTCGACCAGGTTGGTCATGCCGCCGAAATGGGTGTACACGGCCATCGTCGAGGTGCCCGCTTCGGCGGCGACGTTGCGCGCGCTCAGCGCGTCCAGGCCGTCGCGTTCGAGGAGCCGCACGCCGGCCTTCACCAACGACTCCTTCGCATTCATGGTTGCCATGCTGCCATAACGGTGTTATACAAGGGGCACATATAACGCTGTTATAGGGAGGCGGGCATGACGAACCGCTATCTGAGCGGGGTGTTCGCTCCGATCGCCGAAGAGCACACGCTGACCGATCTCGAGGTGACCGGCCACCTTCCCGGCTATCTCGACGGGCGCTATCTGCGCAACGGGCCGAACCCGATCGGGGAGATCGACCCCGCGTTGTACCACTGGTTCATCGGCGACGGCATGGTGCATGGAATCCGCATCCGCGACGGACGCGCCGAGTGGTACCGCAACCGGTGGGTGCGGGGGCCGCAGGCGGCCCGCGCGCTGGGGGAGCCGGTGCCTGCCGGAGAGGTCGCGATCTCGGGAATCGGCGCCAACACCAACGTCATCGGGCACGCGGGCAAGACACTCGCGTTGATCGAGGCCGGGGTGGCGAACTACGAGCTGACCGAGGAGCTGGACACCGTGGGCCCGTGCGACTTCGACGGCACGCTGACCGGCGGCTACACCGCGCACCCCAAACGTGATCCCGACACCGGCGAACTGCACGCGGTCTCCTACAGCATGCTGCGGGGAAACACCGTGCAGTACTCCGTGATCGGCGCCGACGGCCGGGCACGGCGCACCGTGGACATCGATGTCGGCGGCAGCCCGATGATGCACGACTTCTCCCTGACCGAGCGCTACGTCGTGTTCTACGATCTTCCGGTCACCTTCGACGTCCGGACCGCGGCCACCATGGGAGTGCCTCGCGCCCTTCGGCTTCCGGCGCGGCTGATGCTCTCCGCGGTGATCGGACGGATCCGCATCCCGGACCCGCTCGCCGCGCGCAGACCGAAAGGCCCGTCGTCTGACCGCCGCTTCCCCTACTCCTGGGATCCGAAATATCCGGCCCGGATCGGGGTGATGCCGCGCGAGGGCGGCAACCGTGACGTGCGCTGGTTCGACGTCGAACCGTGCTACGTCTTCCACCCGATGAACGCCTACGAGGCGGACGACGCCACCATCGTCCTCGACGTCATCCGGCATCCGAAGATGTTCGACACCAACCACTTCGGGCCGGACGAGGGTCCACCCACCCTGGAGCGGTGGACCGTCGACCTCGCCGACGGCAAGGTGCGGGAATCGCGGATCGACGACCGGCCCCAGGAGTTCCCGCGCATCGACGAGCGGCACGTCGGCAAGCGCCATCGCTACGGGTACGCGCCCTGCGTCGGTGACGGCGACGGCGGTGACACCCTGCTCAAGCACGATTTCGTCGGCAGCTCCACTGCGGCCCACTCCTTCGGCGCCGACAAGGTGGTGGGTGAGTTCGTGTTCCAGCCGTCCTCGCCGGAGGCCGCCGAGGACGACGGCGTGCTGATGGGCTTCGTCTACGATCGCCGCACCGACCGCAGCGAGTTGGCGTTCCTGGACGCCCAGACCCTCGATGAGGTCGCCAGCATCGCGCTGCCGCACCGCGTCCCCTCCGGTTTCCACGGCAACTGGGTGCCTGCCGACTGACGGGCCCACAGCCGGGGTAGGTCGGTGCGGACGTGACAGATGGCCTACATTCTGTTGCATGTATGACACAGCTCTCGATGTCGGCGTGCTCATCCTGCGGGTCGCGCTGGGCCTGACCATGGCCGCGCACGGCTACAACAAGTTCTTCGGCAAGGGCGGACTGAGCGGCACTGCCGGCTGGTTCGACAGCATGGGCATGAAGCCGGGCATGTTCCACGCCCGCGTCGCCGCCACCACCGAGATGGCCGCGGGTCTCGGCCTGGCGGTCGGCCTGCTCACCCCGGTGGCGGCGGCCGGCTTCGTCGCGCTGATGTTGGTGGCCGCCTGGACGGTGCACAAGGACAACGGCTTCTTCATCGTCAAGGAAGGCTGGGAGTACAACCTGGTGCTGGCGGTGTCCGCGGTCGCCGTGGCCACCATCGGGGCCGGCAAGCTCAGCCTCGACTACCTACTGTTCAGCGGCACCGGCTTCTACGACCTGCTGCACGGCTGGTGGGGCCTGGTGATCGCCGCGGTCCTGGGCCTCGCCGGCGGCATCGGTCAGCTGGTGATCTTCTACCGCCCACCGGCCAAGACCGGAGCCTGAGACCACCCGGCTGCGCACACCGGGCCTGAGACCGGCCGCCGGGGACGGCGGCCGGTCTCGGTCGGCCGTCAGTCGGCCGGCGCGACCTTCGAGGCCATCACGGCGGGCGCCCGGTCCCACACCCGGTGCAGGCCGACCATGTTCGCCAGCGCCTCGCCGAAGCCCTTGTCGACCTTCTTCGCCACCAGGACACCCGGTGCGTCGGGGTCGATGCCGGCTGCGGTGAGCGCCTCGACACCGTCACCCCACGCCGCGATCGGCTTGCAGTGCCGGTAGGCCTCCTGCAGCAACAGCACCAGCTTGATGTCGCCGGTCGGCCGGGTGCCGTCGGCGACGACGAGTGCGTCGTACTCGATGGATCGTGCCGTCAACAGCGTGCGCTCGATGACCGCTTTGTGCCGCCCGGACTCCAGCACACCGCCGAACGGCGCGGTCACCAGTGCGCTGGCCTTGCGGTCCTCGATCGCCTCGGTCAGCGCGCTGACGCCCGCGAGATCGGAGTCTGCCGCGGCGATGATGCCGATCTTGCGGCCGTCGATCGGACCAGGGGTGTCCACGACCTGCGAGAGCGCGGGCGACACCTCGACGTCGGCGGGCGGCTGCCCTGCTGGGGCGGGTAAGCCCAACCCGGCCGCCACCTGTTCGCACAGCTGCGTGTCGACGTTGGCGAGGACCTCGAGTTGGCGTTCCTTGATGGCCTGCTCGTAGCACTTGCCGAGCTCGAAGGTGAAGGCCTCGATGAGATGAACCTTCTCCACCTCCGTGAGGCTGCGGTAGAACATCGCCGGCTGGGTGAAGTGATCGTCGAAGGACGCGGGCTGGGCCCGCTCCACCGGTCCGTCCACCTGTCGCGGGGTCTGCACATAGCCGCCTTCGTCGGCTCCGGCGACGACGGGCTCGCCGCCGTCGATGCTGTTGGGCCGGTAGGGCGCCTGGCCGGTGTGGATGGCCGTCTGGTGCATACCGTCGCGCAGCATGTCGTTGACCGGGCAGCGGGGCCGGTTGATGGGCAGCTGCGAGAAGTTGGGCCCGCCCAGCCGGGTCAGCTGCGTGTCCAGGTACGAGAACAGACGAGCCTGCATCAGCGGGTCGTTGGTCGGTTCGATGCCGGGCACGAAGTGACCGGTGTGGAACGCGACCTGCTCGGTTTCGGCGAAGTAGTTCGTGGGGTTGCGGTTGAGGGTCAGCTTGCCGATCGGCTGCACCGGCACCAGTTCCTCGGGGACGATCTTCGTCGGGTCGAGCAGGTCGATCCCGGAGTGGGTCTCCGAGCCGTCGTCGGGCATCACCTGCACGCCCAGTTCGTATTCGAGGAACGCCCCCTCGTCGATGCCGTCGGCCATGTCGCGGCGGTGGAAGTCGGGATCGCAGCCGGCCGCGATCTGTGCCTCCTCCCACACCAGCGAGTGCACACCGGCCACCGGCTTCCAGTGGAACTTCGCCAGACTGGTCTCGCCCTCGGCGTTGACCAGCCGGAAGGTGTGCACGCCGAACCCTTCCATCGTGCGGTACGAGCGCGGGATGCCGCGGTCGCTCATGTTCCACATGACGTGGTGGGTGGCTTCGGTGTGCAGCGACACGAAATCCCAGAAGGTGTCGTGCGCCGACTGCGCCTGGGGGATCTCCCGATCCGGGTGCGGCTTGCCCGCATGGATCACATCGGGGAACTTGATGCCGTCCTGGATGAAGAACACCGGCATGTTGTTGCCGACGAGGTCGAAGTTGCCCTCCTCGGTGTAGAACTTGACCGCAAAGCCGCGGGTGTCGCGCACGGTGTCGGCGGAGCCGCGCGAGCCCAACACCGTCGAGAAGCGGCAGAACACGTCGGTCTTCGTGCCCTTTTTGCCGAGGAATCCGGCTTTGCAGACCGACGCCGCGGTGCCGTAGGACTCGAACACCCCGTGCGCGGCGGCGCCGCGGGCGTGCACGACGCGCTCGGGAATTCTCTCGTGGTCGAAGTGGGTGATCTTCTCCCGGAGGTGGAAGTCCTCGAGCAGGGTCGGGCCGCGCGATCCGGCCTTCAGCGAGTGGTCGGTGTCCGGGATCCGGACACCCTGTGCGGTGGTGAGGTACTCGCCCTGCTGGGCGCGCGGATCCTGTCCGTCGACGACGTCGTCGAGTCGGGCGCCGGTCGCGCTGGTGGGACGGGGAGCTGCTTGCGATGGTTTACGTGAGGGGGGCATGGAAGAACTTCCTGCGTCGGGTGCGGGCCGCCCGCGGGTCTGGCGTGGCGGAAATCCGGCCCTCCGCCTGTACCCGAAAGTTCGCGGTTCAATCAGACGGCTGTGGAAGTTCGCCGGTGGCCGCCAGGATCTCGGCGACGTCGACGAGCTTGCGGTTCGCTCGGCGCGACGCCTGCTTCAACATCTCGAACGCTTCGTCGCCGGTGATGCGGTGCCGTTCCATCAGCACGCCCTTGGCCTGCCCGATGACGTCGCGGCTGGCCATCGCGCGTCTGAGCTGATCGGTGCGTTGGGCGTCGGCGAGGGCCACCGCGGCGTGCGTGGCGTACAGGTCGGCCAATTGCACCGCCGCGGCGTCGAAGGCCTGCGTCGTCGCGCTGTACAGGCTCACCGAGCCCAGTCGCCGTTCGTCGACCCACAGCGGCACGCACAGCATCGAATGCACCTCCAACTCGACCGCTGTCGAGGCGAACTCGGGCCAGCGGGATTCGCAGGCCATGTCGGCCACGGTGATCACGCACTGCTCGCGTGAGGCGTCGAAGCACGGCCCCACACCCCTGCGCTGCTGCAGGGCGTCCAACCGCGGCGGTGCGGATCCGAGGGTGGCCTGTGGTTCGAGGCGGTCGCGCACCAGCAGGTTCACCCCGGCGTGATCGGCGCACCGGATCACCGAGGTCGCCGAGCGCAGGATCGCCTCCAACGTCTGGGTGAGGTCGGCCTCGTTGACGTGCAGCGCCCGGCCCAGCACCTTGAGGGTGTCGAACTGGGTGTCGTCGAGGTCGAGCAGGGCCGCGACTTCGGCGAAGGCGGCCGTCGGGTCCTCGTGCGGAGCGGCCGTCGGGTCTTCATGCGGAGCAGCCATCGCGCCATTGTCACAGACCTCGTCGCCGACCCGCCGCGGTCGTGTCCACGCCGTTTTGGCGCGGTTCCCCCCAGGCGAACTGGAACACGTTCTAATCTGACCCCCATGGGTTTTCTCAAGCAGGACGCGCCCGTCGTCGACTACGCCGAATGGAGCAAGGGCACCCGCGCCGAGAGGATCGTGCCGATGGCCCGGCACTGGGCCGAGGTCGGCTTCGGCACCCCGGTCGTCATGCACCTCTTCTACGTCGTCAAGATCGCGCTCTACATACTCGGCGCGTGGCTGGTCGTGCTGACCACGACCGGGATAGACGGATTCACGAACGTCAGTAGTTGGTATGCCGAGCCGATCGTCTACCAGAAGGTCGTGCTCTACACGATGCTCTTCGAGGTCGTCGGTCTCGGCTGCGGATTCGGGCCGCTGAACAACCGCTTCTTCCCGCCGATGGGGTCCATCCTGTACTGGCTGCGACCCAACACGATCCGGTTGCCACCGTGGCCTTCCCGGGTGCCGCTGACCTCCGGCGACAGCCGGGGACCGGTCGACGTGGCGCTCTACGCCGGGCTGTTGGTGATGCTCGTGGTCGCCCTGTTCTCCGACGGCTCCGGACCGATCCCCGAGCTCGGATCCGACATCGGGGTGTTGCCCGTGTGGCAGACGGTGGCGATCCTGGCACTGCTGGCGCTCGCGGGGCTGCGCGACAAGGTGATCTTTCTCGCTGCCCGCGGCGAGGTCTACGGCGCACTGGCGGTGTGCTTCCTGTTCAGCGGTGCCGACATCGTCCTCGCCGCCAAGCTCGTGTGCCTGGTGATCTGGATGGGCGCGGCGACGTCGAAACTCAACAAGCACTTCCCGTTCGTCATCTCCACGATGATGAGCAACAACCCGGTGATCCGTCCCCGCTCCATCAAGCGCAGATTCTTCGAGCACTTCCCCGACGACCTGCGCCCGGGCCGGGCCTCGCGCTGGCTGGCCCACTTCTCTACGGCCATCGAGATGTTGGTGCCGCTGGTGCTGTTCTTCTCCCACGGAGGCTGGGTCACCGCGATCGCCGCGGTCGTGATGCTGTGCTTCCACTTCGGCATCCTGTCGGCCATCCCGATGGGAGTGCCGCTGGAGTGGAACGTGTTCATGATGTTCAGCGTGCTGGCGTTGTTCGTCGGCAACGCCGGCATCGGCCTCGGTGATCTCGACAGCCCCTGGCCGCTGCTGCTGTTCGCGGTGTCGGCGGGCACGGTGGTGATCGGAAACCTGTTCCCGCGCAAAGTGTCCTTCCTGCCGGGCATGCGCTACTACGCCGGCAACTGGGACACCTCGCTGTGGTGCATCAAACCCTCGGCCGCGGTCAAGATCGACAATGGTCTCGTCGCCATTGCCAGCATGCCGGCCGCACAGATGGAGAAGTTCTACGGCAGCAAGGAAACCGCCGAGATGTACCAGTACATGGGGTACGCCTTCCGGTCGTTCAACACCCACGGCCGCGCGATGTTCACGCTGGCGCACCGCCTGATGGCCGGTCACGACGAAGCCGACTACGTGCTCACCGACGGTGAACGGATCTGCAGCACCGCGATCGGATGGAACTTCGGCGACGGGCACATGCACAACGAGCAGCTGATCGCCGCCTTGCAGAAGCGTTGCCGATTCGAGCCCGGGGAGGTACGGGTGCTGGTGCTCGACGCCCAGCCCATTCACAAGCAGCGCCAGGAGTACCGACTGGTCGACGCCGCCACCGGAGAGTTCGAGCGGGGCTACGTGATGGTCGCCGACATGGTCACGCGTCAGCCGTGGGACGACACCGTGCCGGTGCACGTGACGTGGTCGTCGTCGGTCAGCCCATGACGTCGCGCACCGGAACGCTCTCCAGCCCGGTGAGCAGCAATTCGCGTGAGGTGTCGAGGTGCTTGCGCCAGTGCGCCTCGGCGCGGTCGGCGTCGCCGGCGCGCAGGAACTGCAGCAGCTTGCGGTAGGACCGCATCAGTTTTTCGTAGTCGTCCCGCGACACCGGCCGGCGCTCGTTGAACACGAACGCCGTGTGCCGCACGGTGATCTCGTGGAGCATGCCGGCGACGATGCCCAGCGTCGCGTTGCCCGACAGCTGCACCACCCGCAGGTGGAACGCGCCGGTCGATTCGGCGAGACGGTCGGACTGGTGGTCGACGGTCGCCAGCCCCGCGAGCATCTGCTCGAGTTCGTCGAACGCCTCGGTCGTGCCGGTCTCGGCGAGCAGCCGGGCCGCCATCGGCTCGATCGCCGACTTCGCGGTCAGCAGATCGGCGATCGTCGCGCCGGACAGTTCCAGCAGCAGGCCGGCCGGTCGGGCCACCACCTCGGGACCGGGCACCCGCACCCGCGCCCCGGTCCGCGAGCCGCGCCGCACCTCGACCAGGCGCTCGGACTCCAGCACCCGCACCGCTTCGCGCAGCGTGGGCCTGCTGACACCGAAGTGGGCCATCAACTCGGCTTCGTTGGGCAGGAAGTCACCGTCTTTGAGCTGGCCGTCCACGACCATGCGCCGTAGGGTCCCGGCGACCAGCTCGGCCGTCTTGGGGGACCGGACCGCGGCGCGGGACGCCACGGCGTCGGCGCCGATCATCGGGGCCAGGGGAGTGCTGCGCGCCACGGCACCCTCCTCCCGGTCGACTCCACTGCCACAAAGCTGTGCAACTCAGTAAACCATGTGGGGCTGCTGCCGGGCGGCATCGGACGGAACGGGCGGTCAGCCCCAGATACTGCCAGCGCGAGTGCGGGGAGGCTCAGCGGCGGACGAACCCCTTGTTGCGCATCAGGAAGTCGGCCAGGAATCCGTCGTGCGGGATGTGCGGGGCACCGTGGTGGGTCGCGACTGTGCCGCAGTAGAGATTGGTCACCGAAGGTTCCCGGGCCAGGCTGTCGAGCAACGTCTGATCCGCGGTGATCGCGGTGACGACGAGGCTGTCGCGCAGCGGTGCCAGGCCGTCGCCCCGCGACCACCCCGACACCCACACGCAGGGGAACGGCAGCTCCACCCCGAGCGTCACCGGATCCGGTGAGCTGAGCAGATGCACCGCGGGCCGCAGCGCCGCGACGCCGTCGCCGAGGTCGGCGACCACCTGCTCGGCACCCAGTACGGGCTCGGCCGTGACGGCGCAGCGCGCCAGCCGATCGGCGACGGCGCGGGCGTTGCCGATCGCCGACGTGGGAAGCACGGCACAGGGGTCGGCGGCAGGTAACGCGGGCAACGCGCTGAGCCGCTCGGCCACCGCCCGTGCCAGCGTCCCGGCGTCGCCCTCGTACAGCACGGCGGTGGCGTTGACGCACGCGGTGCCCGCCAGCGCCGCGACCGAGTCGACGATGACGTCGAGGTGGGCACGCCAGTCCTGTTCGGCGGTGATGAGGATCTTGGCTCGGCCGGGACCGTTGACGAACACCGACGGGTCGCCGGCGTAGCGGTCGGCGACATCCTGCCCGCCGTAGACCAGAGCGAGGTCGGCCGCGCGCACGAGGTCGTCGGCGCCGCTGTGCCCGGTCGGCAGACAAGCGGCGTCGACGTCACGAAATCCGGCCTGCCGCAGCGCGCTCACCAGCCGGTGGGCGGTCAGCGGTTCACGCCGCGACGGCCGCACCGCCACGCGGTAGCCCAACGCCAGCGCCTGCGGCCACAGGCCGTGCACGCCGGGAGCGTTGCCGGGGGCGTGCACACCGAGCACCTCGCCCCGCCGCGCCCAGATCGCGCCTTCGCTCTGGCGGCGCCACTCCAGCTCGGTCCGGGCGGGCAGCGCCGCGCGCACCGCGTCGAAGGCCGACGCCACCGCCGTCGCGACGGCGCGGGCACCGGTCTCGGCCACGGTGATCGGCAATCCGGTGATGCGGCAGGTGAGTTCGACGTAGTCGGTGAAGTCCAGCCCGGCGAGTGTGGCCGAGGTGAACAGCTCGGCCGCGCGGTGTAACGCGGCGGCGCGTTCGGAAGCGGGCAACGGCGCGGCCCGTCGCTGCGCGGCGACCGTCCGGGTGACGAAAAGCCGCGGCGCCAGCGACATCTCGAGTACCGGATCGCCGCCGGTGTCGGTGACGACCTCGCGGGCCCGGGTGCGGTACGCCCCCTCGGGCCCGAGCGCATCCAGCCTGAGCGCGGTAGGGCCGGCAGCCATGGTCAGTACACGCCCTCGATCACCGGCTCGCCGTCGAACACCGCCACCGGCACGACTTCGGCCAGCGAGTCACCGATCTGCCCGTCCGGGCCGGGCATCCGCAGCGCGGTGTCGCGTTCGAGGTTGTTGGGGATGAACATGCCCTTGCTGATGTGGTGCATCACCACCTGTCCGCGCTCGCCGTAGCCGACCCGCTCACCGGAGACCGGGTCGACGACCCAGAACACCACATACGGCGAACGGGGATCGAAGATTGCCGTGTCGGAGACGACACGGGTGGCGGCCTGCGACAGGATCATGGTGCTGCCGAAGGCGATCGAGACGGTCGCGGCGGGGAAGATCGTGCGGAACAGGTCCATGGTGTCGGCATCCACGTGCGCGCCGCTGAGCAGGATGAAGCGGATGCGCCGGCGTACCAGATCGGTGAGCTCCTCATCGGTGGCGATGGCCTCCAGCAGCGGCGGGGTGGCGTGCAGGTTCTTCACCCGTTGCGAGCGCAGGATGTGGCGAGCCTGGTCGAGCACGTGTGACACGTAGTCGCCGACCACGGCAGCCGAGCGCCGGTCGGGGCGCGCCGCCAGGCGCTTGACCCAGCGCGGATCGAGGTCGACGGTGTGGCACGGTGCCCCGAGTCGCTCGGCCACCGCGCGGTCGAAATGGCCGACGCCGTGCGGTCCACCCGGTACCAGTGCCAGCAATCCGGCGTCGGCGACGAAGCCGCCGGCGCTGAAATCCTCGACCTGCCAGCGGGTGACCTGCTCCACCCAGTCCGGCAGCTGTGCGGTGCGCTTCGGCGCGCCGGTGGTGCCGCCGGACTCGAACACCTTCGGCACCGGGGCCGGGCACCCGTATCCGCGCGGGATGAGGTCCTCGACGGCGGCGTCGCGCAACTGGTCGACGACGGCGGGGAACCGGGCGAGGTCGTCGTAGCTGCGAACCTCGACACGCGGATCGAAATCCAGGGTCTCGGCGACGCGCAGCCAGAACGGTGACCCGGTGTCCGCGCCGAAATGCCAGTTGAGCGCCGCGCGCAGATAGGCCCCGGGCTCGGGCGCCGTCGGTGCCGGAACGTCGAGCACCGGGTCGTGACATGCGGCTGGGAACGCCATCGGCTCATCGTGACCCAGATGCGGGTGCGCGCCGGCGGACCGGCGGTGAGCGTCCGCTGTCCGGCCGGTGAATTCCCGGCGGACCGGGCAGGTGGTCGCGGGTTCGGGCGTGATCGCGAACGATACGGGTGTGTCGCGTGGAAGGCTGGCTGCATGCCGCAGGAGCTCACCGCCGAGGACGCCGCCGCCCGCATCGACCGCAGCGACACGCTGGGCATCCCGCTCGGGCCCGGTCAGCCGCCCGGGTTCCTGCGCGCGCTGGGCGAGCGGACGGACTGGACCGATCTGCGCGTCTACGGTGCGCTGCTGGCGGTGAGCACCGAACTCTTCGGCCGCTCCGGCGTGCACTACCAGTCGGGGTTCTACGGCCCGCTGGAGCGGGCGCTGCGCGACTCGGGCGCCGACATCGAGTTCACCCCGGCGGACTTCCGCCGCTTCGGGCCGCTGTTGGAACGTCAGTGCCCCCGCGTGATGACGACGGTCGCCGCCGCCCCCGACGCCGACGGATGGTGCTCACTGGCGCTGCACGCCGGCGGCACGGCCGAGGAGCTGCGCCGGGCCGGGGCCGACCCGAACCGGTTGCTGATCGTCGAGGCGTCCGACGGCTATCCGCGCACGTTCGGGCACGGTGACCATCGGCATGCGCTGCACGTCGACGAGATCGACATCCTCATCCGCTCCTCGGAGAGCCCGCTCGAACTCCCCGAACCGGAGCCGTCGGATGCCGACCGGGCGATCGCCGAGCACGCCGTCGCGTTCATCCGGCCCGGCTCCACGCTGCAGACGGGCATCGGCTCGATTCCCAGTCAGATCGCGACCCTGCTGGCCGACGGGGACGGCGGTGGCTACGGACTGCACAGCGAGATGTTCACCGACGGCTGCATGCGGCTGCACCGGGCGGGCAAAGTCACCAATGACGCTAAGGGGATCTTCGACGGGGTCAGTGTCACGACGTTCGCGTTCGGGTCGGCGGAGCTCTACGCGTGGCTGGACGGCAACGCCGATGTGGCGTTCCTGCCGGTCGAGATCGTCAATGCGCCCGAAGTCATCGCGGCCAACCACACCATGGTGTCCATCAACGGCGCGCTCGCGATCGACCTCCACGGCCAGGTTGTCGCCGACACCGTCGCCGGGAACCAGTTCAGCGGCATCGGTGGCGCCGAGGACTTCGTGGCCGGGGTCGGACTCGAGCTGAGCGACCGCTCGTTGATCTGCCTGCCTTCCACCTACGAGAAGGACGGCGAGCTCGTGTCACGGATCGTGCCGTGGTTCGGTCCCGGCGCCGTCGTCACGACGCCGCGGCACCACGTCGACGTCATCGTCACCGAGTACGGGGTCGCCGAGCTGGAAGGCAAGACGGTGCGGCAACGCGGTCACGCGCTGGCCGAGATCGCCCATCCGCGGTTTCGCGACGAACTGGCCGAGGCGGCCGACCGGGCCGCCGCCGGCCGCTCGCCGGTGCGCTGAGTTACCGAATCTGCCTACCAACCAGTAGGTTGACCTAGTAAACCTTGTTCGTTTACGTTCGAGTTACCACACTTTTCGAAGGAGATCTTCCATGGCTGAAGCCGTCATCGTCGAGGCTGTCCGCTCACCAGTCGGCAAGCGCAACGGCGGCCTGTCGGGCGTGCATCCTGCCGATCTGTCCGCGCAGGTGCTCAACGGCCTCGTCCAGCGTGCCGGCGTCGACCCGGCGCTCGTCGACGACGTCATCTGGGGCTGCGTCATGCAGGCCGGTGAACAGGCCCTGGACATCGG
>CAXEZH010000403.1:0-9695 GCA_964000695.1 uncultured Mycolicibacterium sp. | reverse complement strand
CCGGTGACGATCGAGGACCTGGCCCCACCCACCCCGGACGACCCCCGCGGCGCCGGCCTGGCGGCCTCGGCGCTGCCCCTGACACTGGCCGGGCTGCTGCCGGCGATCGCGCTGGTACTGGCCTTCCCACGGGCACCCGGCCTGCAGTTCGGGGCGGCACTGGCCTCGGCGGCGCTGTCGGGGGTCACGATCGCGGCGCTGCTGCGTTACGTGCTCGGGTCGACGACGGCGAATTTCTGGGGCGTGGCCGGCGGGCTGACACTGGGTGTGGGGGCCGCGCTGTTGTTCCTGCTCGGGCTGGGTGCGCTGTTCGGCAAGGCCGGCCTCGGCGTCGGCGCGCTGCTCGCGGTCCTGGTCGGCAACCCGCTCTCCGGCCTGACCAGCGCCCCGGAGATGTTGCCTGCGGGCTGGGGCACGCTGGGTCAGCTGCTGCCCCAGGGGGCCACCGCCACGGTGCTGCGGTCGACGGCCTTCTTCGAGGGGGCGGGTTCGTCAGGTGCGGTCGTCGTGCTGCTGTGCTGGGCCCTGACCGGTACCGCACTGTTATCCGCGGCCGCGCTGCGTCACAGGAAGCTCGCGGCCCGGTGACTTAGGATCGTGCGGCGTGGGACTCGAAGACCGGGAGACGATGCGCATTCTGCGCGCCGCCGTCTGTCCGGGCCCCGAGTCCGAAGTGCTGATCCGGGATTTCTACACCCGCTGGTTCGCCACCGACCTCTCCGCGCGCGACCTGTTCCCGCCCGACATGGAGAAGCAGCGATACGTCTTCGCCGAGGCGCTGACATGGCTGTGTGACGAGCTCATCGCCCAGCGAGCAGAGGAGCCCGTCGCCTTCCTCGCCCAACTCGGCCGCGACCACCGCAAGTACGGCGTCAGCCAGGCCCATTACGAGACGCTCAAAACTGCCCTGCTCGGCGCGCTGCGCACCCACCTCGCCGAGCACTGGGACCGGCGGATGTCGGAGGCGGTCAACGACGTCGTCACCCTCGTCGTGGGGGTCATGAGCGGAGCGGCCGATGCCGAGACCAGCCCCCCGTTCTGCGACGGCACCGTGCTCGAGCACCTGCGTGCGACCCGCGACGTGTCGGTGATCCGGTTGAAGATGGACCATCCCCTGTCCTACCTGCCCGGCCAGTACGTCCCGGTGCAGATACCGCAGTGGCCGCGGCGGTGGCGCTACCTGAGCCCCTCGATTCCGGCCGACGCGAACGGCTACGTCGAGTTCCACGTCCGCTCGGTGCCCGGCGGCATGGTCTCCACCGCGATCCTGGGTGAGGCCCGGCCCGGTGACCGCTGGCGGGTGTCCAACCCACACGGCGCGCTGCACATCGACCGCGACGCCGGCGACGTGCTGATGGTGGCCGGCAGCACCGGGCTGGCGCCGCTGCGGGCGCTGATCATGGACCTGGCCCGGTTCAGCGAGAATCCGCGCGTGCACCTGTTCTTCGGCGCGAAATACCCCGCCGACCTCTACGACCTCCCGACGTTGTGGGAGGTCGCCGCGACCAACCCGTGGCTGTCGGTGACACCGGTGTCCGAGCTGACGTTCGACCCGCCGTGGGCCGCCGACTACCCCGATCCGACCCCGCCACGCGGACTGCACGTGCGCCAGACCGGTCTGTTACCGGAGGTGGTGACCCGCTACGGCAGCTGGAGTGACCGGCAGATCCTGCTCTGCGGCGGGCCGGCGATGGTGACCGCGACCAAGCAGGCGCTGATCGCCAAAGGCGCACCCGCGGAACGAATTCAGCACGACCCGCTGGCCAGCTGATCCCGGCGTGGCAGGATCGAGGGTCATGGCCGAGTTCGAAACCGTCACCCTGCGCGACCCGTCATCGGCGCTGACCGCCACCTACGTGCCCGAAGCCGGCATGATCGCCACGTCGCTGTCCGACGCCGGCGCGGAACTGCTGGGTCAGCGTCGGGGCCTGCAGGCCTACGTCTCGAACCACAAGACCATGGGCATTCCGATCCTCTACCCGTGGGCGAACCGGCTCAGCAGCAACGGCTACGGTGTCGACGGCGCCGTCGTGACGCTGACACCCGGCACCGGCGGGGTGCGCACCGACGAGCACGGTGTCCCGATCCACGGCACACTGGCCGCCTACCCGGGCTGGCACGTCACGACCGAGCTGGAATCTCAGCTGACCGCCGAGCTGGACTTCGCCGCGCGGCCGGGTCTGCTGGCGTCGTTCCCGTTTCCGCATCTGCTGACGCTCGACGTGACACTGATGCAGCGGACGCTGACCGTGAAAACCACCGTCACGGCGACGACGGGGTCGCGGGTTCCGATGTGCTTCGGTTTCCATCCCTATCTCACCCTCCCCGGTGTGCCACGGGCGCAGTGGCAGATCGAGACGCCGTCGATGCGGCACCGACCGGTCAATCCGTGGGGCATCCCGACCGGGGCCGCGATAGCCCATCCGGCCACGTCTGAGACGTTGGGAGACAAGGTCATCGACGACGGTTTCGACGAGGTCGCCGACGGCTCGGTGTTCGCGGTTTCCGGCGGGGACCGCCGCATCGAGGTCCACTTCGACGCCGGTTACACCGCCGCGCAGGTCTTCGCCCCCGCCACCGACGAGGTGGTGTGTTTCGAGCCGATGGCAGCTCCCACCGATGCGTTGCGGCGCGGCGGCTACCGCGAGGTCCAGCCGGGTGAGTCGGTCACCGCCCAGTTCCGGATCAAGATCAACTAACCCGCTGGCGCTTTTTTTGGGGGCAGCCTGATCGGCTCCCCCTACCGCGTGGCGGTCCCTCGGTATGTGCCGAATGTCCAGAGATTGCCCTCCGGGTCGGCTGCGGTGAATGCGTAGGTTTCCGCGCCCGAGCCGAACCGAGTGTGGTTCGGCGCCTGGACGACGGCGGCGTCCTGGGCACGGCGCACCCGTTCATGCGCGGCGTCCACGTCTGCGGTGACGACGTAGACGGCACTGGTTCCTGGCTTCATGGCTCCGTGGACGCTGTCCGTGTGTTTGGTCGAGCCGAAGACGATGCAGCCGCCACCCGGCCAGCCCACCTCGGCATGCACGATGTCATTGTCGTCGTCTGCGACGGCGATGATCTCGCGGAAGCCGAACACCTCGACGAGGAACCGCAGTGCTGTCGTCGTGTCGTCGTAATGCAGAACGGGCCAGATGGAGGACACGCACACGAGGGTACGAGCCGTGTTCCAGCGACTCCGAGCGCGCTCAGCCCGATTCTCCCCGTCCAGCACTGCGTGGACGTTCAGCCGGACCCGACTCGCCACCCAGGGGTCGCACCGACTCGGTGCGGCTACGCTGTCCGCGAGGTCGTCTCGAATCCTCGGCTGAGGCTAGCGCTGGTTGCGGGGCTGCCACACCACCAACGCGGTGCTCTTGGGCCGCGGCTGTGACCGCAGCCGTTCGACTTCCTCGGTCAACTCCCGGACCCGGGCCTGCAGCGCCTCGACATGGTTGGTCAGCTCGATGATCCGCTTGATCCCGGCCAGGTTGACGCCCTCGTCCTGGGAGAGCCGCTGGACTTCGCGCAACAGATCGACGTCACGCTGCGAATAGCGGCGTCCCCCACCGGAAGTGCGCTGAGGGGTGACCAGGCCGAGCCGGTCGTATGTGCGCAACGTCTGCGCATGCATACCGGCCAGCTCGGCGGCCACCGAGATCAGGAAGGTTCGAGCCTGTTCAGCCGAATCCTTCCGACTGGCGCTCATCGGGACCCGGCCCATCCCGCCCGCGGGTCGAACCCGCTCGCGCGTTCGGCCTTCGCGTAGGCCTCTAGCGCTTCGGCGGCCTCACCCTCGAGATTCGGCGGCACCGCCACCTTGACGGTGACCAGCAGATCGCCGTTGCCGCCGGAGCGTTTGGGCACACCGCGCCCCCGCACCCGCAGGATGCGTCCGTCCGACGTTCCCTTCGGCACCCGCACACCCACTTTGCCCTCCAGCGTGGGCACCGAGAGCGTGGTACCCAGCGCGAGCTCGTGGAAGCTGACCGGGACGGTGACGGTGAGATCGTCGCCGTTGCGGCCGAACACCTTGTCCGGTCGGACGTGCACGGTGACATAGAGGTCACCGGACGGCGCGCCGCGCAGCCCGGCCTCGCCCTGACCGGCCAGCCGAATGCGCTGACCGTCCTCGACGCCCGGCGGGATCCGCACGTTGATGGTGCGGGTACGGGTGGTCACGCCGGTGCCACGGCATTCGTCGCACGGATGCTCGATGATCGACCCGCTGCCGCGGCATTCGGTACACGGTTCGGAGAACCCGAAGGCCCCCTGGTTGCGGTTGACGACTCCGGCGCCGTTGCAGGTCGGACACACCTTGGGGCTGGTACCCGGCCGTGCACCGCTGCCGTGGCAGTTGGTGCACGGGGCGGGGCTGGTGAGCCGCAACGGCATCGCCACCCCCTTGGTGGCCTCGAGGAAGGACAGCTCGGTCTCGGTCTCGAGATCGTTGCCTCGCCGCGGCCGCGACGGGCGCGGTTGCGCCCCGCCGCGACCGAAGAGTCCGCCGAAGAGGTCACCGATGTTGGCGCCGCCGGTCTGGCCGGCGGCGTCGAACAGATCGTTGAGGTTGAACTCCTGACCGTCTCCTCCGCCGAATCCACCGAAGCCACCACCGCCACCGCTGAACCGGCCCCGACCGAACCCGCCGCCTGCGAACAGCCGGCGGGTTTCGTCGTATTCCTTGCGCTTGGCCGGATCGGTGAGCACCTCCTTGGCCTCCGAGGCGGCCTTGTACCGCTCTTCGGCCACGGAGTTGCCCGGGTTCCGGTCGGGGTGGTTCTCGGCGAGGATCTTGCGGGCAGCCCGCTTGATCTCGTCCTGGCTGGCGTCGGAGGCGACGCCGAGCTCCTTGTAGAAGTCCTTCTCAACCCACTCTCGTTGGGCCATACCGCGTCACCTCCTTACCTATGGATACTTGTTCGCGGTCAATTCTTACGATTCTGAGGGCTCGCCGGCTTCGGAGCCGGCATCAGCGCCGGTGTCGCCGGAACCATTCGCCTCGGGCACGGTGTCGACGACACCGACCATCGCGTGACGGACGACCTGCTCGCCGACCTTGTAGCCCTTGCGCATCACGGTGCCGACCACCGGATGTGTCCCGTCGCCCTCGTGCTGCACCGCTTCGTGCAACCCCGGGTCGAACTCGTCGCCCTCGTCGCCGAACGGCGTGAGGCCCAGGCCTTCCAGGGCGCTGACGAGTTTGTCGGCAACCGCCCGCAGCGGCCCGGATTCCAGGTCGCCGTGGCTGCGCGCGCGGTCGAGATCGTCGAGTACCGGAAGCAGCTGGCCGATGACCGTGGCCTTGGCCCGATCGGCGATCACCTGCTGGTCGCGCAGGGCCCGCTTGCGGTAGTTGGCGAAGTCGGCCTGGACCCGCTGCAGATCCGCGAGCAGTTCGGCGGCCTTGCCGGCCTCCTCGGGTGACTCCCCGGCGAACTCGTCCGGCCCCGGCCCGCTGGGGGCCGGGCCGGCCGAGTTCGGGTTGTCACGAACCTGTCCGGTGTCGGGATCGATGCGACGCTTGTCGGTGACGGTGATCGGCTCTTCTCGATCCTTGTCGCTCACTTGCGCTCCTGATCGTCCTCAACCACCTCGGCGTCGACGACGTCATCGGCAGAGCCGCCGGCGCCGCCTGCAGCGCCTTCCTGGCCACCGGCAGAGGCCTGCTCGGCCTGAGTGGCCTCGTAGATCGCCTGGCCCAGGGCCTGGCTCTCCTCACCCAGCTTCTCCATCGCGGTCTTGATGGCGCCGATGTCGGTGCCCTCCAGCGCCGACTTGGCGTCGCTGATCGCGGCGTCGACCTTGGTCAGGGTGTCCTCGGGGACCTTCGAGCCACCTTCGGCCTCGCGCTGCTCCTTGACGAACTTCTCCGTCTGGTAGACCAGCGACTCGGCCTGGTTGCGGACGTCGGCCTCCTCACGGCGCTTGCGGTCCTCCTCGGCGTGGGCCTCGGCGTCCTTGACCATCCGGTCGATCTCTTCCTTGGACAGGCCGGAGCCCTCCTGGATGCGGATGGTGTTTTCCTTGCCGGTGCCCTTGTCCTTGGCGGTCACGTGCACGATGCCGTTGGCGTCGATGTCGAAGGTGACCTCGATCTGCGGCACGCCGCGCGGGGCCGGCGGGATGCCGGTCAGCTCGAAGCTGCCGAGCAGCTTGTTGTGCGCGGCGATCTCGCGTTCGCCCTGGAACACCTGGATCTGCACCGACGGCTGGTTGTCGTCGGCGGTGGTGAACGTCTCCGAGCGCTTCGTCGGGATCGTGGTGTTGCGTTCGATGAGCTTGGTCATCACGCCACCCTTGGTTTCGATACCGAGCGACAGCGGCGTGACGTCCAGCAGCAGAACGTCTTTCACCTCACCCTTGAGCACACCGGCCTGCAGCGCAGCACCGACGGCGACGACCTCGTCCGGGTTGACGCCCTTGTTGGGCTCCTTGCCGCCGGTCATTTCCTTGACCAGCTCGGACACCGCGGGCATACGGGTGGAACCGCCCACCAACACGACGTGGTCGATCTCGCCGACCGAGATGCCGGCGTCCTTGATCACCGACTGGAACGGCTGACGGGTGCGGTCCAGCAGATCCTGGGTGATGCGCTGGAACTCCGCGCGGGTCAGCTGCTCGTCGAGGAACAACGGGTTCTTCTCGGAGTCGACGGTGATGTAGGGCAGGTTGATCGACGTGGACTGGCTGGAGCTCAGCTCGATCTTGGCCTTCTCGGCCGCCTCGCGCAGACGCTGCATGGCCATCTTGTCCTTGGTGAGGTCGATGCCGCTGCTGGCCTTGAACTTGTCGACCAGCCATTCGACGATCCGGTCGTCCCAGTCGTCGCCACCGAGGTGGTTGTCACCGGAGGTGGCACGAACCTCGACGACACCCTCGCCGATCTCGAGCAGGGACACGTCGAAGGTGCCGCCACCGAGGTCGAAGACCAGGATGGTCTGTTCCTTCTCGCCCTTGTCCAGACCGTAGGCCAGCGCGGCCGCGGTCGGCTCGTTGACGATGCGCAGCACGTTCATGCCGGCGATCTGGCCGGCTTCCTTCGTGGCCTGACGCTGCGAGTCGTTGAAGTAGGCGGGCACCGTGATGACCGCGTCGGTGATGTCCTCACCGAGGTAGCTCTCCGCGTCACGCTTGAGCTTCATGAGCACACGCGCGCTGATTTCCTGCGGCGTGTATTTCTTGTCGTCGATCTCGACGTTCCAGTCCGAACCCATGTGACGCTTGACCGACCTGATGGTGCGGTCGACGTTGGTGACGGCCTGGTTCTTGGCGGGCTGGCCGACCAGCACCTCGCCGTTACGCGCGAACGCGACGATCGACGGGGTGGTCCGGGAGCCCTCGGAGTTCGCGACGACGACGGGGTCGCCACCCTCGAGCACTGCGACGACGGAGTTGGTGGTCCCGAGGTCGATACCGACCGCACGAGCCATAGTTACTGCCTCCTGAATAGAACGTTTTCTGGAACTGAGTGCGCCGCGCTCAAGCCTGCTCTTGTCACTCGCTGGTGTCAAGCCCGACTTGAGTCTGGTTCACTCAACTATCGATGGGGTCAACGGGGTGCGCACCGCATTTGTTCCCGACACATGAGCACCGTCACACCAGCCGCGTCTTGTTGGGGCGCTGACGGCCCGTCCCGGCCGGGGTACCCCTGTCGATGTTCCGCGGGCACGCAGTCAGTCAGGCAGGAGATCAGCTGTCAGCCGTGCTCATGGTCATGTGAGTCGTGAAACGGCACCGCTGACGGGGCGACCCGCGGCGCAGGTTCGGTCTGTGCCGGCGTGCCGACCGATTCCCCGAGGGGCGCGGGAGAGTTCGCCTCCGGCGGGTGAGCTCGATGCTCATCGGCGTGATCGACGCCGGGCCCGTGATGACCGGTGCCCGTCCCGGACGGGGAGTGATGGCCGTGCTGGAGCCCGGAAGCGACGCCGACAGTGGAGGCGAGCGCGACGATACTGGTGGCTCCGAGGAGGACGGCACCGTTGACCAACCACGAAATCGGCTTGCCCCGTAGGCCGCGGTGGCATAGCCACCCCGCTCCCATCACCACATACAGCTGGAGCAGCAGCGCGCACAGGTCGGCAGCCTGCACGAGCTCAGGCTCTCCGGCGTGCGGACCGAACGGCGCTCCCACGGTTCTGGACACCACCCACAGCGCAATGGCCCCCAGGTTGAGCAGGACTCCGCCGGCAAGAACGAGATTCGTCGGTCGGGCCAGCACCGCGCGCGCCCACACGAGTTGGAACAGCGCCAGGAGTGCGAAGAACTGCCCAGCGACCACCCACTCCTGCCAATGCGCCGGCACCACCGCAAAGTGGATGACTGCCGCACCGAACGAGGCCAGTGCTGCCAACCGGGCCGCGAGGGCCGTGTCGGTCCTCCTCGCTGGTCCGTTCACCACGCGTCCGATGATGACAGCGCGACCCCGCATGACCCCAGCGAGACACCACATCTCCACCGGAACGAGATGGCTTCGTCACCTGCTCCTCGTCGACGACCGGCGGTCAGCGCCAGATCAGCGCTCGCCCGCTCTGCTCCCAGGCTCGCATGCCGCCGTCGAGTTCAACGATGTCGTCGTATCCCAGACGGGAGAGCGACTGGGCTGCAACGGCACTCATCCGGTCGCTGCGGCAATAGATCGCGAGTGGGACAGACCGGTCGGAGGGTAAGCGTCCGCTCTGCGCCTCGATCCGATCGAACGGGATTGACAAGTCTGTTCCGGCGATCTCACCCTCGTAGGGCACATGGACGTTGATCACGACGCGTTCGCCACCGGCGATGGCGCGCTCGAATTCCAGCGGCCCCACTGAGCGCATCCCCGCTGGGGCGCCCGGATCAGTTGCGGATGTAGAGGACGTCCCCGCCGGGGTCGTACGGGAATCGTCTGCGTTGCAACCGGACAGCGTCAACACAATCGCCAAGGCCACGTAACCGCATCCAGTCGACATCTGCCGCGGCCCACGCATCTTTCCATCATTCCCGATGAAGACGGGAACCGGAAGCTCACCCGGTGCACGAAGTCGGAAACTACGGCGTGCAGTCCGACATATGTGCACCGTCACACTGACGGCAGTCCGGCGGGGTGACGACGGACTGGGCTCATCTGCCACTCAGCCGATGTCGTATCGCACATGTGTCGCGTGCGGCGAGTGGGCAACCTCGACGATGCTCAGTCGGGGTTGAGCCGTGCCGTCGAAGATCCGTTCGCCGGCACCCAGAAGAACGGGTGCGATGTCGAGGGCTAGCGAGTCGACGACGCCGGCGGCCAGTGCCTGCCGGATCGTGGCCGCTCCGCCCGCGATGTGCACGTCGCCGCCGCCGAGCTCTCGCGCCCGCGCCAACCCGGCATCGAATCCGTCGGTGACGAAATGAAAGATGGTGCCGCCCCTCGTCGTGAGGGGCGGATGGTCGTGATGGGTCAGCACGACGACCGGGGCGTGGTACGGAGGCTCGTCGCCCCACCAACCGCGCCACTCACCGTGCTCGTCCTCCCAGGAAGACCAGGCCCCCCGAACCGGCGAGAACATGTTGCGCCCCATCAGATATGCGCCGCGCGGACGGAGTAACGAGTCCGCCCACGCCTTGTCGACCACCCGGCCGCCCTGTTCGCGGTCAGAGTGCCAGCGATGGAGGTCGAATCCGCCTTTTCCGCCCGGAGCGTCGTAGCTCTGGTTCGGCCCGGCGATGAAGCCATCAAGAGAGATGCTGCAGTG
>CAXEZH010000402.1:0-3000 GCA_964000695.1 uncultured Mycolicibacterium sp. | reverse complement strand
TGCCGCCGGTGGAACCGGCCTCGTCGGCGGCCGCGATGCCGTCGCCCGAAGCGGCCGAGCCTGTCGTGGTCAGTGTCGTCGGGCTGGTGCACACCCCGGGTCTGGTGACCCTCGAGCCGGGCGCACGCATCGCTGATGCGCTCGATGCGGCTGGCGGCGCCCTCGACGGTGCCGACATGCTCGGTCTGAACATGGCCAGGAGGGTCACCGACGGTGAGCAGATCGTGGTCGGGATCGGTGCGCCCCCGGGCCAGCCGACCGAGATGGGCAGCTCCGTCGTCACCGGCGCAGACAGCTCTGCCGGCACCGCCGACGCCGCGGGCCCGCGGGCATCGCCAGCGCCGGGTGGTCCGGCGGGCCCGGTCGATCTGAACACGGCCACTGTCGAGCAGCTCGACACGTTGCCGGGCGTCGGGCCGGTCACCGCGGCGGCCATCGTGTCGTGGCGCGACAGCAACGGCCGCTTCACCAGCGTCGATCAACTCGGCGAGGTGGACGGCATCGGCCCGGTCCGGTTGGCCAAGCTGCGCGACCTCGTGCTCGTGGGATGACTCTCCTCGATCTGCGGCTGGTCCCGGCGGCGCTGACGAGCTGGGCGGTGACGGCCTCAGGTATCTGCTGGTCCTGGCGCGGCGCGCTCATTGCGGCTGCTGCCGCGGTGGGGGTCACCGCCACAACAGGGTGGTGGGCGGGGTGCCGGGACCGTCGCAGGAAGCCGGACCTGCGCGCGGTGGCCGCCGGCGCCGCAGCCGTGGCACTGGTGGGATTCGGCTTCGCGGTGGCCGTAGGTCTGCGGGCCGATCATGTACGAACCCATCCGGTGGCCCAGTACTTCGGCAGATCCACCACCGTCATCGTCGCCCCCACGGAGACGCCGCGAATCCTCACCGGCGGCCGGGTGATGTTCCGCGCGACGCTGCTGCAGCTGGACGGCGCTCGATCCGGTGGCCGGGTGGTGGTGTTCGCGTCGGGATCGGGATACGCGGACCTGGTCGTCGGTCAACCCGCGGCGTTCCGCACCGGTGTCGGTCACCCGACCAGACGCGACCTGACGGTCGCGGCGCTGGCCGCCCGAGGCCCCCCGACGCGGGGCCAACCGGCGCCGGTGCACCAGGTCGCACACCGGGTCCGTGCCGCGTTCGCGCAGGCGGCGCGGCTGGTGCTGGACACCGACCAGGCCGCGGTGCTGCCGGCGTTGGTGCTCGGAGACACGTCGGCCGTGCCCGCCCCGGTCACAGCCCAGTTCCGGGTCGCGGGTCTGACACATCTGACCGCCGTGTCCGGCGCCAACGTCACGATCGTGTGCGGCGCGGTGCTGCTGTCGGCGGCGCTGGTGGGTCCGCGGATCGCCGTGCTGCTGGCCGCCGTGGCGCTGCTGGGTTTCGTGGTCGTGGTCCAGCCGTCGGCCAGCGTGCTGCGGGCGGCGGTGATGGCGGCGATCACCCTGCTGGCAGTCGTGACGCGGCGGCGACGACAGGTGTTGCCGGCGTTGGCGGCCACCGTCGTCGGGCTCATGGTCGCCGCGCCGGAACTCGCCGTCGATGCCGGTTTTGCGCTGTCGGTGTCGGCGACCGCCGCGCTGGTGGTGTTGGCGCCGGTCTGGTCGCGCCGGTTGAGCGGGCGGGGCTGGCCACGACCATTGGCTGACGCGGTCAGTGTGGCGCTGTCGGCGCAGCTCGTCACCGCGCCGTTGGTGGCGGGATTGTCCGGATCCGTGAGCCTGGTGGGGGTGACGGCGAACCTGCTCGTCGCACCCGTCATTCCGCCCATCACCGTGATCGGCACCGCAGCGGCGGCGTTGTGTCCGCTGTGGCCGGCGGGGGCGCAGCTGCTGATCAGGTGCACCGAGCCGCCGGTGTGGTGGCTGCTCAACGTGGCGCGCTACGCCGCCGACATGCCCGCTGCAGCGGTGCCGGTTCCGTCGGGTGTGCCCGGGGTCGTGACCGTTGCGATCGCGGTAGCGGGGGTTGCCGCGACGTGGCATTGGGCGGTGTCGCCGCGGCGTGACACCATCGTGCGGTGAGCCCAGCGACGGACACCGTGACCGGACTGCACCTGATCCTCGGCGACGAGGAACTGCTGGTGGAGCGTGCCGTCGGCACGGTGTTGCGGCAGGCGCGCGCAGCCGCGGGCACGGCCGACGTCCCCGTCGATCGCCTGCGAGCCGGGGAGGTGAGTGTCAGTGAGCTCGCCGAGCTGTTGAGCCCGTCATTGTTCGCCGATGAGCGCGTGGTCGTGCTGGAATCAGCCGCCGAAGCCGGTAAGGAGGCGGTCGGGGTCATCGAATCCGCCGCCGCGGATCTGCCACCGGGCACGCTGCTGGTCGTGGTCCACTCCGGGGGCGGGCGGGCCAAGGCGCTGGCCGACAAGCTCACGAAGCTGGGGGCCGAGGTGCACCCGTGCGCTCGGCTCACCAAGGCGACAGAACGAGCTGACTTCGTGCGCAACGAGTTTCGTGCGCTGCGCGTCAAGGTCGGCGACGACACCGTCGCCGCGGTGATCGAGGCGATCGGCTCCGACATCCGCGAGTTGGCATCCGCCTGCTCGCAGCTGGTCGCCGATACCGATGGCCAGGTCGATGCTGCGGCCGTACGCCGGTATCACTCGGGCCGCGCCGAGGTGAAGGGCTTCGAGATCGCTGACCGCGCGGTGGTCGGCGATGTGGCGGGAGCGGCCGAGGCGCTGCGCTGGGCGATGATCGGCGGTGAACCGCACGTGGTGCTCGCCGATGCGCTCGCTGAGGCGGTGCACACCATTGCCCGGGTCGGCCCGCTGTCCGGTGACGCCTACCGGCTGGCCGGCGAACTGGGTATGCCGCCGTGGCGGGTGCAGAAAGCGCAGAAGCAGGCGCGCCGATGGTCGCGGGATTCGGTCGCTGAAGCGGTCCGCCTGGTGGCACAGCTCAACGCTGACGTCAAAGGTGCGGCCGCTGACGCCGGCTATGCGCTGGAGAACGCGGTCCGAAGGGTCGCGGAGCTCGTGAGCGACTGATCGGTCGGG
>CAXEZH010000401.1:0-12365 GCA_964000695.1 uncultured Mycolicibacterium sp. | reverse complement strand
GCGTCCTGGTCGACCACGCTGCCGCGGGCGATGTTGATCAGGTAGCCGTCGGGCCCCAGCGCATCCAGCACGTCACGGTCCACCAGATTGCGGGTGCCGTCGCCGCCGGCCGCGGCCACGATCAGCACGTCGACCCCGCGTGCCAGGTCCACCGGCGATGCGGCGTAGGTATAGGGCGAGTCCGGCACCTCGCGCCGGTTGTGGTAGCTGATCGAGCAGCCGAAAGCACTCAGCCGCAACGCAATCGCCGTCCCGATCCGGCCCAGGCCGACAATGCCGACGCGGGTGTTGCTGACCTGACGGGTCAGCGGATAGTTGCCGTCCACCGGCCAGCGCCCGGCACGCAGATAGCGGTCGGCGGCCGAGAACTGGCGCAGCGTGTCGATCATCAGCCCGACCGCGGTGTCGGCCACACAGTCGGTCAGCACGTCGGGGGTGTTACTGACCGCCACGCCGCGCGCCGCGGCGGCATCCACATCGGTGGTGTCATAGCCGACGCCGAAGTTGACGACCGCGCCGAGATTCGGCAGCGCCGCCATCAACTCGGCGTCCACGCCGGTGCGGCCGGAGGTCACCACCGCGGTGATCTCGGCGCCGTGCTGCGACAGAAAACTCTGCCGATCCTCCCCGGCGTCGGGTAGCACCCAGGCGGCGTAGTCGTCGACCAGCGTGGCCGACAGCGACGTTTTCAGGGGCCCGACCTGCAGGACGGTGCGCTTCGTCGCGGCTGGGCGATGCTCGATGGACGCAGTCATAGTGCTCTTCACGCTACGGCGACCTGCGGATACCCGTCCACGTCCGAAATAGCATGGACTGATAGCCAAACCGCATAGCTGCCCGAGTTCATCCTCGGCTGGGGTATCGCCGCGTCGCGCCGGCAACCGAAATACCAGCTCAGAGGCGGTGAGGTGGCCCGGACGCACCGGCGCTGAGCCACCAATATTGCGCGGAAACGGCCATTTGAGCAGGGTTGACGGTCTCCAAAACACCGCCATAGCGTGTGGCTGTCATCACACATTGCATCTACATACGTAGACGCCACACGTCCCCAGCCCGGGAGGATCGATGAAGCGGAACACTCGGCGCCTGACCGCGATAGCCCTCGCGGGAGTCGCCGTCGCCGCCAGCGGCTGCTCGGTCGCCAACTCCGGCGGAGGCGGATACGACCTCAACACACTGCGCATCGTCCTGCCCCAGGAACCCCCCACACTCGAACCCTGCGAGAGCTCACTGACCTCCACCGGCGTCGTGGTGCGCTCCAACATCACCGAGCCGCTGGTGGAGCGCAACCCGACCACCGGTGACCTGGAGCCGCTGCTGGCCACCGACTGGGAGCAGAGCGGCCCCACCGAGTGGACGTTCACGCTGCGCGACGGCGTGACCTTCTCCGACGGGGCGCCGTTCACCGCCGAGGACGCCGCGTTCTCGATCGACCGGGCGGTCAACTCCGATCTGCAGTGCAACGTCGACGGTTACGTCTTCGGTGACGAGGTGCTGACCGTGCAGACCCCCGACGAGCGCACCGTCGTGGTCGGCACCACCGAGCCCGATCCGATTCTGCCGCTGCGCCTCTCGTTCGTCGAGATCGTGCCGCGCACCACCAGCATGACCGAGAAGGTGCGCGAACCGATCGGTACCGGGCCCTACGCGATCCGCGACTGGGAGTACGGACAGAAGCTGATCCTGGCCCGCAACGACACCTACTGGGGTGACGCGCCGGCGTTCCCGGTCGCCGAATACCAGTGGCGCAGCGAGGGAAGCGTGCGCGCGGCGATGATCACCAACGACGAAGCCGACATCGCTACCGGACTCGGCCCCGAGGACGGCGCCGGCGACCTCGGGGTGCCGTTCCAGAACAACGAGACCACCGCACTGCGCATGCAGGCCACCGAGCCGCCGCTCGACGACATCCGGGTCCGTCAGGCCATCAACTACGCCACCAACCGCACCGGCATCGTCAAAGCCCTGTTCCGAGACCTGGGCCAGCCCGCCGCCCAGCTGATCCCGTCCGGTGTGGTCGGCTACAACGACCAGTTGCAGCCCTGGCCGCACGACACCGACAAGGCCAAGACGCTGATCGACGAGGCCCGCGCCGACGGTGTGCCGGTGGACCGGGAGATCCGGCTGATCGGACGCACCGCGCAGTTCCCCAAGATCGCCGAGACCATCGAGGTGCTGCAGAGCGAGTTCGCCGAGATCGGCCTCAACGTCAAGATCGAGATGATGGACACCGCCTCCCAGCTCGAGTACCAGCTGCGGCCGTTCCCCCCGAACACCGGGCCCTACCTGCTGATGATCATGCACGGCAACCAGGCCGGGGACGCCGCGTTCACGATGGACCAGTACATGCTCTCCGACGGACCGCAGAGCGCCTACGGCACAGCGGAGTTCGACGCGAAGATCCGGGCCGCCGAGCAACTCGAGGGCCAAGCCCGCCAGGACGCGTTCGCCGAGCTGTTCGCCGAGGAGCCACAGCAGATCATGCAGATGGCCTACCTCGCCCACATGCGCGGCATCCTCGGCAAATCGCCGCGCGTCGACTACACCCCCAATTCGGCGACCGGCGACGAAATGCGCCTGGCCGCGATGTCACCCGCCGCCGACCGGACCGACAAGTCCTGAGAAGCAGGAAGGCCCAGCCCATGTTCTCCTTCGTCCGGCGCCGGATGTACACCAGCGCCCTGCCGCTGATCATCGTCCTGCTCGGGGTGTTCCTGCTCGCCCGGCTCACCGGTGACCCCACGAACCTGTACCTGTCGGAGTCGGCCACCCCCGAGCAGCGCGCCGCGTTCGCCGAGCAGAACGGGTTCAACGATCCGGTGATCACCCAGCTGATCGACTACTTCAAGGGCGTCCTGCACCTGGACTTCGGCACCTCGCTGCGCACCGGCGAATCGGCCGCGGAGATGGCGTTGCGCGCCTTCCCCGCCACGCTGCAACTCGCCTTCGCGACGATGCTGCTGGCGATCGTCGGAGCCGTCGTCGTCGGCTGCTGGGCCGCCTACCGCCCGAACTCGCTGGCCGACCGGTTCTCCAGCCTGCTGTCCATGACCGCCGCATCCATCCCCGACTTCTGGTTCGCCATCACCGGGGTGTGGCTGTTCGCGGTGCTCCTCGGCGTGCTGCCCACCTCCGGCGTCGACGCCGGTGTGCTGTCCTGGATCCTGCCCGTCGCGACGCTGATGATCCGGCCCCTGGGTGTGCTCACCCAGGTGGTGCGCGGGGCGATGGTCTCGGCCCTGTCGGCGCCCTACATCCGGCTGGCACGCAGCAAGGGCGCCGGCGACTTCCGCGTCGTCTCCCACCACGCGCTGCGCAACGCCGCGGCACCCGCGCTCACCGTCGCCGGCGACCTGATGGTCAGCCTCATCAACGGCGCGGTGGTGGTCGAGGCCATCTTCGGCTGGCCCGGCATCGGCAAGCTGATGATCGACGCGATCCTGCAACGCGACTTCGCCGTCCTGCAGGCCGCCGTGCTGCTCACCGCCGTCAGCATCTTCCTGCTCAACATCATCATCGACGCCTGCTACGCGCTGCTCGACGCGCGGGTACGCGAACCCGCCCGAGTCTGAGAAGTCCCAGGAGACAACCATGAGCACGTCAATCGACCTGATCCCGGTCAAACCGACCACCGCGATCGTCGGCGAGGACGGCACGCCCTCACGCACCAGAAAGCAGTCCGGGCCCTCGTTCTGGCTCCGGCTGCTGTCCAACGACCGGGTCGCCCTCGCCGCGGCCGGTGTCCTCGGCATCGTCGTGCTGACCGCGGTCTTCGGCCCGATGCTGGTCGGCGACTTGGCTACCCGCATCGACCTGGACAACTCGAACCAGCCGCCGTTCACGCTGGCTCACGGCTGGGCCAACGTGCTGGGCACCGACCCGCTGGGCCGCAGCATGCTGGCCCGCCTCATCGTGGCCTGCCAGACCACGCTGTCGGTCGCGATCCCGGCCGTGGTCATCTCCGCGGTCATCGGTTCGGCGGTGGGCATGTGGGCCGGATATCACCGCGGCTGGCGCGAAACCCTCGCCATGCGCGTCGCCGACGTCATCATGAGCTTCCCGTCGCTGCTGCTGGCCGTCGTCGTGCTCTACGTGTTCTCCCCCAGCGCGGCCAACATCGTCATGGTGCTGGCGCTCACCCGCATCCCGGTGTACCTGCGCACCGCCCGCGCCGAATCCGCCGAACTGGCCAGCCGGGTGTTCGTCGACGCGGCAAAGACATTCGGCGCCAGCGCCACCTCGATCATCTGGCGCCACGTGCTGCCGATCGTGCTGCCCACCATGCTGACCGTGGCCACCCTGGACTTCTGCTACGTGATGCTCGCCGAGAG
This sequence comes from uncultured Mycolicibacterium sp., assembly GCA_964000695.1. Taxonomy (GTDB): domain Bacteria; phylum Actinomycetota; class Actinomycetes; order Mycobacteriales; family Mycobacteriaceae; genus Mycobacterium. The sequence goes on along the minus strand of CAXEZH010000401.1, from coordinate 8,034 downwards.
CTCGCTGAGCTTCCTCGGCATCGGTATCCAGCCGCCCGACGTCAGCTGGGGCCTGATGGTCGCCCAGGGCCGCACCTACCTGCACACCGCCTGGTGGCTGTCGTTCTTCCCCGGCCTGGCCATCGTGATCACCACCGTGTCGGCCACCATCCTGGCCGCCTGGGCCCGCATCGCCACCGACCCCGGCCAGCGGTGGCGCCTGACCGTCCCGCAGAAGCGACTGAGCACGTTCACCAAGTCGGGAAAGCGCCTCTGATGAAAGGCTCGAGCATGACCGCACCAGCGCGCCACGACACGCAGACCGACCACCACGCCGACAACCCGACGGTGCTCGACGTCGACGGGCTCTCAGTCGAGGTCCGCACCATCTCGGGCACCCTGCGTGCCGTCAACGACGTCTCGTTCCAGGCCCGGCGCGGCGAAACACTGGCCCTGCTCGGCGAATCCGGCTGCGGCAAGTCCATGACCGCGACCGCGCTGGTCGGCCTGCTCGAGCCGGTGGCCGATGTCGTCGCGGGGACCGCGACGCTGTCCGGCCGATCCGAGCAGACCGATCTGCTCTCCGCCGACCGCAAGAAGCGGCGCGCCATGGCCGGCACCGAGCTGGCCATCGTGTTTCAGGACGCGCTGACCGCGCTGAACCCGCTCTACACCGTGGGAACCCAACTGGCCGAGCCGTTCCGCATCCACAAGGGGCTCAGCGCCAAGGCTGCCAAGGTCAAAGCCGTCGAACTGATGGCGCGGGTCGGCATCCCCCAACCGGAGACCCGGCTGAACTCCTACCCGCACCAGTTCTCCGGAGGTATGCGCCAGCGGCTGCTGATCGCGATGGCCGTCGCGCTCAACCCCAGCGTGCTGATCGCCGACGAGCCGACCACCGCGCTCGACGTCACGGTGCAGGCCCAGATCATGGCGCTGCTGCGGGACCTGCGCACCGAGTTCGACATGGCCGTCGTCCTGATCACCCACGATCTGGCGCTGGTGGCCGAAGAGGCCGACCGTGTCGCTGTCATGTACGCCGGCAACGTCATCGAAACCGGCACCGTCGCCGAGGTTTTCGCCGACCCGAAGCACCCCTACACGAAGGGTCTGCTCAACTCCGTGCCGGTCAACGCCCGCCGCGGCGACGGCCTGCAGTCGATCGGCGGGTCACCGCCGGACCTGCACGACATTCCCGAAGGATGCGTCTACCAGGAGCGCTGCCCGCTGGCACGCGACATCTGCGTCACCACCCGGCCCACCCTCGACCACGTCGGCGAACAGCGCAAAGCCGCCTGCCACTTCCCGGAAGAGGTGACGCCCCGCACGCGAGGAGGAAAGAGTGAAGATGTCTGAGAATCTGCTCGAGGTCCGCGACGTCCGCAAGTCGTTCCGCGTCCCGCACGCCGGCAAGAACAAGCTCTGCGCGCTCGACGGCATCAGCCTGGACCTGGCCCGTGGCGAAACCCTGGGCCTCGTAGGAGAATCCGGCTGCGGAAAGTCGACCCTGGCACGGACGTTGATGATGCTCGAACGGCCGGACGCCGGCACTGTGCGCTTCGACGGCGTGGACCCCTTCACCCTCGCCGGCGCCGAACTGCTGAAATTCCGCGGCCGGGTGCAGATGGTGTTCCAGGATCCCTACGCGTCGCTGAACTCCCGGATGTCGGCCGCCGAGATCATCGCCGAGCCGTGGCGCAGCCACAAGGGGCTGATCAAGAACCGCCAGGACCGCGACATGCGGGTGCGCGGACTGCTGGACCTGGTGGGCCTGGGCGCCAAGGCCGCCGACAAATACCCGCAGGAGTTCTCCGGCGGCCAGCGGCAACGCATCGGCATCGCCCGCGCACTGGCGCTGAACCCGGACGTCATCATCTGCGACGAACCGGTCTCCGCCCTCGACCTCTCGGTACAGGCCCAGGTGCTCAACCTGCTCAACGATCTGCAGGAGCAGCTCGGCATCTCCTACATCTTCATCTCCCACGATCTTTCGGTGGTGCGCCACGTCGCCGACCGGGTCGCTGTGATGTACCTCGGCAAGATCATCGAGAACGGTCCCACCGACACCGTGTTCGACCGCTCCGACCACCCCTACACCGCGGCGCTGATGTCCGCGGCGCCCACCCTCGACGGTGCACACCGCCAGGAACGCATCCTGCTCTCCGGTGAGGTGCCCTCACCGCTGGATCCGCCGTCGGGATGTCGCTTCCGCACCCGCTGCTGGAAGGCCACCGAGGTGTGCGCCAGCGCGACGCCGCCGGTCACCGTCGACCCGGACTTCGACGGACACACGGCGCTGTGCCACCACCCGTTGCTGCTGGAGGGGAGTGGACTTGAGACCGTATCGGCATGACCATCGCGGGATTCTGCATCGTGGCTACGGCGATTCTGTTCGCCTCGGCGTTGCAGGCGTCGATCGGATTCGGCATGGGGATGTTCGCCGCGCCGATCGTCGCAATGGTCGAACCGGCGATGATCCCGGGCACGCTGATCATGGTCGCCACGCTGGTCACGCTCATGGTGGTGGTGCGCGAGCGGGAGGCGATCGACCTGTCGGGAACCGGTTGGGCGCTGACCGGGCGGGTGCCCGGCACCGTGGCCGGTGCACTGCTGTTGGCCGCGCTGCCGCATCAGGCGTTGGTGATCGTGCTGGCCGCTGTGGTGCTGGGCGGCGTGGTACTCACCAGCTCCGGCTGGGTTCCGGCGGCGCGGCGCCGCAACGTGGTGCTGGCCGGGGCGGCCTCGGGGCTGCTGGGCACCGCGACGTCGATCGGCGGGCCGCCGATGGCGCTGGTCTGGCAACGCAACACCGGTGCGGTGCTGCGCAGCACCATGAGCAGCTTCTTCCTCGTCGGGTCGGTGATCTCGCTGATCGTGCTCGCATTCACCGGCGCGGTGGATGTCCACACGCTGAAGACCTTCGCGCTGCTGGTCCCGGCCGCCGTGCTCGGGTACCTGCTTTCCCGGGTGCTCAATCGATATCTCAATCCGCAACGGCTGCGCTGGCTCGCGATCGGCGTCTCGGCCACCGGCGCCGCCGTGCTCATCGGGCGGGAACTGTTGCTGACCTTCTGAGGAGAACACGGTGAGCCAGGACATCTCGGTGCGCAAGGTGAAGTCGGCTGTGCGCACGGTCGAGCTGCTCGAGTACCTCGCCGCCCGCCCCGACGACCCGGCCCGGCTGCGCGAGATCAGCGACGCCCTGGACATGCCGCGCAGCAGCGCCCACGCCCTGCTGCGCACGCTTGTCGCCCAGGGATGGGTCCGCTCGGACCCCACCGGCACCTACTACGGCATCGGCATCCGGGCGCTGCTCGTCGGCACCAGCTACCTCGACAGCGACCCCTACCTACCGCTCATCACGCCGTTCCTGGAGGAACTACGCGCCCAGCTCGACGAAACATTCCACCTCGGCCGCCTCGACGGCACCGACATCGTCTACCTGGCCACCCGGGAATCCAAGCAGTACCTGCGCACCGCCAGCCGGGTGGGCCGGCGACTGCCCGCCTACGCCACGGCCCTGGGCAAAGCCCTTCTGGCCGAACGTTTCGGCGTCGACCGCGACGAGCACGTCCCCGCCGCGCTCGAGGCGCTCACCGCCGGCACCATCACCGACCGTGCCGCGCTGGACCACCAACTGGATGACGTCCGAGTGCGGGGGTATGCCTGCGACGACGAGGAGAACACCGCCGGGCTGCGCTGCTTCGCCGTGGCCCTGCGCTACTGCCGGCCCGCGCAGGACGCCATCAGCGCCTCGATACCCGCCGAGCGTCTGACCGCCGAGCGCGAGCGCGACATCATCGAGGCGTTGCGCGACGTCGGCGACAAGGTCACCCGTGTGGTCCGCCCATTGGCCAACGGCGACAGATGGTTTGCGTCGTGACCACATCCCTGCCCCAAGGAGCGCCATGACCGCCAGAACCCCCGTCGTCACCGACGTGACCGTCATCCCGGTCGCCGGCCACGACAGCATGCTGCTGAATCTGTCCGGCGCGCACGGGCCGTTCTTCACGCGCAACCTGATCGTCATCTCCGACTCGGCAGGCAACACCGGCGTCGGGGAAGTGCCCGGCGGCGAACCGATCCGGCGCACCCTCGAGGACGCCCGGACGCTGATTACCGGCCGCAGCATCGGCGACTACCACGCGGTGCTGGCCGACATGCGACGCACGTTCGCCGACCGCGACGCCGGCGGTCGCGGAGCGCAGACCTTCGACCTGCGGGTCACGGTGCATGCCGTCACCGCCGTCGAGGCGGCGCTGCTGGATCTGCTCGGCCAGCACCTGGAGGTCCCCGTCGCCGCGCTGCTCGGTGACGGTCAGCAACGCACGGAGGTGCAGGCGCTGGGATACCTGTTCTTCATCGGAGACCGCACGAAGACGGATCTGGCCTACCGGTCCCCCGCCGACGAGGCGCCCGACACCGACGACTGGTTCACCCTGCGCCACGAGGAGGCCCTGACTCCTGACGCGGTGGTGCGCCTGGCCGAAGCAGCCCACGCCCGTTACGGTTTCGCCGACTTCAAGCTCAAAGGCGGCGTGCTGCCGGCAGCCGAGGAAGCCAAGGCGGTCATCGCGCTGGCCGAGCGTTTCCCCGGCGCGCGCATCACGCTGGACCCCAACGGGGGCTGGCTGTTGCGCGACGCCGTCAAGACGTGTCGCGAGCTGGCCGGGGTGCTGGCCTACGCCGAGGACCCGGTCGGACCCGAGGGCGGTTTCTCCGGCCGCGAGGTGATGGCCGAGTTCAAGCGCGCCACCGGCTTGCCGACCGCGACCAACATGATCGCCACCGACTGGCGCGAGATGGGGCACGCGATCCGCTCCGGCGCGGTGGACATCCCGTTGGCCGATCCGCACTTCTGGACCATGGCCGGGTCGGTGCGGGTGGCCCAGCTCTGCGAAGCCTGGGGTCTGACGTGGGGGTCGCACTCCAACAACCACTTCGACGTGTCGTTGGCGATGTTCACCCACGTGGCCGCCGCCGCGCCGGGTGAGATCACCGCCATCGACACCCACTGGATCTGGCAGGACGGCCAAGCCATCACCACCGACCCGTACCGCATCGCGGACGGGTATCTGACAGTGCCCGAAGCACCCGGGCTGGGCGTGGCGCTCGACGAGACGGCGGTGGCGGCCGCCCACGCGCTCTACCAGCGCGAAGGTCTCGGCAGCCGCGACGACGCGGCGGCCATGCAATACCTGATCCCGGGCTGGACATTCGACAGCAAACGACCTGCGCTGCAGCGTGGTTGAGAGGAATGACATGGTGATCGTGGTGGCCGACGGCAACCTGCTCCCGCACCGGGAGCGGCTGCAGGCGCAGGCGCCGCCCGGGTCGCGGTTCGTCTGGCTGACCGACGGGGTGCCCTACGACGAGCTGCGCGACGCCGACGTGTTCGTCGGCAGCTTCTTCACCGCCGACATGGTGCGGGCCGCCGAGAGGCTACGCCTCATCCACGTCGCCGGTGCGGGCACCGACCGTATCGACTTCGCCGCGTTACCCCCTGATGTGCAGGTGTGCAACACCTTCCATCACGAACGCTCGATCGCCGAGTACGTGGCCGGGGCAGCGGTGATGCTGCGGCGCGGATTCCTGACCCACGACCGGGCGTTGCGGGACGGAATCTGGGCCACACCGGTGTACGACCGCTCGCTGCCGCAGCCGCCCGCCTTCGGTGACGCCCGGATCGGTTTCGTCGGGTTCGGCCACATCGGGTTGTGCAGCTGGAAACTGTTGCGCGCGTTCGGCTGCACCGGCGCCGCGGTCACCGGGTCGGGCCGGGTCACCGAGCAGGCCGGACTGGACTGGGTCGCCGACACCAGCCGACTGGACCAGCTGCTGGACGAGTGCGACGTGGCAGTGGTCTCCGCGCCGTTGAACGAGCACACCACCGGGATGATCGGGGCGGCGCAGCTGGCCGCGCTCGGGCCTGACGGTGTCCTGATCAACGTCGGGCGTGGACCGCTGGTGGCCGAACGGGCGCTGTATGACGCGCTGGCCGGCGGCGTGATCAAGGCCGCGGCGATCGACGTGTGGTACCGCTATCCCGCCGGCGAAGGCCGTTGCGCGCCCAGTGAATTGCCGTTCGCCGAACTGCCCAACGTGCTGATGACCCCGCATTCGTCGGGAATCACCACCGACACCTTCATCGGCCGGGCCGACGACGTCTGCGCCAACATCACCCGTCTCGCCCGCGGCGAGCCGCTGGACAATGTGGTGAACCGACCGTGACGACGATGCACACGCCGGTCGAGTAGGGCGCGCGACAACGTCCGCCCGCCGTCGGATCTACGGCGTGTAGTCGTACTCCGGCTCGTGGAAACGGTTGATAATCGGAATGCGTTCGATGATCCGATCGCGCAGCCGCGGCTCGGGCTGCGGGGTGTTCAGCTGCGGCGGCGCCACGTTCGGCACCGGGGCCGGCGGAATGTACGCCGGTGCGGGTTCGGGCGGCAGATAGTTCGGCGGCGGCGCCGGCGGGACGTAGGCCGGGGCCTCGGGCACATAGGCCGGCGCGGGGGCGATCGGCTCTTCGTACACCGGCGGCGGCGCCTGCGGCGCCGGCGGAGCGGCGGGCGGTTCGACGATCGGCATCGCGTCCGGGACTTCGACGAAGGCAGCGACGGCCTCTGCCGGCACCGGCGCGGCTGGTGGCGGTGGGGCCAGCGGTTTCGGGGCCGGCGGGGCGGCTTCGGCCGGTGACGGCGGAGCCGCCTCGCGCAGCGGCTCGCTCGCAGAGCGGGCCATCTTCGGCGCCTCGGTGTCAGGGGTGAACGTCATACCGAGGGCGATCGAGAGCGAAACCACGAACGTCATCACCGCCGCAACCAACACGGAGGCCGCTACCGCGGTCGGTGACAGGGCGCGGCGGGACGGCGCGGACTCGGCATCGAGCAGCGACACCGCCGACTCCGACGCCAGCGCGGCGCCCCTGGCCAGAGCCAGGTCGGCTTCATCGGCCGCGATCACGGCGGCATCGGTGCGCTGGCGCAGCGCGTCGACCACCGCGTCGACGTCACCGGAGCCCGCTACCAGCACCGTGTCGGGCGACAGACCGTCCACGTCGGCGAGGTCGGTCGGGTGCACGCGGTCAGCAGTCACCCCGTCCGGGCTGACGGAGGCGACGACTGCGGTGCCCGGCTCGGCGACGCAGACCACGACGCGGTCGCCGCCGGCGAGCTCGGCGACGCCGCGGGCCAGAGCTTCGGCGGCCTCGACGTCGGAGACCGCGATGACGTTCTCGACCCCACGGTCGGTCAGCGCCTGCCAGATCGCGTTCGCGGCGGACTCCGCCGAGGTGGTCCAGTTGAGGCCGATGGCGTGCAGTCGGCCCGCGGTCCTGTCCATCAGGGCGCTGAGCAGGGCGTCAGCGTCAAAAACGTGATCGTGATCCAGGGGCAGTGAGCCCCGGTCCAACGTTCTGCCCTGCCCGGCGGACTCGACGAGAACCCAGCGCACCGATGACGACGTCATCGACAAACCGAGCACGAGATCCATGGGGCAAGCTTCCAATCTGGTAACGATCAGCCCCCGACACTACCGCGAGCCGCCCCGCAGATGCATCCGGCCGGGCTTTCCGCTCAGCCCGCTCCGTCGAGCAGGTGGCGGCGCCAGGCCATCGCGGCCTGCGCGGTCAACTGGTGAAAGCCCAGCCAGGAAACGTTGGCGTCGCCGACGCAGCGATGCGGTTCACCCAGCCAGGACGGCCGTTGCGCGCCGCATCGCCGGCACTCCATCTGCACCATGCCGCTCCTCTCTGGCCCCCGGACTCTCATCCGACGGTCTCACCACAGAGGTGCCCGGCGCACGGCGAAGTAACGCATCACACACGTCTGCCCCCGCCAGAAACGGCGGCGTCAACCGCTTTGCGGAGGAGGGTGAGCGGCGTCCGAAACGTCGAGCGCGTCGGGCGACTGTAATCACTTCGGTCGTAGGCCGTTTCGATGAACCAGCGCAGCGGGCCCGCCACGGCGTCGACGGCTCGTCGGGGCAGGACGCGTTCGAACGGCATCAGCAGCGGTAGCGAGGGCGTCCTGAGCAGGTAGTACACGGTGT
>CAXEZH010000400.1:0-1655 GCA_964000695.1 uncultured Mycolicibacterium sp. | reverse complement strand
TGCGTCACCGCACCGGTGACGGCGATGGAACGGGCCTCGGCGGTGCTGCCGGCGATCAGTCCGGCCGCACCGAGGGCCATCACGATGTAGCCCATGTGGTTGACAGAGGTGTAGGCGATCATTCGTTTGAGGTTCTTCTGCGCCAACGCCACCAGCGCCCCGTAGAGCACCGAGACGATGCCGACGACCACGATCACCCACGCCCAGCTGCGCCACGACTGCGGCAGCATCGGCATCGCGATCCGCACGAAGCCGTAGGTCCCCATCTTCAACAGCACGCCGGCCAGCACCGCCGACCCGATCGCCGGTGCGTCGGTGTGCGCGGGCGGCAACCAGGTGTGAAACGGAAAGGTCGGTGTCTTGACCGCCAGCCCGAGCAGGATCGCGCCGAGCACCAGCCCGCCGGTCACCGGGCTGCCCGCCAGCGGTGTGGCGGCGGTCAGCTCCACCATGTCGAACGTGTGGGGCTGCGCCGCGACGTAGAGGCCGATGAAGCCGACCAGCAACGCGAGCGAGCCGAGGAAGGTGTACAGGAAGAACTTCATCGCCGAGCGGCCCGCCTGGCCATGACCCCATCCCGTGATCACGAAGTACATCGCGACGATCGACAGGTCGAAGAACACGAAGAACAAGATCAGATCGGCGGCCACGAACAGGCCGATGCTCACGCATTGCAGGAACAGGAACAGCGCCGCCTGGGCGCGACTGCGTTCGGAGCCGCGCAGGCTGTAGATCGCGCAGGCGAGGAACAGCACCGCCGTCATGATCACCAGTGGCAAGGACAGGCCGTCGACCCCGACGTGGTAGCTGCTGTTGACACCCGGAATCCACGGAACCTGCTCGTCGAAGGCCAGCTCGCCCGGAGCCGGAGCGGCGTAGGTCACCCAGATACCCAGCGACAGAATCACTTCCGTTGCGGCGACGGCCACCCACAGCCAGCGCGCCGCGGCGTCGGTGATCCGCGGCGCGGCCACGAGAACCGCGGCCGCGGCCAGGGGAAGGAAGACCAGCAAGCTCAGCACGTCATGTCACCACCAGCAGAAGTAGGGCACCGCACATCACCAGAACCACGGCGAGCGCGTAATAGTGATACAGCTGGCCGCTCTGCGGCCTGCGGGCCAGCGCGCCGAGTCGGGCGACCCACGCAGCCAGCGTCTCGACCGCACCGTCGATGCCGCGCAGCTCGAGCCCGTCGGTTCGCCGGGACAGCCGCATCGTGCCGGTCGAGGCTGCCGCGACGGTTCCGTCGAGGACCAGACCGTCGACGCGGGCCGTCCAGCCGGCCATCCGGATCACCGCCGCGCCGAGCGCGTCGGTACCGCGGTCCAGGACCCGGTCGTCGAAGCGGGCCAACGCGGCAGCCACCATTGTCGTCGGCCGCACCACGACGGCGTCTGCGATGCGCTCGAGTCCCAGCCACGCCGCCGCCCAACGTGGTTCGGGCACCCCGAAGCGCAGCACCACCGCGACCACGACCAGGGCGAGTGCGGCCGACGCGACCAACTCGGTGACCGACGACTGCGGCGCTTCGCCGGCGCCGACCACCCGGCCCAACGCCGAGCGCAGCGGCGGGAGCGCCAGCACTCCCGCCACCGCGGCACCGACGGCGAGCACCAGCAGCACGGCACGCTCGCGCAGCGTGAGTCGCGCTGATG
>CAXEZH010000399.1:0-62626 GCA_964000695.1 uncultured Mycolicibacterium sp. | reverse complement strand
GGCCCGGCAAGCCGACCGCGGACTACCTGCGGTTCGTGCTGTCCCGCATCACACTGCCCGGCTCGATCTACCTGGGCAGCATCGCCGTCCTGCCCAACCTGTTCCTGCAGGTCGGCAACACCGGGTCGGTGCAGAACCTGCCGTTCGGCGGCACCGCGGTGCTGATCATGATCGGCGTCGGCCTGGACACCGTGAAGCAAATCGAAAGCCAGCTCATGCAGCGCAACTATGAAGGGTTCCTCAAGTGAGAATCGTGTTGTTGGGACCGCCGGGGGCGGGCAAAGGCACCCAGGCGCAGAAGCTGGCCGAGAAGCTCGAGATCCCGCAGATCTCCACCGGCGACCTGTTCCGGTACAACATCAGCAACGGCACCGAGCTGGGCCTGGAGGCCAAGAAGTACCTCGACGCCGGCGATCTGGTCCCGGCCACGTTGACCAATGCCCTGGTCGACGACCGCCTCGACGACGAGGACGCGGCCCAGGGATTCATCCTCGACGGGTTCCCCCGCTCGGTGGAGCAGGCCAAGGCGCTCGACGAGATGCTGGCCAAGCGCAACCTGTCGCTGGACGCCGTCCTGGAGTTCCGGGTCCCCGAAGAGGAGCTGGTGTCCCGGCTGAAGGGTCGTGGCCGCGCCGACGACACCGAAGACGTCATCCGCAACCGCTTCAAGGTCTACCGCGACGAGACCGCGCCGCTGCTCGACTACTACAGCGACAACCTCGCCACCGTGGACGCCGTCGGTGAGCTCGACGAGGTCTTCGCCCGTGCGCTGAAGGCGCTCGGCCGCTGATCCTGCGTTGATGGTCTCCCTGCCCGGCCTGCGTGGCCGCAAGACGGTGCCCCAGCGCAGCGCCGGTGAACTCGACGCGATGGCGGCGGCGGGCGCGCTCGTGGCCGCCGCGCTGCGGGCAGTGCACCGGGCCGCCGCGCCCGGCGTGAGCACCCACGATCTCGACCAGGTGGCCGAGGCGGTGATCCGCGACGGCGGCGGTATCCCGTCGTTCAAGGGCTACCACGGTTTCCCGGCCTCGATCTGCTCGTCGGTCAACGACCGCGTCGTGCACGGCATCCCGTCGGCCACCGAGACCCTGGCCGCCGGCGATCTGGTCTCCATCGACTGCGGCGCGATCCTCGACGGCTGGCACGGCGACTCCGCCTTCACCTTCGGGGTCGGCGCCGTCATCCCCGTCGACGACGCGCTGTCGCAGGCGACCCGGGAGTCGATGGAGGCCGGGATCGCGGCCATGGTGCCGGGTAACCGCCTCACCGACGTCTCGCATGCCATCGAGCAGGGCACCCGCGCCGCCGAGAAGCGCCACGACCGTCGGTTCGGGATCGTGGCCGGCTATGGCGGGCACGGCATCGGGCGGGAGATGCACATGGATCCTTTCCTGCCGAACGAGGGTGCGCCCGGCCGGGGCCCGTACCTGGCGGTGGGTTCGGTGCTCGCGATCGAGCCGATGCTCACCCTGGGCACCACGAAGACCGTCGTGCTCGAGGACGGCTGGACCGTGGTGACTGCCGACGGGTCGCGCGCCGCGCACTGGGAGCACACCGTCGCCGTCACGGACGACGGACCGCGCATCCTGACGCAGGCCGTCTGACCACGGGGACAGCTGTGCCTGCCCGACCGCCGGCCGACGAGGGCGACAAGCCCGACCCGATCGCCGTCGCGCGCACCAACTGGGAACGTTCCGGATGGGCCGAGGTGGCCGACGGCATGGTCGCGGTGACCTCTGTCATGCGTGCGCACCAAATTCTGCTGGCCCGCGTCGAGACGGCGCTGCGTCCCTATGACCTGAGTTTCTCCCGCTTCGAGTTGCTGCGCCTACTGGCGTTCAGCCGGACCGGTGCGTTACCGATCACCAAAGCCTCCGACCGGCTGCAGGTGCACGTCACCAGCGTCACCCACGCGATTCGGCGGCTGGAGGCCGACGGCCTGGTCGAGCGGCTGCCGCACCCCACCGACGGTCGCACCACCCTCGTGCGGATCACCGAGCTGGGCCGCTCCACTGTCGAGGACGCCACCGTCACGCTGAACGACGACGTGTTCGCCGACATCGGCATGTCCGACGAGGAGTCGCGCGCCCTGGCGGCGTCGATCCAGACGCTGCGCCACAGCGCCGGCGACTTCTGAGCGGGGCGCTTCGCGAGAGTGCTCGCCTGGTAGCGCTTCGAGCCGATCTACGACAGGGAATGCACGTTCGCGGTCAGGGTGTCGCGGGTGGCGATGCGGAACCGGGCACCGGGATGGTGGCGGTGACCGCGGTGCCCGAGCCGGGCCGCGAGCGGATGTGGAGCCGTCCGCCGACGATCTCGGCACGCTCGGCCATCGACAGCAGCCCGTAGCCGCCCATCTCGTCGCTGCCGAGCGGATGCTCCAGGGTGTCGAAGCCGACACCGTCGTCGACGATCTCGAGCCGCGCCACGTCACCGTTGTCACCGGTGTCGACGGTGAAGGTCAGCCGGGCCTCGGTGGCCCTGGCGTGTTTGACGACGTTCTGCAGGCATTCCTGGGCGATGCGGTACAGCGCCAGCTCGATGTGGTCGGGCAGGCGCACGTCGGCGAGGTCGGTGCGGACGTCGACCTGGGGTATGGACCGCGCCAGGCTGGCCAGCCCGCCGGAGAGCCCCAGGTCGTCCAGCACTGGGGGCCGCAGCCCGCTGATCGCGGCGCGGGCCTCCTGCAGCGTGAGATCGGCGAGCTCGCGGGCGCGGTCCAGCTGTTCGGTCAGCGCCGATCGGTCGTCGATCGACTTGGCGGCCTGCGCGGCGGCGTCCAGCCGGTAGCTGAGCGTGACCAGCCGCTGGGAAATGCCGTCGTGAATGTCTCCGGCCAGCCGCCGGCGCTCCAGTTCCTGAGCCTCGATGACCTGCTCGACGAAGTTCTCGTGGGCGCGCTCACGGGCGACCAGTTGCCGGTGCAGCCGCGCCTGGTGCATGGCGCCGGCGATGAGCCTGCCGATGACGAGCAGCAGCTCGACGTCGCGGTCACCGAACTCGCGCTGAGCCACGGTGTGCACGTTGAGCACCCCCACCAGCCCGCCGGGATCGGTCTCCATCGGCACCGACACCATCGACGTGAAATCCCGGCCGCGCAGCGACTGGAACGGCAGGTACCGCGGATCGGACTCCTTGTCGTCGAGGATCACCACCGGCTGCCGGTGGCTGGCCACCCAGCCCGAAATTCCCTGGCCCAGCGGCAGCCGGATCTTGCCGACCTCGGAGTCGAACGGCGGGGTGGCCCCGGCCAGCGTCAACGACCGCTCGGTGTCGTCGAGGACGTGCACGAAGCACACATCGCTGTCGGTGGCGGCGGTGATGATCCGGGCGGCCGCGGCGGCCAGCGGCTCGACCCCGGGTCCGCTGGAGGCGGCCTGGATCAGCTCGCGCAACAGAGCCAGTTCGCGGTCGGCCGCCAGCAGGGGACGCGCGCTCACTGGTAGATGCCTTCCCGCAGCGCCGTGGCGACCGCGCCGGTCCGGTCGCTGACCCCGAGCTTGCGGTAGATCGAACTGAGATGGGTCTTGACGGTCTCGTCGCCGATGACCAGCTTGGTCGCGATCGCCCGGTTGGACAGCCCGTTGACGACCAGGGCCAGGATCTCGCTCTCCCGCTGGGTCAGACCCTGGCGGGCGCCGGGCCAGAATTCCGCGCGCTGGATGCGGGCCGCGGTGTCGACGGCCCTGGCCGCCATCCCCGGGTCGATGGCCGTCTCGCCGCTGTTGACGAACTCGAGCTGACGGACCAGCTCCTCGCTGCTGATGCTCTTGAGCAGATAGCCCGAGGCGCCGACGCGCAGGGCCTGGAACAGGTACTGCTCGTCGTCGTAGACCGACAGCATCACCACCTTGCGGTCCGGGTCGCGTTCGCGCAGCTGCTGGCACACGTCCAGACCGCTGGACCCCTGCATCCGGACGTCGCAGAGCACGATGTCCGGATCGAGGTCACCCACGACGCTGAGCACCCGGTCGGCGCCGACTGCCTGCCCCACCACGGTCACCCGGCTGTCGAACGCCGCGAGCATCGCCTTGAGCCCCTCGATGACCATCTCGTGGTCGTCGACCAGGACGATCCGCACCGGCGGGGCTGAACCCATGGCCATACCTTAAGGCTGCCCCGGGGCGTGCCCGGACAACTTGGCGCGCCGAATCCCCCACATGGGGGAGGCGCACATCATGTGATCTGGGACACGATGTTTCTCGTGCAGCCCACACCGCAGAAAGCTTGGCGAGCCGGTCGATTCTGGTGGGATTGGCCCCAGCCCAGCGAAACGACAGTACAACCGCTTCGCGCGATGATCTTCGATCTCGACGCGCTGGCCGACATCGACACCGCGGGTCACCGCGCCGCGTTCAACGCGGCGTTCGACGAAATGAACCTCGGCATCCACTGGTCGGAGGCGCGGTATCGGCAGCTGCTCGCGCTCAGCGACGAACGCCGCCGGGTCGCCGCCGAACTCCGCAAGCGTGGCATCGGCACCGAATGCGACGTGCTGGCGGAGTTGCTGGTCGACGAGGTCTGCGCGACCAAGGAGATGATCCTCGCCGAGACGATCCTGGACGCGGACATCACCGCCCGGCCGGGAATGATCGACCTGATCACCGAGGCATTCGGCGCCGGCATCGGCATCGGCATCGTCAGCAGCGGCAACCACGCGTGGGTCGAGCCGTTGGTGCGTCAACTGGCCGGCGACGGAGTCGTGGGCGCGGTGGTCACCGCCGACGACGCGCCGGCCGGCGAACTGTATCGCGCGGCGCTGGCCGAGCTCGGCGTCACAGCATCCGATTCGCTGGCCTTCGTGGCGTCCCCGGCGACGCAGCGCATGTGTACGTTGGCGGGACTGGCGAGCGTGCTGGTCGCCGACGGCAGCGCACCCCTGCGGGTCGCCGACTGTCAGCGACTGCGTGACGCGTCGCCGCACTCCCGCCGCCCCTCAGCGGCCTGAACCGCGCGTCGAGACTGCGTCAGGCGCGGAGAAGTTCGAGTGGAGCGCGCCGCCAGCGCAGTCTGAACGTAACCCGGAACGTCAGCCGCGCAGCATCTCGATGACGGCGCTGAAGTCCTTGTCGGCGTGCTCGGCGGCGAACTGTTCGTAGATCTCGGCGGCATGACTACCCAGCGGCGCCGACGAACCGGAGGACTGCACGGCCGCCATCGCCAGGCCGAGGTCCTTGTTCATCAACGCGGTGGCGAATCCGGGTTTGAAGTCGTTGTTGGCCGGCGATGTCGGAACCGGGCCCGGCACCGGACAGTTCGTGTGCACGGCCCAGCAGTTGCCGGTGGCCCCGGTGATGACGTCGAACAGCGACTGCACCGGCAGGCCCAGTTTCTCGGCGAGCACGAAAGCCTCACCGACCGCGATCTGCTGCACGGCCAACACCATGTTGTTGCACAACTTGGCGGCCTGCCCGGCACCTGAGTCCCCGCAGTGGATCATCTTGCCCGCCAGCGGATCCAGCACCGGCTTGGCCCGCTCGAACGCCGACTCGTCACCGCCCACCATGAACGCCAGCGTGCCGGCGGTCGCACCCTTGATGCCCCCGGACACCGGGGCGTCGATCTGGGCCAGCCCACGCTCGGTGGCCTGCGCGTTGACGGCGCGGGCGTCGTCGACGGAGATCGTGGACGTATCGATCAGCAGCGCACCGGATGACGCCGCGGGAACCACCTCGGCGTAGACGCTCTTGACGATGTCGCCGTTGGGCAGCGAGGTGATCACCACGTCGGCCCCGGCGACCGCGTCCGCGGCGGTGTCGAACACGGTGGCTCCCTTGGTCGCGGCGGCCTCTTTCAGCGCGGTCACCGGATCGAAGCCGTGCACGGTGTGGCCGGCCGAGACCAGGTTGGCCGCCATGGGCCCGCCCATGTTGCCCAGCCCCAGGAACGCGATCGTCGTCATGTGTTCTCCCGTCGCTTCGTTACGACGCGCGTGCCCGGGCGGCCGCTGACCGTCCGATGACCACCCGCATGATTTCGTTGGTGCCCTCCAGGATGCGGTGCACCCGCAGATCCCGGACGATCTTCTCCAGCCCGTACTCGCGCAGATAGCCGTAACCGCCGTGCAGTTGAAGTGCCTTGTCGGCGACCTCGAAGCAGGAGTCGGTGACGTGGAGCTTGGCCATCGCGCACAGTTCGACCTTGTCGGGGTGGGAATCGTCGAGGGCTCGGGCGGCTCGCCACAGCATCATCCGCGAGGTCTCCAGCGCTGTTGCCATGTCGGCCAGCGTGAATCGGATGGTCGGCTCGTCGAGGAGAGCGCCGCCGAAGGCCTGCCGGTCGGCCAGATAGGCCGCGGCCTTGTCGTAGGCGGCCTGCGCACCGCCCAGCGAGCACGCGGCGATGTTGATGCGGCCGCCGTTGAGCCCGTTCATCGCGATGCCGAACCCGGTGCCTTCGCCGTCGGTGCCACCGAGCATCGCCTCGGCCGGCACCCGGGCCCCTTCCAGGATGACCTGCCGCGTGGGCTGGGCGTTCCAGCCCATCTTCTGCTCGTCGGCTCCGAAACTCAACCCGGGGGTGTCCTTGTCCACCAGGAACGCCGAGATGCCCCGCGGCCCTTCGCCTCCGGTGCGGGCCATGATCAGGTAGACGTCCGAGGAACCCGCGCCGGAGATGAATTGTTTGACGCCGTCGAGCACATAGTCCGACCCGGAGCGAATCGCCTTGGTGCGCAGCGCACTTGCATCGGAGCCGGCACCCGGCTCGGTCAGGCAGTAGCTGGCGATCGCCTCCATCGAGGCCAGCCGCGGCACCCAGCTCTTGCGCTGCTCCGGCGTGCCGAACGAATCCACCATCCATGCGCACATGTTGTGGATCGACAGGAACGCCGACACCGTCGGGTCGGCGGTGGCGAGCTGCTCGAAGATCCGCACCGCGTCGATGCGCCGCAACCCGCTGCCGCCGACGTCCTCGCGGCAGTAGATCGCGGCCATGCCGAGTTCGGCGGCCTCCCGCAGCGCGTCGGTGGGGAAGTGGTGGCTCTGATCCCAGTCGAGGGCATGCGGAGCCAGCCGCTTGTCGGCGAACGCGGCCGCCGTCTCGGCGATCACCCGTTCGTCCTCGTCGAGGCCGAAATAGTCCATCGGTGCGGGTGCTTACTTCATGGTGGGGATGACGAACTCAGCCCCGTCCTTGATGCCCGAGGGCCACCGCGACGTGACGGTCTTGACCTTGGTGTAGAACTGGATCGACGCCGGTCCGTGCTGGTTGAGGTCGCCGAATCCGGAGCGCTTCCAACCGCCGAAGGTGTGATAGGCCACCGGAACCGGGATCGGCACGTTGACCCCGACCATGCCGACCTGGACGTTGGCCACGAAGTCGCGGGCCGCGTCGCCGTCGCGGGTGAAGATCGCCACCCCGTTGCCGTATTCGTGCTCGCTCGGCAGGCTCAGGGCCTCGTCGTAGTCCTTGGCCCGCACGATGCACAGCACCGGACCGAAGATCTCGTCGGTGTAGATCGACATGTCGGTGGTGACGTGGTCGAACAGGGTGGGCCCGATGAAGTAGCCGCCTGAGAGGTCCTGGTCGTCGAAAGTCAGCTCGTCGGAGGTGCGTTCACGGCCGTCGACCACCAGGTCGGCGCCGGCCTCCACGCCTTGGCCGATGTAGTCGCGCACCCGCTTGAGCGCGGCCTCGGTGACCAGCGGTCCGTAGTCCGCCTTGGGGTCCAGGCTGTGCCCGACGCGCAACTGGTTGATGCGCTCCACCAGGCGGTTGCGCAGCCGGTTCGCGGTCTCCTCGCCGACCGGTACCGCGACGCTGATCGCCATGCAGCGTTCGCCGGCGCTGCCGTAGCCGGCGCCGATCAGCGCGTCGACGGCCTGATCGAGATCGGCGTCGGGCATCACGATCATGTGGTTCTTGGCGCCGCCGAAGCACTGCGACCGCTTCCCGTTGGCTGCGGCGGTGGAGTAGATGTACTGCGCGATGTCGGAGCTGCCGACGAACCCGACCCCCTGGATGTCGGGGTGGGTGAGGATGGCGTCGACCGCTTCCTTGTCGCCCTGCACGACCTGGAACACCCCGGCGGGCAGGCCAGCCTCGAGGAACAGCTCGGCCAGCCGCACGGGCACCGACGGATCGCGCTCGGAGGGCTTGAGGATGAACGCGTTGCCGCAGGCCAGGGCCGGTCCGGCCTTCCACAGCGGGATCATGGCGGGGAAGTTGAACGGCGTGATGCCCGCGACCACGCCGAGCGGCTGGCGCAGCGAGTACACATCGATGCCCGAGCCGGCGCCCTCGGTGTACTCACCCTTGAGCAGGTGGGGGATGCCGATGGCGAACTCGATGACCTCGATGCCGCGCTGGATGTCGCCCTTGGCGTCCGGAATGGTCTTGCCGTGCTCGAGGCTGAGCAGCTCGGCCAGTTCCTCGGTGTGGGCGTTGACCAGTTCGATGAACTTCATCATCACCCGGGCGCGGCGCTGCGGGTTCCAGGCGGCCCACTCTTTCTGGGCTTCGACCGCCGAGGTGACGGCCGTGTCGACGTCGGCCGCGCTGGCGAGGACGACCTGCGACTGCACCTGGCCGGTGCTGGGGTTCATCACGTCGGCGGTCCGGGTGGACGCCAGCTCGGTGCGCTTGCCGTCGATGAAGTGGGGGATCCGTGTGGTCATGCTCAAGCCTTCCGCGTCGATACTTGGATATCCTAGTAATTGGCCGGGCGGGATGGCAAGAGGTTCCCGATGCGGACCGCGCTCAGCGCCCGCGCAGCGCCTCGAGGAACGCGCGGGTGTCCTGCCACGTGGGAAGCACACCGCTGGGTTCGATCTCGGCGAGGGTGGGTGCCTCGGCATCCCGGCCCGACAGCGCGAGGTGGTGTTCGATGGGCCACTGGATGCCGATCGCGGGATCGGTGGCCAGGATCGTATGCTCCCGCTCCGGGGCGTAGGGGGCCGAGCACAGGTACATCACCGTCGAATCGTCCTCCAGCGCAAGGAATCCGTGGGCGAGCCCCTCGGACAGATAGATGCTGCGGCGGCTGCGGTCGTCCAGCAACACACCGTCCCAGCGCCCGAACGTGGGCGAGCCCAGCCGGATGTCGACGGCGACGTCGTACACCGCCCCGCGCACGCACGTCACGTACTTCGCCTGGCTCGGCGGCAGCTCGGCGAAGTGCAGGCCACGCAGGACACCGGCCGAGGACACCGAGCAGTTGGCCTGTGCGAACTGGAAGTCGTGTCCGGCGAATTCACGAAACGCCGACTCGGTGAACCACTCGAAGAACGTCCCCCGGGCGTCACCGTGCAGGCGCGGGGTGATCTCCCAGGCCCCGGGGACGGCCAACTCGCGCGCGGTCACTGGCCGCGGCCCGCGTAGGTCGCTTCCACGGCGTTCTTCAAAGGCCCCCACCATGATTCGTTGGCCTCGTACCAGTCGATGGTGGCGCGCAGCCCCTGCTCGAAGTCCGTGTGGTCGGGGCGCCAGCCGAGTTCCTGGTACAGAGCCGACGGGTCGATGGCGTAGCGCAGGTCATGCCCGGCGCGATCGGTGACGTGATCGAAGTCGTCCTCGGAGCGGCCCATCAACCGCAGGATCGTGCGCATCACGGTCAGATTGTCGCGCTCGCCTTCGGCGCCGATCAGGTAGGTGCGTCCGAGGGTGCCGTCGGTGAGGATGCGCCACACGGCGCTGTTGTGGTCCTCGACGTGGATCCAGTCCCGCACGTTGGCGCCGCGGCCGTAGAGCTTGGGTCGCCGGCCGGTCAGGATGTTGGTGATCTGGCGCGGGATGAACTTCTCGACGTGCTGGTACGGGCCGTAGTTGTTCGAACAGTTCGAGATCGTCGCAGCCACCCCGTACGACCGCACCCAGGCCCGCACCAGTAGGTCCGCAGCCGCCTTCGTCGACGAGTAGGGGCTGGAGGGTTGGTACGGGGTGGACTCGGTGAACCGGTCCGGAGCGTCGAGCGGCAGGTCCCCGTACACCTCGTCGGTCGAGACGTGGTGCAGCCGCACACCGTGACTGCGCACCGCCTCGAGAACCGTGAACGTTCCGACGACGTTCGTGTGCACGAACGGGGCGGGGTCGGCCAGCGCGTTGTCGACGTGTGTCTCGGCGGCGAAGTGGACGACGGCATCGGCTTCGGACACCAGGGTGGTCACCAGCGCAGCGTCGGTGACGTCACCCTCGATCAACCTGACGTCCTCCGCCACCGGCGCCAGCGACTCCCGGCTGCCGGCATAGGTGAGCGAATCGAGCACGCTGACCTGGACGTCCGGACGCTCACGGACGGTCGCGTGGACGAAGTTGGCACCGATGAACCCGGCGCCGCCGGTGACCAGCAACCGCATAGCCCGCAAGCGTAGCGGTTTAGCGGGACAACCCCAGGGGACCCGCCAGCTCCTCGAGCGTCGACAGCAGCTCGTCGGGACCACCGAGCACCTGGATCGCGACGTGGTCGGCGCCGGCCTGCAGGTGCTCGGTCAGCCGCGCGGCGATCTGGTCGGGCGACCCGTAAGCGACGAGGGAGTCGATCAGCCGGTCGCTGCCCGGACGCTCCACGTCGTCGTCGGTGAATCCGAGGCGCTTCCAGTTGTTCACGTAGTTCGACAGCCCGAGGTAGAAGTCGACGGTCTCGCGGCCGACCTCACGGGCCTTCTCGGGGTCGTCGGTGAGCACGACCTTGTGCTCGGGGGCGATGAGCACCGTGGGGCCCAGCAACTCGCGGGACTGACCGGTGTGCACGGGGGTGGTCAGATACGGGTGCGCCCCCGCGGATCGCTGTGCCGCCAGCTGCAGCACCTTGGGACCCAGCGCGGCCAGCACCCGCCGACTGGTCGGCACCGTGGCCGAGTCCAGCACGTCCAGATACTCGACGAGTGCCTCGTAGGGCTTGGTGTACTGCTGGGTGTGCTCGGGATGCCCGACGCCGACGCCCAGCAGGAAGCGACCGGGGAACGCTTCTTCGATGCGGTGATACGACGCGGCCACCTCGCGCGCGTCGGCGGTCCAGATGTTCACGATCCCCGTGGCGACCTGCAGGCTCTCGGTCTTCTCCAGGATCGGCTCGACGAAGGCGAGGTCGGCCGCCGGAGAGGCGCCCACCCACACCGTGCCGTAGCCGAGCTGCTCGATCTCCACCGCCTGTTCGGGGCTGACCGGCGCGCCGGTCCACACCCCGAAATTACCGAGTGCGGGCTTGAGGGAGACACCCTGTGTGGTCTGGTCGTCCTCGCGCGAGCGCTCGTCCTGCGTCGTCTGGTCGTCCTCGCGCGAGCGCTCGTCGGATGTCATGGGGGAGGGGTTCCTTCCGGTCGGAGACGGCATCGGTGCGGTATCAGCTTCTCAGTCACCGGGAGTACCCGCGGCGAAGCCGGGTCAGCCTCCCTCGCCGGCGGTCATCGGTGCGTCGGGGGCCGGCGCCTGCAGCGGAAGGCAGACGATGAACGTCGTGTCACCGGGCTTGGACTGCACCGACAGGTTGCCGAGGTGCTTCTTGACGACGATCTGCCAGGCCAGGTCCAGACCGAGGCCGGTACCTTCGCCGAACGGCTTGGTGGTGAAGAACGGTGTGAAGATGCGCTCGATGTTGTCCTCGGGGATGCCGGGCCCGGTGTCGCCGATCTCCACCCGGATCATGTCCTCGTTCTCCCGCCTGGTGCGGATGGTCAACGTGCCGTGGCCGTCCATCGCCTGGATCGCGTTGTCGATGATGTTCGTCCACACCTGGTTGAGATCGCCCGGGTAACAGAGCAGTTCGGGGAGCGACGTGTCCTTCTCCCACACCAGCTCGACCGGCTTGTCCTTACCGACCTTGTCGCCGAAGATCGTCTTGACGGTGCTGTAGAGCAACTCGTGCACGTTGGCACTCTGGTATTCGGCACGGTCCATCTGCGAGTACTGCTTGGCGCCGGCCAGCAGCGCCGAGATCCGCTTGCTGGCTTCGGCGATCTGGTTCATCAACAGCTCGTTGTCGATGGTGTACTTCAGCCAGCCGATCGCCCCGGGCAGCGTCGCCGAGCAGTCGACGTCGTCGATCGACGCCTGCACCCGTTCCAGCCAGTCCACGTCCAGGCCGGCCTCGACGAACGTGGGGGCGTAGTCCCAGGCGCTGGAGATGCCGTGCGACTCCAACCAGTCGCCGATGTGGTCCTCCCGGTCGGAGGTCTCCAGCGCGGTGAGCTCCTGGGACTTCGACTTGGCGACCTGCTCGGCGACCTCGTCCTGGATGCTGACCAGCACCTTCAGTGCGGCGGGGGGGAACTTGCCCTCGGCCAGCATGGCCAGCTTGTGGCGCATCTTGCCGACCCCTTCGCGCAGGTCGGCCACCGCGCGGGCGGTCGCGCCGGCCGGGTTGTTGAGCTGGTGGGTCAGCCCGGCGGACAGCTGGCCCAGCGCCAGCAGCTTCTCGCGCTGCCCCACGATCTGGCGCTGCCGCATCCCGCCGACCATGTGGCCTTCGAGCAGGTGCACCGCCATCGGGAACTCGTCGCGCATGAACCGGGCGAACGCGTCGGCGTCGAGGACGAAGAACCGCGACGGGCGGGTCACCCGCACCGAGGCCTGGTAGACGTGCTCTTCACCGGGGATGTAGGCCGACCAGGCCCCGCAGTACACCCCGCGCTGCGACGTGCGGTTGGTCTCGATGTCCACGCCGCCGGAGCGTTTGGACATGACCAACTCGCCGTCGATCAGGACGTAGAAGCAGGTGGCGGGTTCGCCCTCGACGTGGATCGGCCCGGGTTCGAACGTCGCGATGTGGCCGTTCTCGCACAGAATCTGCAGCTGGCGCTCGGACAGTGCCTCGAACAGGAACAGGCTGCGCAGCTCATCGGGCAGGCATTTCTCACCCACGGTGGATCCTTCCCACGGTCAACTCGGAACCTGCTGTGTCGGAGCGTGCAGGGGCACTGAAGAGGTGAAACGCGAATCACCCGGTGTGGATTCCATGACCGGCTCGGCCCTACGTCTCGGCCAGGTAGCGGTGCACGAGCATGACGGCCATCGACCCCTCGCCGACGGCGGCGGCCACCCGCTTGGCGGAGTCGGCGCGCACGTCGCCGGCCACGAACACCCCTGGCACGCTGGACTCCAGGTGGTGCGGCGGGCGTTCCAGGGTCCATCCGCTGACGTCGCGCAGATCCGGGCCGGCGACGACGAATCCGTGGTCGTCGCGCACCACGACGCCGTCGAGCCAGTCGGTGCGCGGTTCGGCGCCGATGAAGATGAACATCCGGCCGCAGTGGAACTCTTCGCGTTCGCCGGTCTGGTTGTTCTCCAGACAGATGCTCTCCAGGTGTCCGTCGCCCTTCACCGCGTGCACCACGGTGTAGGGCAACTCCTTGATGTTGTCCTGGGCCCGGATCTGCTGGATCAGGTAGTGCGACATCGAGTCTTCGAGGGTGCGGCGGCTGACGATGGTCACCGACTTGGCGGTGCGGGCCAGATACATCGCGGCCTGCCCGGCCGAGTTGGCGCCGCCGATGACATAGACCTCGTCGTCCTCGCAGTCCGAGGCGACCGACGTCGTGGCGCCGTAGTAGACGCCGGCACCGGTCAGATCCGCACACCCCTCCGCGGGCAGCTGGCGGTACTCCACCCCCATCGCGAGGATCACCGCGCGCGTGCCGATCGAGCGGCCGTCGGACAGGTGCACCGTACGGGCGTTGCCGTCGATGTCCAGACCGGTGACCTCGACGGCGGTGATCAGTTCGGCGGAGAACTTCTCGGCCTGCCGACGCGCGCGCTCGGCGAGCTGTGATCCCGGAACGCCGTCGGGGAAGCCGAGGTAGTTCTCGATGCGTGAGCTCTGGCCGGCCTGTCCGCCGGTGGCGGTCCGTTCGATGAGAACGGTCTTGAGCCCCTCGGATGCCCCGTAGACAGCGGCAGCCAGGCCGGCGGGCCCACCGCCGACGACGACGAGGTCGTAGAAATCACCCGCCGGGGTCGTCGTGAGGCCCAGCGTCGCGGCCAGCTCCGCGTCGGTGGGGTCGACCAGCGTCTCACCCTGCTCGGTGATCACCACCGGTAGGGTCAGACCGTCCTGGCCCGCGGCTTCGAGCAGTTGGGCGCCACGCGGTTCGTCGGACCGAAACCAGCTGTAGTACAGCCGGTTCCGGGCCAGGAACTCCCGCACTTCCGACGACCGCGCGTTCCACGGATGCCCGATGATCTTGGTGTGCGGGATGGCTCGGTCGCCGGCCGCCCGCCACGCCTCGATCAGCGCGTCGATGACCGGATAGAGCTTCTCCTGCGGAGGGTCCCAGGGCTTGAGCAGATAGTGGTCGAGGTCGACGACGTTGATCGCGTCGATCGCGGCGTGGGTGTCGGCGTAGGCGGTGAGCAGCACGCGCCGGGCCGCCGGGTAGACATCCATCGCGGCTTCGAGGAACTCGATGCCGCTCATCTGCGGCATCCGGTAGTCGGCGACGAACACCGCGACCGTCTCGCCGCGCAGCTTCAACTCGTTGAGGGTCTCCAGCGCGTCGGGGCCCGACTCGGCACGCACGATGCGGAACTTCTCGCCGTAGTGCCGACGAAGGTCGCGGGCTACGGCGCGGGACACCGCGGGGTCGTCGTCGACGGTGAGGATCACCGGTTTGCGGGGCTGGTGCTCAGGTCCAGTCATCGCCTCAAGTATGCGCCCCGTGTCCAGCGGAAATCGCGCTCGGGTTGGTCGGTGAACGGCACCCTTCCCCGCCGCGTCGGAGCGGCCTAGCGTAGGTGCATGCCGACCAACGTGATCGTGGGATACGACGGCTCGCCCTCGGCGGGTGAGGCCATCAGCGCCGGGGCGTCGCTGTTGCCCGAGGCGCATGCCTGGGTGGTTTACGTCTGGACGCCGCCCTTCGGCAGCACGAGGCTGCGTCGGCGGTTACGCACGTCGGCTCGTGACATCGACGACCTGGTCGAGTTGATCGAGCGGGAAGGACAGCGGGAGGCCGACGCCATCGCCGCCGCCGGAGTCGCGCTGGCCACCGCGGCCGAGTGGGACGCCGAACCGCTCGTCAATCGCACGATGGGATCGGATGGCCTGCGGCTCGCGCAACTGGCCGAGCAGTTGCACGGCGACGTCATCGTCGTGGGCAGCCGGGGCCTCAGCGGTACCGACGGGATCCTGGGCAGTGTCTCCGACCTGGTCGTGCATTACGCGACGGTGCCGGTGCTGGTGGTGCCCAACCCGCTGCTGATCAAGGAGTTCGACGCGCTGGCGGACGGGCCGGTGGTGGTGGGCTACGACGGTTCCGACGGCGCCGAGAAGGCGCTCGACAGCGCGCGCCGGCTGTTTCCGGGCCGGCGGCTGCTGCTCGCCGCGGTCCGCGACGGGGACGACGACGTGCCGGTGGGTCCCGCGGCGCGGGACGCCGAGCTGCTGTCCCTGCGGATGCCGAAGCTGGCCGGCCCGGCGTCCCGGGTGGCGGCGGACCTGCTCGTCGAGTGCGCTGACCAGCACGACGCCGCGGTGCTGGTCGTCGGCTCGCGGGGACGCTCGACCATCCGCGAGGTGCTGCTCGGAAGCGTCGCGCGCGGGGCGGTACACCGCACCCACCGCCCGGTGCTCGTCGTGCACGGATGATCAGGTCGCGCGAAGCTCGGCGACGTCGGGATGGGATACGGCGGCGTGCCGTGAGCGCGTAGCGCGGCGAGCGATCCCGCGCAGCATCTTCTGTTCCATCACGAAATGCGGGACGTCGAACCAGAAGTGCCCGACGGGGCCGCCGCTGCCGCGCGCGATCAGGCGGGTCCGCTCACCGTCGCGACGAAGCGTGAACGACCAGCAGCCCGAAGCCTTCTGCCCTCGATCCAGACGTTCGAACTCGGACGGCGAGACGAGCACGAGGTGGGAGCCGGGCTCGACGGCGGCGACGATCTGCCGGGCGGCGGGTCCGTAGCGGCGCGCCAGCCACACCGTGTCGCCGACGTTGAGCTGCTGCCATTCCGGGTGCACGGTGGCGGCGTTGTGCATGTCGGCGCCGACCGCGCGTTCGAACACCGAGTAGCTGTAGAAACCGCCCCGGTCCTCGCCGATCTGAGCCAGCCACGGCCAGACCTGGGCCGGCGGTGCGTCGACGGTGACTGCACGCGTGGTGCGGGCGGACGGCCGCGACGGAATAGCCTCGACCAGGTCATCGCCCGGCAACACCGCAGCGATCTCGTCGTCACGGGCGCCCCAGGTGTACATCCACGGCCGCAGGTGAAAGCGGTACCACGCCAAGATGCCGACGGCGGCCATCACATCCGCCAGTCCGGGCCGGTACCTTCCCATGCCGTCGACGATATGACTGGAGCCTCGCTCGGAGATAGGGACAAAGGTCCTCCGCTGAGGACTACCGGCCCTATCGTGCGAGCTGAAAGGCCGTGAAGCTCAGGTCATGGCGAACACGATCGTGAAGGCACTCGCAGCCGGGGCACTGCTGTACGCGGCGCGCCGGTACTTCCGCGACTGGGGCACCACCAAAGCCGAATCCAGCGGCAAGATGCCGGGCGACGAACTCCTCTCAGCGCCGGTGCTGCAGGCCACCGAGGCCGTGTGGATCGACGCCGGTGCAGAATCTGTCTGGCCGTGGCTGGTTCAGATGGGTCAGGAGCGCGGCGGGCTCTACAGCTTCGAGAAGCTCGAGAACGCAGTGGGTTTGCGGTACCGCAACGCCGACCGGATTCACCCGGAATGGCAGCACATCGCAGTCGGTGACGTGGTCCGGCTCGTCCCGAAAGGCTGGCTGGGCTTGCCGGACGGGATCGAGCTCCGGGTCGCGGAGCTGATCGACGGTCAGTCGATCGTGTTGCGTGCGCAGCCGGGGCTGCCGTGGGATGGTGTCTGGTCTTTCCACGTCATCCCGCACTGGGATGACCGGTGCCGGTTGGTGATCCGCTCGCGCCTGGCACTGCGCCGTCCCGCTGAGTTCGCCGTCGCTGAACTGTTCGGCCCGGCCAGGGCCTTCATCACCCGCGGGATCCTGCTGGGCGTCAAACGGCGCGCCGAGGGCAGGGGCCAGCCGGTGACATCGGGTGCTTCGGAAGCAGTGGCCGGTGCTGCCCTGCACCGCGAGGGTTAGCCGGCCGAACACGTGAAAGGACAATCCATGGAAGCCGAGGTTGGTGACTGGCTGGTGGTCAAGGGCCCCATCGTCGACCGCTGCGAGCGCCGGGGGTTGATCACCGAGGTGCGCTCCGCCGACGGAACCCCGCCCTTCGTGGTGCGCTGGCTGGACACCGGACACGAGGCGATGGTGTTTCCCGGCCCCGACGCGCTCGTCGTGACGGCAGCCGAACAGAGGTCTGCCGACGAGCAGGCCCGCGAACGGATGTCTCAGACGCAGGCGACGATCCGCGGGAGTTGACTTGTCCCGACAACGTGACCGGGCCGGAGTCGTGGTCGGCACCGACGGCTCGTCCAACGCGCTGGTCGCGGTGCAGTGGGCCGCCCGGGCCGCCGCGTTCCGGGATGTCGCGCTCACCGTCGCCCACGTCGCCGCCGAGGATACCGCTTCGTCGACATGGTCGTGGCCCTCCGACCGGGTCCGTGACGAGGTTCGTGAACTCGCCGAACGTGACACCGGTGGCGTGCTCGCCCGCTCCTCAGCGGCGGCCGCGGAGAACGTGGAGGGAGTGCAGGAGATCCGCTCCGTGCTCTGCCACGGCGGACCGGTGAAGGCGCTCGCTGAGTTGTCCAGATCGGCCCAGTTGGTCGCGGTGGGCGGTCACGGGGTCACGGGCCGGCACCGGCGTGGTCTGGGTCCGGTGAGCCGGGGCGTCATCCAGCACGCGCATTGCCCGGTCGCCGTCGTCCGGGAAGAACCCAGCCACACGGGGCCGCATCATCGCCCCGTGCTGGTCGGTATCGACGGCTCGCGTGCGTCGGAGCTCGCCGCGGTCATCGCGTTCGACGAGGCGGCGTGGCGCGGGGTGGATCTGCTGGCGATGCACGTCTGTCACGACTCCGAGGCCCCCCCGGCCGGCGGGAAGCGTGACCCGCTGCTCATCGAGGCGGCCGAGGCCATCCTGGCGAAGTCACTGTCGGCGTTGCGGTCAGCACATCCCGCCGTCCGCGTCCACCACCTGGTGCGGTTCTGGAACCCGGTACGCCAACTCCTGCGGCAAGGCGAGCGGGCGCAGCTCATCGTGCTCGGGAGCCACGGTCGGGGCAGCGTCAGTGGCGCCCTGCTCGGATCGGTCAGCACAGCGGTCGCCGAGGGCGCCCGGGCTCCGGTTATCGTGGCGCGTCGCCGCTGAGCTCGCCAGAATCCGATCGGTCTCTGTTCGACCACGTGGGTGGCTCGTTCACCGATCTTTCTCTCTGGCGACATGATCGGACGCCAGAGCAAATCTGGCGAAGTGGTCGATTCCGAACCGCTGGAATGCGCGTCGTCGGCCGGACGGGAGCAGGCCGGCGACCGCCGAGGCGTCGACGACGGTCGGACCCGCCACGTCGTACGTCTCACCTTTGGACGTGATCGTTGCGCTACCGGCGACCTGGGTGTTGCGAAGCCAGTCCACGTCGGTGCCATAGGGAAGCGGAACGAGGAACCCGCCCGGCACCTTCTCCGCCACGACGGGGGTGGCGTACCTCCGACCGGAGCAACGCCCTTCGTGCGCAATGACCGATGCATACCAGTGCTTGCGCCCGGCGGCTCGCAACATCAACGGATTCAGTACGTGCTTGTTGAACGTCCGCACCGCGTCGCGTATCGGGCTCATCGTGTCGCGAGACATGCCCACATGGTCGCCGGGCCGGAGAATTCGCGACAGGGCCGAGCGGACTGTCCACAAAGGACCAACGGCACCCGATCGCCGGGATGTGACTTTCGTCTCTATTGTCGGCCGTCCGGCTGGAAAACGATGAGATCGGTTCGTCTGTCGACAGGAGTAACGATGACATCGACCGACCGCACAACCGGCGCCGGCAGTGAGCTCGACGATGTCGCCTGGCAGTTCCTCCGTTCGGAGTTCGCCGGCGAGATCTATCTGGACTGGTCCATCGACCGCCGACTCGACGCGTTCCTGCGCCACCGCGGATACGACGAGCTCCACGACGACGGAACCGCCTACGAGGCCCTGTTGGACAGGGTCATGGCCAACATCGGCGCCGCCCTGCAGACCGGCGTTGTGCCGCAGCAGAATTAGGGAAGCCTGCCATGACTGTGATCCACAAGCGCCCCGATGACTGGCGTGTGACACCGAATTTCACGGAATACGAGGGAACGCGGGCGAGGTTCGCGTGGCAGGACGCGCCCGACGTCTGCGAAGGGATGGACGGCGGTGGGTGCAACATCGCCTTCGCGGCGCTCGATCGGCATGCGCACGGTGCGGCGGCCACGCGGACCGCACTACGGTTCATCTCCGCCGCAGGCCGGGACGGTGGAGTGCAGACCCGAGATCTCAGCTACGCCGAATTGGCTGGCTGGGCGCACCGGTTCACGAACGTCCTGCGCGCCCTGGGTGTGGGCAAGGGCGACCGGGTGTTCACCCTGACCAGCCGCTGCCCCGAGCTGTATGTCGCGATTCTCGGCTCATTGCGCAACGGAAGTGTGGTCTCGCCTCTGTTCTCGGCTTTCGGACCCGAGCCCATCGCCACCCGTCTCACCCTGGGCGACGCGAATGTCTTGGTCACCACCAAGGCGCTCTACCGCAAGAAGGTCGCCACGATCCGCGACCGGGTGCCGTCGCTGCGCCACGTGCTGATCATCGACGACGATGCCGACGACGCCGGTGCCGGGACGCTGGGATTCTGGCCGCGGCTGGACGCGGCCAGTCCTGAGGCCCCGATCGAAGTCACCACCGCTGAGGATCCGGCGTTGCTGCACTTCACCAGCGGCACCACCGGAACCCCCAAGGGTGCCCTGCACGTGCACGGCGCGGTGACGATGCACTATGTCACCGGGAAGTACGCGCTGGATCTGCATCCCGACGACATCTACTGGTGCACAGCGGATCCGGGCTGGGTGACCGGGATGTCCTACGGGGTCATCGCGCCGCTTCTGCACGGTGTGACCTCCATCGTCGACGAAGCGGATTTCGACGCCGAGCGCTGGTACCACATCCTGGAGAGCCAAGGCGTCACGATCTGGTACACCGCACCGACCGCGATTCGGATGCTGATCAAGGCCGGTCCCGAACTCGCTGCGCGGTTCCGCTTTCCGAAGCTGCGCTTCATCGCCAGTGTCGGCGAGCCGCTCAACGCTGAGGCGGTCTGGTGGGGCCAGCGGGTACTGGGGTTGCCCATCCACGACAACTGGTGGCAGACCGAGACCGGCGGCATCATGATCGCCAACACCCCGGCGTTCGACATCAAGCCGGGCTCCATGGGCCGCCCGCTGCCTGGTGTCGAGGCGTACATCGTCCACCGCCGCGACGACGGCACCCTCGACGTGGTCACCGAACCGGGCGTCGACGGGGAGTTGGCGCTCAAACCGGGGTGGCCGTCGATGTTCCGGGGCTACCTGAATCAGGATCAACGCTACCGCGACAGTTTCGTCGACGGGCTGTACCTGTCGGGTGACCTGGCCAGCCGGGACTCGGACGGCTACTTCTGGTTCGTCGGCCGTGCCGACGACGTGATCAAATCAGCGGGACATCTGATCGGACCGTTCGAAGTCGAGAACGCGCTGACCGATCATCCCGCGGTCGCCGAAGCGGCGGTCATCGGCATCCCGGACCCGACGTCGGGTGAAGTGGTCAAGGCCTTCGTGACGCTGAAGAACGACTACGCCGCCGGCGAGGACCTCCGTCGGGAATTGATGGCGCATGCCCGCACCCGGCTGGGTGCGGCGGTGGCCCCCAAACAGATCGAGTTCACCGACGCGCTGCCCCACACCCGCAGCGGCAAGATCATGCGGCGCCTGCTCAAGGCCCGAGAGTTGGGGCTCCCGGAGGGCGACACCTCCACGATCGAGACCGCCGAGCGACCCGATGTGCAGGAGGTGCGCTCATGAGCGTTGATCCGCTGACCCGGCCGCTGTTGGCGGACATGGTCCGGGTGCGACGTATGGAGGAGAAGTGCGCTGAACTCTACGGCGAGACGAAGATTCGTGGGTTTCTGCACCTGTATGTGGGGGAGGAGGCGGTGGCCGCGGGATCACTGCGGGCCCTCGACGACGACGATGCGGTGGTCGCGACGTACCGCGAGCATGCGCACGCGCTGCTGCGCGGGGTGCCCATGACGTCGATCATGGCCGAGATGTTCGGCAAGCAGCAGGGGTGCTCGCGGGGTCGGGGCGGGTCGATGCACCTGTTCGACGCCGGCCGCAGGTTCTACGGCGGCAACGCCATCGTCGCCGGTGGGCTGCCGCTGGCCGTCGGGCTGGCGCTCGCCGACGCCATGCAGCAGCGAAACCGCGTCACCGCCTGCTATTTCGGTGATGGCGCGGTCGCCGAAGGCGCCTTCCACGAGTCGTTGAACATGGCGGCGTTGTGGCAGCTCCCCGTGTTGTTCTGTTGCGAGAACAACCTGTATGCGATGGGCACGGCGATCGAGCGGGCCCAGTCCCAGACCGATCTCGCTGCCAAGGCTGCCGCGTACAACGTGGCGACGTTGACCGTCGACGGGATGGATGTCGCGGCGTGCCACGACGCCACCGCGAAGGCGGTCGACTCGATCCGCACCGCGGGCGGACCCTTCTTCCTGGAATTCCGGACCTACCGCTTCCGCGCTCACTCGATGTTCGACCCCGAGCTCTACCGCGACAAGGCCGAGGTCGAGGAATGGCGCACCCGTGACCCGATCGAGTTGTTCACCGATCGGTGCGTACGCGACGGACTGCTGACTCCCCAGGACATCGCCGACGTCGAGCAGGCGGCCGCCGCCGAGGTCGATGCGGCTGTGGCCTTCGCCGACGCCGGCACCTGGGAGGACGTCGCGGACCTGGAACGTGATGTGCTCACCCCGACTGCGGAGGTCCGGCGATGAAGACGACATATCGCACCGCGGTCCACGACGCGATCCGCGACGCGTTGCGCGACGACCCTCGTGTGGTGTTGATGGGTGAGGACGTCGGACGCTACGGCGGCACCTATGCCGCGTCCAAAGGACTGCTGGAGGAATTCGGCCCCGACCGGGTGCGGGACACGCCGCTGTCGGAGCTGGGGTTCGTCGGGGTCGGAATCGGTGCCGCGCTGGGGGGACTCCGCCCGATCGTCGAGGTCATGACCGTCAACTTCAGCCTGCTGGCCCTGGACCAGATCGTCAACACGGCGGCCACGCTGCGCCACATGTCTGGAGGGCAGTTCTCGGTTCCGCTGGTGGTGCGGATGGCGACCGGGGCGGGACGGCAGCTGGCGGCCCAGCACTCGCACAGCCTGGAGAACTGGTACGCGCACATCCCGGGCATCAAAGTCGTTGCCCCCGCGACGGTGCAGGACGCGTACGGGATGCTGGCCACCGCGCTGGCCGACCCCGATCCGGTCGTGGTGTTCGAGCACGTCACGTTGTACAACACCGCTGCCGACGTCGACACGTTGGCGGCACAGGACATCTGCTCGGCCGCCGTGCGCCGGGCGGGCTCCGACGTCACGGTGATCGCCTACGGCGGCTGTCTGGCCAAAGCGCTGGACGCCGCCGACGAGCTGTCTCTGGCCGGAATCAACTGCGAAGTCATCGATCTGCGGGTGCTGCGTCCGTTGGACACCGAGACGATCCTGGACTCGGTGCGCAAGACGCATCGCGCGGTCGTGGTCGACGAAGCGTGGCGGACCGGGAGTCTGGCCGGTGAGATCAGTGCCCAGATCGCCGAGAGTGCGTTCTTCGACCTCGACGCCCCGGTCGCCCGCGTCTGCAGCGCGGAGGTGCCGATGCCCTACGCCAAGCATCTGGAGCAGGCGGCGTTGCCGCAGCGTGACGACATCGTTGCCGCGGTGCGCACGACGATGGGCGGACAGCCGTGATCGAGTTCACGATGCCGGCTCTCGGCTCGGACATGGATGAAGGCACGCTCGACCAGTGGCTGGTTTCCCCCGGCGACACGGTGGTGCGTGGCCAGGTCGTCGCGGTCGTCGAGACGACGAAAGCGGCAGTCGAAGTCGAGTGCTGGCATGAGGGGACGGTCGGGGAGCTGCTGGTGCCGGTCGGGCAGACCGTCGAGGTCGGCACGCCGCTCGCGACGTTGCTCGAGTCCGGCGAGCGTCCCGGTCAGACACCAACCGTGAAACCCACGACCGTGCCTGAGCCACCCGCGGTCGTCGAGCCGGCTCGAGGGGATGTCACGCCGGCTCCGACCGCGGGTCCCGCTGCATCCTCACACCGCCGCTGGGTGTCGCCGGCGGCGCGCCGTCTTGCCCACACGCTGGGCGTCGACGTGGAGTCCGTGAGCGGTTCCGGGCCGCAGGGCGCGGTGACGATCAGAGATGTCGAACACGTTGCGGCCGAGGCGAAGAAGCAACCGAGAGGGCGTGCCCCCGCGGACCGGGCGCTCGAGATGCGACGGTCGATCGCGGCCGCGATGAGCAGGTCCAAGCGGGAGATCCCGCACTACTATCTGGCCGACGAGATCGTGCTGGACTCGGCGATGGCGTGGCTGGGCGAGCGCAACGCGGCCCGACCGATCACCGAGCGGGCGTTGCCGGCGGTCCTTCTGCTCAAGGCGGTCGGCCTGGCGGCGCAGCGGTTCTCGGAGTTCAACGGATTCTGGCGCGACGACCAGTTCGTTGCGGCGGACGCGGTGCATGTCGGGGTGGCGATCTCGTTGCGCGGCGGCGGTCTGGTGGCGCCGGCGATCCACGAAGTCGGCGCCAAGAGTCTCGACGAGCTGACGGCTGACCTCAGCGACCTGGTGGCGCGCGCCCGCGCCGGTTCCCTGCGGAGCTCGGAGATGTCCGATCCGACGATCACGGTCACCAACCTGGGCGAGCAGGGATCAGCGACCGTGTTCGGTGTGATCTACCCACCCCAGGTAGCGCTGGTGGGATTCGGCAAGCCCGCCCAGCGGGTGTGCGCGGTGGACGGCGGCATCCGGATCGCGACCACCGTCCAGGCGACGCTGGCAGCCGACCATCGGGCCAGTGACGGGCACCGGGGGGCGCTGTTCCTCACCGCGATCAACGACCTGTTGCAGCAACCAGAGCTGCTGGAGAAGTGAGAGAAGAGATGACGCAGACCCACCATGGGATCCGGGACGAGGTCCTGGCGGTGCTGACCGCGATCGCTCCCGAAGTCGAACCGGACGACATTCGCGATGAGGCGCTGCTTCGTGACCAGGTCGACCTCGACTCGATGGACTGGCTGAACTTCCTCGTCGGTCTACACAAGCGGTTCAGTGTCGACATTCCCGAAGCCGACTACCGGAAATTGCGCACGCTCAACGACGTGATCGAATACCTCGCCGACCGCTCCGCGATGGGGTCGGCATGAGAAGCGTCATGAGGCGTGCGGAGGCCACCCGCACGGAACTCGACACCGCCGTCGGAGTGCTGATGGGACGTCGACATTGCTCGGCCCCGACGGCGTTTGCGGAGATCGCCGAGGCTGTCCGCCAGACCGGCATCGGTGCGACGGCGTTGAGCCGCGCTCTGATCTCGTTGGCCAGTGGAGTTTCCGGTCGTTTCGACCATCGTGACGAAGTCGAGTCGCGCTGGGGTGAGGTGCTCGGCTTGGCGAAACGGGCCGGCGGCGCCGACCCCAGCAGCGACGTCAGTCCTGCAGCGAGTCGATAGCCGCGCGCAGCTTGGCCGCGACCTCGTCGGCGACGGGCTTCAACTGCTCCTCGCCGGTGACGTCGACAAGGACCTGCGGGTCCATCGCCTCGACGAGCACCGCGGCCTCGTCGGCCGGGTCGGCCGGGTCGGCGCGCACGACGACGTTGCAGGGCAACAGGAGACCGATCTGCCGGTTGACGTCGACGGCGCGGTGCGCCAACGGCGGGTTGCAGGCGCCCAGGATCAGATACTGCTCCATGTCTTCGCCCAGCTTGGCTTTCAGGGTGGCCTGCATGTCGATTTCGGTCAGTACCCCGAAACCTTGTCCCGCAAGTGCTTCTCGGGTGCGGGTCACGGCGTCGTCGAAGGAGGTGCGCAGCACGGTGGACAATGCGAATCCCATGGGATCTCCTTTTCGGGGAAGTAGGTTTCGTGGGCCTGTGGTGTCACGCTAGCGCCAGGAACAGCTTCTCCAGTTCTTCTTCGGTCATCGGCTTGCCGGCGTCCGAGGTGTCGCCGGTGGCGCATTCCCGCAACCCCGTGGCGACGATCTTGAACCCGGCCCGGTCGAGCGCTCGGGACACTGCCGCCAACTGCGTGACGACCTCCTTGCAGTCACGCCCTTGCTCGATCATCGCGATGACGCCGGACAGCTGTCCCTGGGCGCGGCGAAGCCGGTTGAGCACCGCTGTGGTGGAGTCTTCATCTCCGGTCATGGCGGTCACTCCTTTCTGTCACTAGGTCCCATGGTACGCCCGGGGGTATCCGCCCTGGGCCTCTCACGTAGCTGCGGCGGTGGTGGCCCGCCGCCCGGCCAACCGTGCCAGCGGACACTTCGCGTACCGGGCGCAGACGAGGGACGTTGCGGCGGCTATCGCGACCACCGCCGCGGTGGCGGCGCCGACGGCCGGGCCCACCTCCTGCCACAGGATCACCGACGACATCGCCAGCACGAACCAGCCGAACGCCTTGCGCAGCGAGTCGGGGTCGATCACCGCGGTCAGGCGCGCGCCGATGAGTGCGCCGACCAGGGCCGCCGCGGTGACGGCGCCGGCCAGCGCCCAGTCGATCTGCACGCTGGACAGGTATCCGGCCAGGCCGGCGAACGACTTCATCGCGATCACGACCAGCGACGTCCCGACCGCAATCGGCATGGGCAGCCCGCCGAGCAGGGCCAGCGCCGGCACGACGAGGAAGCCGCCGCCCGCACCGACCAGGCCGGTGACCAGGCCGACGACCAGGCCCTCCGCCACGACCTTGCCGACGGGCAACGACGAGGGCGCCGCACCGGGATCGACGTCCTTTCGGCCCCGCAGCATGGCCACGGCAGTGGCGATCATGATCGCCGCGAAACCGATCAGCAGTACCGATCCCGGGATGAAGCGGGCCAGCAGGCCGCCGCCGTAGGCGCCCGCCATGCCCGCGACGCCGAAGAAAAGGCCGGTGCGCCACTGCACCCGGCCGGCCCGGGCGTGCGAGATGGCGCCGACGGCGCTGGTGGCCCCGACCACCAGCAGTGATGTGGCGATGGCCTGCTTGGCGTCCATGCCGGCCACATAGGCCAGCAGCGGCACGGTCAGGATCGACCCGCCGCCGCCGAGCAGACCGAGCGAGACGCCGACCAGGACGGCCAGGCCCACCGTCAGCGCGAGCATGGCGGTCATTTCGCGTCCACCAACTGGGCAACCACCGTGCGCAGATCACAGCTCGCGCCGCGGTTGTAGGGCAGCTTGGCCAGCAGCATGCCCATCGCGCAGGTGTTGGTCACGGCGGCGAAGGTCAGGCCGGCCCCGATGGCGAAGGCCACCCATTTGAGACCGGGCACCAGGATGCTGGCGAGGATGCTGACGGCGACGATGAGCCCGGCCACCAGGCGCACCTGACGTTCCAGGTCCCAGCGCTGGCCGCGCTGGTTCACCACGAATCCGTTGGTCTGCCAGGCGGTGATCCCGCCGTCGAGGATGTGCACATTCGGCAGCCCCGCCTTGCGCAGGGTCTCCTCGGCTTGTGCGGCGCGCTGCCCGGAGCGGCACACCAGCACGACGTCCTCGTCGACGTGGGCGAGGATCTCGTCGCGGTGTTCGCGCAGCAGGTCCAGCGGCACGTTGTAGGAGCCGGGCATGTGGACGGTCTCGAACTCACCGGGAGTGCGGACGTCGAGCACGCGCGGGGGTGCGGCAGAGGCCAGTCGCCGGTTCAGTTCGGCCGAATCGATCATGGCGGGCATCGGTGCGGTCATCGGTGAATCCTTTCCTCGGATACCCATGGGGGTATAAACTGATGTCATTCATACATACCCCAGGGGGTATAGTCAAGTGGGAATAGCGGGCGTGGTACGAGTGCTCATAATACCCGTAGGGGTATACAGGTGAGCAACGGTCTCGCCGCCCGTGACGTCAGGAAGGGAAACCCGATGATTCTCGAGCAGTACTACATCGAATGCCTGTCACACGCGTCGTATCTGATCGGTGACGAGTCCAGCGGTCGCGCGATCGTCGTCGACCCGCGTCGGGACATCACCGACTATCTCGCCGATGCGCAAAGGTACGGGCTGAGCATCGAAGGGGTCATCAACACCCACTTCCACGCCGACTTCGTCTCCGGGCATCTCGAGCTCGTCGAGGCGACCGGAGCCTGGATCGGTTTCGGTGACGCTGCCGAAACCGACTACCCGATCCGCCGGCTGGCCGACGGGGAGCATCTCTCGCTCGGCGAGGTCGATCTGGAAATCCTGTCCACGCCCGGTCACACCTGGGAATCGATCAGTGTGCTCGTTCGTGAGCACTCCGACGCCGTGCCCACTGCGGTACTGACCGGCGACTCGTTGTTCATCGGCGACGTCGGACGTCCCGACCTGGTCAACATCGGCGACAGCTCCACCAGCGATCTGGCCAGGGCGATGTATCACACCCTCCACGACAAGCTGCTGAGGCTGCCCGACAGCGTCACGGTGATGCCCGCACACGGGGCCGGATCCTCCTGCGGCAAGAATCTGTCCACCGAGCTGACCTCGACCATCGGCGAACAGCGCCGCACCAATCCGTCGGTGCAGCCGATGTCCGAGCAGGACTTCGTCGAACTGGTCACCCACGGTCAGCCCGCCGCGCCGGCCTACTTCTCGGTCGACGCCGCGATGAACAAGCGTGTCCACCCGCTTCTCGCCCAGGACCGCAACATCCCGGTGCTGACGGCGGCGCAGATCCGCCAGGTGCTGTCCGACGGGGTGCGCGTCGTCGATGCGCGCAGTGTCGAGGACTTCGCCGCGGGCCACCTGAAGGGTTCGGTCAACGTCGGCTTCGACGGCCGTTTCGCCGAGACCGGGGGCATGGTGGCCGGGATCGGCGACAGGATCGCGCTGATCGCCTACCCCGGGGAGGAGCAGGAAGCCGCACTGCGGCTGGCCCGGGTGGGGTCGGACAACGTCATCGGCTACTTCGCGGTGGGTCGCGACGGTGGATTCCCCGCCGAGCTAGCCGATCTGGTCCGCACCGCACCGCGGGTCACGGTGGCCGAACTGGACCGCATGCTCGCCGACG
This sequence comes from uncultured Mycolicibacterium sp., assembly GCA_964000695.1. Taxonomy (GTDB): domain Bacteria; phylum Actinomycetota; class Actinomycetes; order Mycobacteriales; family Mycobacteriaceae; genus Mycobacterium. The sequence continues at coordinate 34,520 of CAXEZH010000399.1, read as the reverse complement.
ATGCCGTCACCCTCGTGGACATCCGCAACCCGGGCGAGGTCGAGGCAGGCAGCATCCCGGGAGCTGCCCCGATGCCGCTTGCCAACCTGCGGATGCGGCTGGCCGACATCCCGAAAGAGCGCCCGATCGTCGTGCACTGCGCCGGCGGGTGGCGCTCCAGCGTCGCGGCCTCGTTGCTGCGCGCCGAAGGTTTCGACAACGTCTCGGACCTCGAGGGCGGCTATCACGCCTGGGCCGACGCGCACGTGAGTGCCTGACCGAAAATGCCTACACGAGAACAGGATCAACCGATGAACACCCGCAACCTCACCCTCGGCGACTTCGAAGCCACCATCACGGAAAGCCCTGTCGTTCTCGTGGACTTCTGGGCCTCGTGGTGTGGGCCGTGCCGCGCCTTCGCACCCGTCTTCGAGCGATCCGCCGCGGCCCACCCCGATGTCGTGCACGCCAAGGTGGACACCCAGGCCGAGCAGCAACTCTCGGCACTGCTCGGCATCCAGTCGATTCCGACCGTGATGGCGTTCCGCGAGGGAGTCCTGGTCTACAGCCAGGCCGGTGCGATGCCGCCCGCTGCGTTGGAGGACCTGATCGGACAGGTCCAGGGACTGGACATGGCCCAGGTGCGCGCCACGATCGTCGAGCGCCAAGCCGCCGCCGCGCGGGCCTGACCCGCTCGATCACCGAGGAGGTTTCCCATGTGTTATCCGGCCACGTGTCCCGTCTGCGGTAAGACGGGCTGGCAGGGATGCGGTCAGCACGTCGACGAGGTCATGCGCTCTGTGCCGCCCTCGCAGCGCTGTACCTGTCCGTCCCACGGCGCTGATCCGAATCCCCCGCGAAGACGGGACCTACGGCCCTGATGCCAGGGCTGTCACGGTCCTAGCGTCGTCCCTGACGGGTTTTCGCATCGATTGTTCGGGAGGGCACCGTGACTCAGCCCGCGCCCCCCCGGCGCGCATACCGAACTGCCCGGAACCTGCCCGGTATGCGGCGCGCAGCTCGGGCCCTGGGTCGAGCCCGCAGGCCGTCCCTGGTACCGCCGGTTCTCCGTCTGGATCGCCGCGACGGTGATCGGCACCGTGGTGCTGACATCGGCGTTCCTCGCCGTCACCCTGTCCGACGAGCCGGCGGGGCCAGCACGCCTCAAACCCGCGGACCGCACTGCACTGGCCGAATGGTGGTCGGGCGCCTACCCGGCCGTCCACGATCTCGACACCGGCGTCAACGACACGACCCGCGCCATGCAGCAGTTGGACGCCACGGTGGTGGCGTCGGCGTGTCAACGGATGCACGACGCCGCGGCGGTGGCGGTGCCCGCGCACCTGCCGGCGCCCGACCCGTACGTCACCGCGGAATTGACTGCGGCCGCCGGCGACGCCCACGCCGCGGCGCACATGTGTCTGTCGGTGTTGCAGCGATCGCTCAACAACTACGACGGCGAGTTCGCTTCCACACTGGACCAGGCCGACAGGCATCTCGACGATGCGCTGGAGTTGGTGAACCGCAGCATCACCGAGCAGTGAGCGGCATCAGGTGACGCAGCAGGAAGTCGCGGTGGTCCCGGGCGACTTCGTCGCGTACGGCACCGTGGTACATGTCGAAATGCCCGACCGGATAGATCCGGATCTCGGGATGCTGTGCCCGGCCGACCTTCTGCAGCACGAAAGCCGATGAGACCTCCGAATCGTCACGGGCCAGTGTCACCAGGAGAGGGGAGCGGATCCTCTCGACTGTGCCGGCTCGGTATCGGGGGGCGTGGAACAGGAACCGCGGGGTGAACGCGTTACGCCAGCGCGGAGAGCCCTGCTCGACCTGTCGGAACAGGCCCGCCAACGCGGGATCGCTGAACGCGGCATGACCGAGCGGTCCGTAGACAGGGAGGGAGCGCGGTGACACCCCCAGCCGTCCCCGAGCCGCGTCGAGGAGGGCCGGACCCATCAGTCGCGCCGTGGCCAGCGCGCTGCGCGCGGGTCCGGGGTGATGCGGTGGTCTGTAGCGCCCCCGCAGACCCCTGTACATGTCGAGAGCGGGCACGTTGGCGACCACCGCAGCCAACCGGGGGTCCTCGGCCGCGACGACGATGACGTGGCTGCCGCCCAGCGAGGTCCCCCACAGGGCGACGCGATCGGCGTCCACGTCGTCGCGAGAGCGAACGTGGGCGAGCGCGCTGCGGATGTCCGTCAGTTGGCGCTGCGAATCCACCAGCTGCCGCGGCTGGCCCTCGCTGGCGCCGAAATGGCGGTAGTCGAAGGTCAGCACGGCGAACCCGGCTGCGGCGAACACTGCGGCGAAGTCGGGGAGAATCCAGTCCATCGTCCCGGAGAAGCCGTGCGCCATCACTACGCACGGATGACGCCCCGGTCGGTTCGGTCGGTAGAACACCGCGGCGATCGTCGACCCGCCGGACTCGAAGGTAACCTCGCGGGCTCCGTACCCGACCATGTGTCGAGCGTATGCCGATTTTCGGCCAGACGGACACCGCGCGTGTGACCAAGGACTCCTGTGGGCGTTCCGGACGTGCGGCTAGCGTCAGGGAGATGGAACCCAGCGACACCGCCGGACCGAGCCGGCCAGCGCGGCGTTCCGTCGTCGACCGCGTTCCGGGTTCGGCCCCGGTGCGCAACGTCATGGGGCCGTTGACCAGGACAGGCAGGTACTACGCGCGGTCGTGGCGCGACTATCTCGACGACGGGCCCCAGCAGATGCCGATCGCGCGGCCCACTGTCGCGCTGGCCGCAGAGGCCCTGCGCGACGAGGTCGTCCTGCTCGGCCTGCGGGCACGCCGTCCGGTCAGCGATCCGCAGGCGTTCGAGCGCATCCACGCCGAGGTCCTGGCGGCACTCGAGTATTACGGCGCCGGTGGGTGGCTGGACAATCCGAAGGGGTTCTTCCGTACCCCGGGACCGCTGAACGAGCTCGAGGTCCGCCCGGTGCAGCGCCGAAACCGGTCGTATTTTCGGCTGCGGTGGGACAGCGGCTATCGTCCGCGACGCGGCGAGCCCGGCGCCGACAGGTGGCTGGGCTACCAGGCGGTCAGCCACGGCTACGGTCTCATGCTGCGACACCGCGAGCCCCGGCCGTGGCTGGTGTGCGTGCACGGCACCGAAATGGGCCGAGCGGCCATCGACCTGGCGCTGTTCCGGGCGTGGTACCTGCATGAAAGGCTCGGGCTCAACGTCGTTCTCCCGGTGCTGCCACTACACGGTCCCCGCGCAAAAGGGTTGCCCAAAGGAGCCGTGTTCCCGGGTGAAGACGTGCTCGACGACATCCACGCCACGGCCAACGCCGTCTGGGATGTCCGGGGCGTGTTGGGCTGGATCCGGCAACAGGAACCCGACGCCTCGATCGGGCTCTACGGGTTGTCGCTGGGGGGCTTCATCGCTGCTCTGGTGGCCAGCCTCGACGACCGCCTGACCTGCGCGGTGCTCGGTGTTCCGGTCGCCGACCTGATCGAACTCCTCGGGCGGCATTCCGGGTTGTCGCAGGACGATCCCCGCCGGGACACCATCGCGCTGGCCACTCCGCTCGGTCGAATGATCTCCCCGCTCTCGCTGACACCGAAGGTGCCGATGTCCGGCCGATTCATCTATGCCGGACTCGCCGATCAGGTGGTACATCCACGTGAGCAGGTCAACAGGCTGTGGGACCACTGGGGCCGGCCTGAGATCGAGTGGTATCGGGGCGGCCACGCGGGCTTCTTCCAGTCCCGACCGGTGCAGCATTTCGTCACCGACGCGCTGATCCAGTCGGGTCTGGTCACCGGAGCCGCCCCCGCCGACCGGTCCGGCCGTCCGGACACGAAGACCGGCTGAGGCGAATCAGTCCTGGCGCGCGACGATCACCGGAATTTGCGCCGAGTGCACGAGCGCACTGCTCACCGACCCCAGGAGCATGCCCGAAAAGCCACCTCGTCCATGGCTACCCACCACCACAAGCTGTGCGTGCCCGGCATGTTCGAGTAGCCGCAGGCCCGGCCGGTCGGCGACCACCACCCGATGCACCCCCACGTCGGGGTACTGAGCCTGCCACCCGGACAGCCGCTCGGAGAGCACCTCTTCTTCGCGCTCTTCGATGTTGCGCCACTCGATCGGCGCCCAGTTGATACTCGGAAACTCGAGCGGACCCATGTCGGTCCACGCGTGCAGCGCAACCAGGTCGACGCCACGGCGCGACGCCTCGTCGAACGCGATCGCCGTGGCCCGTTCCGACGCCGGAGATCCGTCGATGCCCACCAGGACGGGATCCTGTGGGGAAGGGGTGTGTGCGGTATGGACGACCGCGACCGGACAATGCGCGTGATGGACCAGCCCGGAACTGACCGAGCCCAACAGCGCGCGGTCCACGGCACTTTGCCCGAGGCAGCCGACGGCGACCAGCGCGGCCGACTTGGACATGTCGACCAGCGTGGGGACGATCGGCCCCGTGATCACCTCGGTGTTGATTTGCGACACGTGGTGGGGCGCCACCTCGGAGGCCAGCTTGCGGGCGTCGTCGACGATGCGCCGCGCCCGGTCCTCCTCCGCCCGCGCATAGCTCGCCGGCATGTCCGGCATGGGCGATGAGGGCAGCACGATCGGCGGCACCACGTGCACCAGGCTCAGGGCCACGCCCCGCGATTCGGCGTCCTGCGCAGCCCAGGTCACTGCGGCGGCCGAGGAAGCGGACCCGTCGACCCCTACCACGATGCCGTGGGATGACGTGTCGGTCATGTGGCTCTCCCGTCCTCGCGTCGTTGAAGCTTCACTCTATTCCGGAAGCGCTTGCTGATCCGGAGCAGTTGGTCGTCGCTGCGAGGGACTTCCGGCCTCTGCCTGCAGTCGATTTCGCCGCCGCACCAGAGCTCGGCAGCGTATCGGTTGCGCACTGCCTCCCGCCGTGTGGCGTCACACAGCCGAGGTGGGCAGGTCGGGTCGTTGGACCCTATCGTCAGATACCCCATAGGGTATAGTCCATTGTTGGTAATCGCGTAGAGAGGATGCATTCATGACCGCCATCGAGACACCGACCCCCGTCACGGGAATGCCCCGAATCGGTGACCCCGCACCGTCGTTCACCGCAAGCACCACGCAGGGGGACATCAGCTTTCCGTCCGACTACGTCGGCAAATGGGTCATCCTGTTCTCCCACCCGGCAGACTTCACCCCGGTGTGCACCAGTGAATTCATGACATTCGCCTCGCTGCAGAAAGAGTTCGCGGCCTACAACACCGAGCTGGTCGGGTTGTCGGTAGACGGTCTCTACAGCCACATCGCATGGCTGCGCACCATCAAGGACAAGATCGCGTTCCGCGACATGCGCGACGTCGAGGTGACGTTCCCGCTCATCGACGACGTGTCGATGGAGATCGCACAGAAGTACGGCATGATCATGCCGGGTGAGGACTCCACCAAGGCGGTCCGCGCGGTGTTCGTCATCGATCCCAAGGCCGTGATCCGGGCCATCATCTACTACCCGCTGAGTCTGGGCCGCAACTTCGACGAGTTGCTGCGCGTGGTCAAGGCCCTGCAGACCGCCGATCATTTCGAGGTCGCGACCCCTGCGGACTGGCGCCCCGGCGACGCCGTGATCGTGCCGCCGGCCGGCTCGTGTGGGACGGCCAACGACCGAATGACCGGCGGTGTCGAGGGGGTCGAATGCGAGGACTGGTTTTTCTGCACCAAGCAGCTTCCCGCCGACGAGGTGGAAGCAGCGATCCGGCACCGTTGAGGTAGTGCTCGATCTGGCCTCGCCGGGCGGACACTTGCGCGGCAGGCGGCGGCGCAGCACCCTGCTATGCGTGACGAGAACGACGGTTCGCGAGTAGCGGGCGATGGACGGATACTGGTTCGACCTGGCATTGGTTGCGTTCCTCGTTCTGGTCAACGGGTTGTTGGCCGGCAGTGAGGCGGCGTTCATCTCGCTACGGGAAGGGCAGCTGCGCGAACTGGAACGCCGGGGCAAGCATCGTGACCGGCTCGTCGTGCGTCTGGCGCGCGAACCGAATCGGTTCCTGGCGACCATTCAACTCGGTATCACTCTCGCCGGCTTCCTCGCTTCGGCGACCGCCGCCGTCACGCTCGCCGAGCCGCTGACCGCCCAACTCCAATTCCTCGGCGGGGCAGCGCAACCGGCCGGTATCGCCATCGTCACAGTGGTGGTCACGGCATCGACTTTGGTGGTCGGTGAGCTCGCACCCAAACGTCTTGCGATGCAGCATTCCCGGCGCTGGGCAGGGTTGGTCGCCTCGCCGCTCAGCGCCCTTGCGACGATCACCGGGCCCATCGTGTGGTTGCTGGGCAAGGCGACCGATGTGGTTGTTCGCCTGCTCGGCGGTGACCCGCATCGGGGGCGCGAAGAACTGACCTTCGAGGAACTGCGGCAACTGATCACGAGCCACGGGGGCCTGACCGCCGAGCAGCGCACCATCATCACCGGTGCGTTGGAGATCCACGAACGTCCGCTGCGGGACGTAGTGGTGCCACGCACCGCGGTGTTCCGACTGAACGCGGACATGCCGGTGGCGCAGGCGCGTGCCGAGCTGGCCGAGTCGGGGCACACCCGGGCGCCGGTCGTGACCGCCGGCGAGCTCGACGACACCGTCGGAGTGGTACACCTGCGCGATCTACTCGGCACCGACGGCACGGTCTCCGACGTGGCGCGGGCGGTGCTGAGCCTGCCCGACAGCGTGCGGGTCACCGCGGCTCTGAACCGGATGCTCGCCGAACGTGAACAGTTCGCGCTGGTGATCGGCGAACGCGGCGGCGTGGCGGGCATCGTCACCCTCGAGGATCTGCTCGAGGAGATCGTGGGTGAAATCTACGACGAAGCCGACCAGGACGTGCGGATGGCGCGGGTGCTGTCGGATGGCAGCCGGATACTGCCCGGCACCTTCCCCGTTCACGATCTCGTCGACGTCGGTATCGATGTCACCGATTTCCCCGGCGGTGACTACACGACCATTGCCGGGTTGGTGTTGTCGGTCCTGGGCCGCATCCCGACGGAAGCCGGAGACCACGTCGAAGTCGGGAGTCACCGCATCGATGTCACCGCCGTGGACCGTAACGCGATCACCGAGGTGCGGGTGCGGCCGCGGTACTCCTAGAGTCGACGAACCATGCCGCTGCGTGCGCGCAACCACTTCTCGGCCGCGACCACGAGGCTCACGACGACGGCGATACCGAAGATCCGTAGCCAGACCTCGGCCTGCAGAGGCGCGGTATCGAAGATCGTGTTCATCACCGGTAGATAGGTGATCGCGATCTGCGCGAGAGCTTGCACAGCGACGCCGACGATCAACCACCGATTGGTGAAAAGTCCTATCCGCCAGGCCGAGTGGATCAGCGACCGGCAGCTGAACAGGTAAAAGGCCTCGACCACCACGAACACGTTGAGCGCCGCGGTGCGCGCTTCGGCCAGCGAAGACCCCTGTGCCAGTTCCCATTCGAACAACCACCAGGAGCCCGCGACGAGCAGGCTGGACACGAGAAGGATCCGGCCCATCAGAGCCCGGGTCAGCAACGGTTGACCGGGATCGCGTGGCGGGCGCGTCATGATCCCGGCCTCCTTGGGCTCGAAAGCCAGCATCAGGCCGAGCGCCACGGCGGTGGTCATGTTGATCCACAGGATCTGAGTGGGCAGGATCGGCAGCATCGCCCCCATCGCGATGGCCGCCAGGATCACCAGTCCCTCACCGATGTTGGTGGGCAGCGTCCACGTGATGAACTTGGTCAGGTTGTCGAACACCCCGCGGCCCTCCTCGACCGCGGCCTCGATGGTGGCGAAGTCGTCGTCGGTGAGCACCATGTCGGCCGCGTCCTTGGCGACCTCGGTACCACCGCGACCCATCGCCACACCGATGCTGGCCTGCCGTAACGCCGGTGCGTCGTTGACGCCGTCGCCCGTCATCGCCACGACATGTCCTTTGGCCTGCAGAGCTTCGACCAGGCGCAACTTCTGTTCGGGGGAGACCCGGGCGAAGACGCTGGCCTCGTCGACGAGGTCGGGAAATTCGTCCGCGCTCAACGCCGCGAGTTGCGCGCCGGTCATCACCGACCGCTGTCCGGGCGCGCCCGGGACGAGCACGCCCACCGACTCGGCGATCGCGCTGGCGGTACCCGGATGGTCGCCGGTGATCATCTTCACTGCGATACCCGCGGAGTGGCAGGCTGCGACCGCCGGTGCGGCCGCGTCTCGCGGCGGATCCAGCATGGCCTGCAGACCCGTGAACGTGATCGATCCCGATATCTGCGCCTCGGTGAAATGCGACGGATCGGCCGGTACCGCCACTCCGCAGGCGAGTACCCGCAGACCCTCGGCGGCCAGTGCGTCCGCGGCCGCCACGACTGCCGCGCGGTCGACGCGCCGGAGCGTCCCGTCGGCATCCATCTGCCGTTCACACAGGTCGAGCATGCGCTCGACCGAACCCTTGACCAGCACGACGTCCCGGTGCCGTTCGGACCGGTGCAGGGTGGCCATGTACTGGCGTTCGGAGCTGAACGGGATCGCCGCCACACGAGGAAAGTCATTCCGGAGGTCCTCGATCGCAAGGCCCGCCTTCGCGGCGACCACGAGCATCGCGGCCTCGGTCGGGTCGCCGGCGATCTGCCACCGTTGCCCGTCGGGCGACAGCGCGGCGTCATTGCACACGGCACCGGCGACCAGCGTCCAGCGCAACGACTCGTCGGCGTCGACAGACATCGGCTGGCCGTCACCGGTGACGAGCGCTCCGGTGGGAGCGTAGCCGGATCCGGTAGCGGTCACGGCATGTTGCGGAGTCCACACCTTGCGCACCGTCATCTGGTTCTCGGTGAGCGTGCCTGTCTTGTCGGCGCAGATCACCGTGGTCCCGCCCAACGTCTCGACCGCGGGCAGCCGCCGGATGACCGCACGCCGCTTGGCCATTCGTGCGACACCGATGGCCAGCGTGATGGTGACCGCCGCCGGCAGGCCCTCCGGGATGGCGCCGACCGCCAATGCGACCGCGGCGGTGAAGGTCTCCACGGCGTCCTGCTGGCGCACCAGGCCGAGCGCAAAGGTGGCAGCGGCCAGCGCCAGGATGCCGATCGTCAGGATCTTGCTGAACCAGGCGAGTTTGGCCGTCAGCGGCGTGGCGAGCACCTCGGCCGAACCGACCAGGCGGTGGATCTCACCGATCTCGGTCTCCGAACCCGTGGCCACGACGATTCCGGCTCCGGAACCGGCGGTCACCAGCGTCCCGGAGTAGGCCATATTGCAGCGGTCGGCCACCGGCGTGGCTTCCGGCAGCGCCACCTCGGTCTTGTCGACCGGCACCGATTCCCCGGTGAGCGCGGACTCGTCGACGCGCAGTTCGCTTTCCCGGAGCAGTCGGACATCGGCGGGCACCTTGTCGCCGGCCTCGACCAGGACGAGGTCGCCAGGTACCAACTGATCGGAGCCGATGGTGCGTTCGCGGCCCTCGCGGATCACCTTGGCCTCGGTGTGCACCATGGAGCGCAGGCTTTGCAGGGCGGTTTCGGCCTTGGTCTCCTGTACGAATCCGACGATGGCATTGACCACCACGACGGCGAAGATGACGACCGAATCGACGTACTCGCCCAGCGTGGCGGTCACGACACCGGCTACCAGCAGCACGTAGATCAGGGGATGGTGGAACTGGCGAAGGACCCGCCTGACCAGGCCGGCGCCTCGAGGCGCGGGAAGAGTGTTGAGCCCGAACTCCTTCAGGCGTTCTGCGGCGACCCCGTGGGTCAACCCCCGATGAGGGTCGGTCTGCAACAGCAGCACGACCTCGTGGGCGGCGAGGCCGTGGTGAGCGTTCGCCGTCACTGCGTCCGACACGACCATTGCTATTCCTCGCGCTGCGGTTCGACCACCAGCACCGGGACGCTGGAATGCGTGACGAGCTCGGAGGACACGCTTCCCAGCACGTGACGGGACAGGCCTCGGCCGCGACGCCCGACCACCAGCATGTCGAAGCCCTGCCGTTCGGCGAACTCACGCAGCGCCGAACCTGGCGCACCGACCAACACCCGGGTGTGTACTGCGGCCGGTACCTCCATCCGCTTGGCCGCCGCCTCGAGTCGCTGGGTCGCCGTAACCATCTCGGCCCCGTCTCCGGATTCTGCCGCCTCGTAGTTCACCACCTCGGCCAGCACCAGCACGCTGCCCTGAGACCCGAGAGTGCGCATCGCTGTCGTCATTGCGTGCACGGACTCAGGCGACCCGTCGACCCCGATCAGGATCTGCGGCCCGGTGCCCGCCGGCAGGCTTTCCGCCGGTGTGGCATCAGCACTGTCGGGCCGGCGCCGGACCCGCTCGATCGCGATGGGCACGAACAAGGGCCCGAGCGGCGCGGCGAGCAGGATCCAGAGGGCGTCGAAACCGCGACGCGCCATCCAGATACCGGACAGCAGCCCGATCAGAACCCAGCCGATAGCCGCCACGACGGTGGTTGCGGTATTCACCACTCCACCGTCTCAAGCCGACTCGGCTGCTGCCAGGCCCAGACGACGGCGACCCGTGGGGACTTTCGTCCCTAGCGTTGAAGGGGCTTCGCTAGCGGGGCCGCACGACCACGACCGGCACCGTGGCTGCCTGCACCACCGCGCTGCTCACCGAACCCAGGAGTGTCGCGGCGACGGTGCCGTGGCCGTGGCTGCCGACCACCAGCAGCTGCGCGGATTCGGCCTGTTCCACGAGACGACGGGCGGGCTGGTCGACGACCACCTCGCGCCGTGTCGTCACGTCGGGATGACGCTGCTGCCACGGGCTCAGCTGTTCGGCCAGTTCGGCGTCGACCGCCGAGCGCACCTCGTCGAAGTCGAAACCGGGCATCTCGAAGGCGCCGGGTGACCACCAGGCATGCACCACCACCAGTTCCACTCCGCGACGGCTCGCCTCGTCGAAGGCGAACGCGATCGCCGGCTGCGAGGCCGGCGATCCGTCAAAGCCCAACACGACCGGCGCCGCGGGATCAGGATCGGATTCCCTCTCCGGGATCACCGCCACAGGGCCGTGACCGCGGTGCACCAACCCGGTGCTGACGCTGCCCTGGAAAATCCGGCCGAGCGCACCGCGGCCATGGGTGCCGACCACGACGAGGCCGGCGGTCTTGGAGCGTTCCACCAGCGCGGCCGTCGGGGTGGTGACGGCGAACTCGGCAGAGACGGGAACGGAGTCCTCGGCGATCTCCTTGGCGATCGTCGTGGCGTCGTCCAGGATGTCCTGGGCGATCTGACGCTGGAAGTCCATGATCCCGGTGGGCACCGGCGCGATAGGCCACGTCCCCATCGGCAGGGTGGCAGCGTAGACGACGACCAGTGCCGCCTGCCGCAACTTCGCATCTCGGGCCGCCCACTCGAGTGCTGCCTGTGACGACGGCGAATCATCAACCCCGACAACGATCTCCGTGCTCTCGGCGGCGTCAGTCATCAGGGGCTTCCTTTCGCGGTCTGCGGGCATCGAGGCCGGGTGGCCCGGCCGCTATGGGGGACTCTATGACGACCGGCTCAACTGAGGAACACCGAGACCGCGGCGAAGTACAGCAGGATCGACAGCAGATCCTGGACGACGGTGGCCAGCGGACCCGAACCGAACGCCGGGTCCTTGCCGAGGCGGTGCAGCAGCCACGGCAGACACAACGCCACCACGGTGGCCACCGTGCTCGCTCCCAGAATCGCCGCCGAAACCGCCAGCGCCAGCGCGACGTTGCCCGTCATGAGGGCGACCAGCGGCCACATCACGGCACCGAGCAGCACGCCCATCGACAATCCGGTCAGCGCTTCGCGACCGGTGATCCGGCGGATTCCGACACCGACCGACAGTCCCCGGATCGCCAGCGTCTCGGTCTGGGTGCCCACCGCGTCGGCGAGGTAGACGATGCCGGGGACGAAGTAGGCGACCGCGAGGTCGGCCGACAACTGCGCCTCGAACGCCGTCATCAACACCGCCGACACCATGGCCCCGAGCAGCCCGATCAACAGCCAGGGCAACCGGTGCCACAATCGGCGCTTGACCGACTCGACGCTGGTGGACCGCGCGTGCTCGACATCGCTGAGGAAGCCGCCGAGGCGGGCCAGGTCCTCGTCGTGTTCCTGGAGCAGCACGGTGAGCAACTGCTGCGGCGAGATCAAACCGCGGAAGCGGCCGTCGTCGTCGACCACCGCCAGCCCTGGCTCCCCACGCTGCACGGCCTGCCACGCGGCGTGCTCGCGATCCGTGTCCGGGGCGACCACCGGGGGGCTCGCATCCATGACGTCCCGCAGGCAGGCACCGGCAGGCGCGGCCAACAACTGTTCGATGGTGGCGACGCCCACCAGGCGCCGACCGTCGAGCACGGCCACCGCTGCGGCGCTGTCGAATCGGTGGCCCCGCATGGCGTCGAGGGCGTCGTCGACCGGGGTCAGCTCGCCAGCGGTGGGGACCCGGGTCGAGGCGTGGTGCAGTGCGGCATCGGAGGATCCGAGCAGGTCGTAAGGTTCAGCTGGAGCGCGCAACGATCACCGGCGTCCGGGCGGACTGGGCCACCGCGGTCCCCACAGAACCCAGCAGCATGCCGGCGAAACCGCCGCGGCCGTGACTGCCGACGACGACCAGCTGGGCGGACTCGGCCTGCTCGAGCAGTTGATGGGCGGGGCGGTCGCGCACCACCACGCGCCGTACCTGCACCTCGGGGTAGCGCTCCTGCCAGCCGGCCAACCGCTCGGCGAGCAGCTCCTCGGCCTGCGGGCGCAGCGTCATCCACTCTTCGTTGGGGAACGCGTAGATCGTGGGGTCACTCCAGGAGTGCACCGCCACCAGTGGCACCGCGCGCCGGGACGCCTCGTCGAAAGCCACCGCCACCGCGGTCTCCGACGCCGGCGACCCGTCGACGCCCACGACGACCGGGGCCTGCTCGGACTGCATCGTCGCATCGGCCTGCTGGTGAACCACCGCCACCGGGCAGTGTGCGTGGTGGATGAGGCCGGAGCTGACCGAGCCCAGCAGAGCCCGGCCCACCCGGCCGAGCCCACGGTTGCCGACCACGAGCAGTTGAGCGTCCTTGGACAGGTCGACCATCGTCTTCGTGGCGTTGCCTTCCTCCACGTGTTCGCTGATCGTGATCGGACCTTCGTTGGCGACCGCCTGCTCGGCGACCAGCGTTGCCTGGCGCAGGATTTCGCGGGCCCGGCGCTGCGCGATCTCGTCCAGTTCACTGGATACCGACACCTCGTACCAGGTGAGGGCTTGCGCGGAGGGCAGGACGTGGGCCAGCGTCAGCGGTACCCCGTGCAGGACCGCTTCCCGTGCGGCCCATTCAACGGCCGACTCGGACTCCGGCGAACCGTCCACCCCGACCAGGATTCCTCGATGTGACGCCATGATGATCTCCTCGAACCGACGATCCGGCAGTGCCGGCGAACCTGAATCGACGGTATGGCGCAGCGTCGACGCGCACCGGAGGCGTACGTCACCGTGCGGCAGGGTCCAAATGCCTCTACCGGACAGCGCCGGATGATCTAACGTCGATCTGGACCGGGGAGGGCCGCACGCCGAGGAGGGCCATGATCGGCGCCGGGTGGGTGACGCAGGTCGTGCCCGGGCTGGCCAACTTCCGTGGCTACCCCCGTACCGCGGTGCGCGGCGACGTCCTGGGCGGTCTGACGGTGTCGGCCTATCTGGTGCCGCAAGCGCTCGCCTACGCCACCCTCGCCGGGCTGGCTCCTGTCGCTGGATTGTGGGCCGCGTTGCCTCCGTTGGTGATCTACGCGTTTCTGGGCTCGTCGCGCCAGCTGTCCATCGGTCCCGAGTCCACCACCGCGCTGATGACGGCGGCAGTGCTCGTGCCGGTGGTGGGTGCCGCCGACCCCGGCCGTTACGCCGCACACGCCGCGACGCTGGCGCTGCTGGTCGGGGTGATCTGCCTCGTCGCCGGGTTACTCCGGCTGGGCTTCCTGGCGAACCTGCTTTCCCGGCCTGTCCTGGTCGGATACCTGGCCGGCATCGCCGCGATGATGGTGGCCAGCCAGCTGGGCCGGCTGACCGGTGTGACGGTCTCCGGTGAGTCGATCATCGAGCAGGTGCGCTCCTTCGTCACCGCGGTGCCCGAGTTGCGCTGGCCCACAGTGGCACTCAGCGCGGCGGTGCTGGCGGTGATCTTTGCGCTCGACTCCCGCGCGCCACGCCTTCCCGGCCCGTTGATCGGCATCCTCGCGGCCACCGCCGCGGCTGCGCTGTTGGCGGGATCCCGCAACGGCGGCGACATGGTCGACGTCGTCGGCGCGATCCCCGCGGGACTGCCCGTTCCTGACTGGCCCGCGGTGTCCGGCGACATGCTCGGCGACCTCGTCGCCCCCGCACTGGGGATCGCCGTCGTCGCGTTCTCGGACAACGTGCTGACCGCGCGGGCCTTCGCGTCGCGGCGAGGTGAGGACATCGACCCCCATGCCGAACTGCGTGCGCTGGGGGTGTGCAACCTCGTCGCCGGGATGTTCCGGGGGTTTCCGATCAGCTCGAGTGGCAGCCGTACCGCGCTCGCGGACGCCGCAGGGGCCCGCACCCAGGTCTACTCGCTGGTGGTCCTCGGGGTGCTCGCCACCGCGCTGGTGTTCGGAGGAGGCGTCATGGCCGCCATCCCGTCCGCCGCGCTGGGGGCGCTGGTCGTCTTCGCCGCCACGAAGTTGGTCGACGTCGCCGAGTTCGGCCGGCTGGCGCGCTTTCGCCGCAGCGAGTTGGTGATCGCACTGGCCACCACGGCGGCGGTGGTGGTGTTCGGGGTGCTCAACGGCGTCCTGGTCGCGATCGGGTTGTCGGTGGCAGACCTGTTGCGCCGGTTGGCGCACGCCCACGACAGCGTCCAGGGCCTGGTGCCCGGTCTGCCGGGAATGCACGACATCGACGACTATCCGGCGGCGACGGTGGTGCCCGGACTGCTGGTCTACCGCTATGACGCGCCGCTGTTCTTCGCCAACGCCGCGGACTTCCGTCGCCGCGCGCTGGCGGCGATCGAGGACTCGCCCCAGCCCGTGCGCTGGTTCCTGCTCAACGCGGAATCCAACGTCGAGGTGGACCTGACCGCCCTGGACGCGCTGGAGCAGCTGCGAACCGAGTGCGAGCGCCGTGGCATCGTGTTCGCGATGGCTCGGGTGAAACAGGATCTGCGCGACGCGCTCGCCGCAGCGGGGCTGCTCGACCGCATCGGGCCCGACCGGATCTTCATGACGCTGCCCACCGCGGTCGCCGCGTACCGCCAGGCCCATCCCGACGACGGGTGACCGCGGCCGGTGTCGTCGTGCCGGCACCGCTGGTCAGCAGATTTTGGGCCCAGACGCTCTCGGAGTACCATGGACCAACGGTGCGGCTACCGCGCCGACTTCTTTGCGTGCCCTGTCGGGAATTCCCGGGAATTCTCCAGATCCGGCCCACGTTTTCAAGTCGGACCGAAGGCTGTGCTGACCAGGCCGACGAGGCTGAGCAGGCCAACAAGCCGATACGAAACGAAAGCAAGGATCGCTACAGAGTATGGCCAAGAAAGACGGTGCCATAGAGGTCGAGGGTCGTGTTGTCGAACCTCTGCCCAATGCGATGTTCCGCATTGAGCTGGAGAACGGACACAAGGTCCTCGCCCACATCAGCGGAAAGATGCGGCAGCACTACATCCGCATCCTCCCGGAGGACCGCGTCGTGGTGGAGCTGTCTCCCTACGACCTGTCCCGCGGCCGCATCGTGTACCGCTACAAGTGACGAGCGCTCGCGCGAGGAATCGACAACCGAGCGTGCGCGCCCGTCGCACACGCACAACCACCCCGACCGAAGCAAGAGAAGGATCGAACGAGCCGTGAAGGTGAACCCGAGCGTCAAGCCGATCTGCGACAAGTGCAGGGTGATCCGCCGGCATGGGCGGGTCATGGTGATCTGCTCCGATCCCCGCCACAAGCAGCGGCAGGGCTAGACAGCAGAACAGCTGAGCAGCACCCACAACTGAATGCAGAAATCCCAGCACCACTGAGGGCATACGGCCCTCGACACACGTCCGGCACGGAGGCCGGACCCCATTAGGGGAACGGACTGGGACAAGACCTCCGCAGAGAACGAGGAATGGCACACATGGCCCGACTAATGGGCGTTGACCTCCCGCGCGACAAGCGCATGGAGGTCGCACTGACCTACATCTACGGCGTCGGCCGCACCCGGTCGCAGGAAATCCTGGACGCCACCGGCATCAGCCGCGAACTGCGCACCAAAGACCTCACCGACGACCAGGTGACCCAGCTGCGCGACTACATCGAGGGCAACCTCAAGGTGGAGGGTGACCTGCGCCGCGAGGTGCAGGCCGACATCCGTCGCAAGATCGAGATCGGCTGCTACCAGGGTCTGCGGCACCGCCGCGGCCTGCCGGTGCGCGGCCAGCGGACCAAGACCAACGCGCGCACCCGCAAGGGTCCCAAGCGCACCATCGCCGGCAAGAAGAAGGCCAGGTAATCAGACATGCCACCACAGAAGAAGGCCGCGGGTACCGCCGGTAAGCGGGGTAAGACCACCCGCCGCAGGGAGAAGAAGAACGTCCCGCACGGCGCCGCGCACATCAAGAGCACGTTCAACAACACGATCGTCTCGATCACCGACCCGCAGGGCAACGTCATTGCCTGGGCTTCGTCGGGACACGTCGGCTTCAAGGGGTCGCGCAAGTCGACGCCGTTCGCCGCGCAGCTGGCCGCTGAGAACGCGGCCCGCAAGGCGCAGGAGCACGGCGTGAAGAAGGTCGACGTCTTCGTCAAGGGGCCGGGCTCGGGCCGCGAGACCGCGATCCGTTCGTTGCAGGCCGCCGGTCTCGAGGTCGGCGCAATTTCCGATGTCACCCCGCAGCCGCACAACGGCTGCCGTCCGCCCAAGCGGCGCCGGGTCTAGGGAAGAGGAGTTAGAAACACATGGCTCGTTACACCGGACCCGTCACCCGCAAGTCACGCCGCCTCGGCGTCGACCTCGTCGGTGGAGATCAGTCCTTCGAGAAGCGCCCCTACCCGCCCGGTCAGCACGGCCGTGCGCGGATCAAGGAGAGCGAGTACCGCCAGCAGCTGCAGGAGAAGCAGAAGGCCCGCTTCACCTACGGCGTGATGGAGAAGCAGTTCCGCCGCTACTACGAGGAGGCCAACCGCCTCCCCGGCAAGACCGGTGACAACCTGCTGCGCATCCTGGAGAGCCGGCTCGACAACGTCGTCTACCGCGCCGGCCTGGCCCGGACCCGCCGGATGGCGCGTCAGCTGGTCAGCCACGGCCACTTCACCGTCAACGGCGTGAAGGTCGACATCCCCAGCTACCGGGTCGCGCAATACGACATCATCGACATCAAGGACAAGTCGATCAACACCCTGCCCTTCGAGGTCGCCCGCCAGACTGCCGGCGAGCGTCCCATCCCGGGCTGGCTGCAGGTCGTCGGCGAGCGTCAGCGCATCCTCGTGCACCAGCTGCCCGAGCGTGCGCAGATCGACGTCCCGCTCACCGAGCAGCTGATCGTCGAGCTCTACTCGAAGTAGCGCTCACTGTTCCGGGGCGGCGTCCGCCGCCCCGGAAACACCTAACGGCATCAAATAGCGGTTGCCGAGAAGGAGAAGAGAAACACCATGCTGATCTCTCAGCGCCCCACCCTCAGCGAAGAGACCATCGCCGAGAACCGCTCGCAGTTCGTCATCGAACCCCTCGAGCCAGGATTCGGTTACACCCTGGGCAACTCGCTGCGGCGCACGCTGCTGTCGTCGATCCCGGGCGCGGCCGTCACCAGCATCCGCATCGACGGCGTGCTGCACGAATTCACCACCGTCCCCGGGGTGAAGGAAGACGTCACCGACATCATCCTGAACCTCAAGAGCCTGGTGGTGTCCTCCGAGGAGGACGAGCCGGTCACCATGTACCTGCGCAAGCAGGGACCCGGTGAGGTCACCGCGGGCGACATCGTCCCGCCGGCCGGGGTCACCGTGCACAACCCGGACATGCACATCGCGACGCTGAACGACAAGGGCAAGCTCGAGGTCGAGCTCGTCGTCGAGCGCGGCCGTGGTTATGTGCCTGCCGTGCAGAACAAGGCCTCCGGCGCCGAGATCGGCCGTATCCCGGTCGATTCCATCTACTCGCCGGTGCTCAAGGTCACCTATAAGGTCGAGGCGACCCGCGTCGAGCAGCGCACCGACTTCGACAAGCTGATCCTCGACGTCGAGACCAAGAACTCGATCAGCCCGCGTGACGCGCTCGCCTCGGCGGGTAAGACGCTGGTCGAATTGTTCGGTCTGGCAAGGGAACTCAACACCGAGGCCGAGGGCATCGAGATCGGCCCGTCGCCGGCCGAGGCGGACCACATCGCCAGCTTCGCGCTGCCGATCGACGACCTCGACCTGACGGTGCGCTCGTACAACTGCCTCAAGCGCGAGGGTGTGCACACCGTGGGCGAGCTCGTGGCCCGCACGGAGTCCGACCTGCTGGACATCCGGAACTTCGGCCAGAAGTCCATCGACGAGGTGAAGATCAAGCTGCACCAGCTGGGTCTGTCGCTCAAGGACAGCCCGGCCAGCTTCGACCCGTCCGAGGTCGCCGGCTACGACGTCGCCACCGGCACGTGGAACAGCGATGCCGGCTACGACTCGGGTTACGAGGCCGACGACAACCAGGACTTTGCCGAAACCGAACAGCTCTGAGCCGCCGGCTCTGAAGAACAACCGTCCCGGTCCTACCTGATACGGGGGCCGGCCCCATTTAGGAGATAGTCGCAATGCCCAAACCCACCAAGGGTCCTCGCCTCGGCGGGTCGTCCTCGCACCAGAAGGCGCTGCTGGCCAACCTGGCCACCTCGCTGTTCGAGCACGGCCGCATCAAGACCACCGAGCCGAAGGCCCGGGCGCTGCGGCCGTATGCAGAAAAGCTCATCACCCACGCCAAGAAGGGCACGCTGCACAACCGGCGTGAGGTGATGAAGAAGATCCGCGACAAGGACGTCGTGCACATCCTGTTCGCCGAGATCGGTCCGTTCTACGCCGACCGCAACGGCGGCTACACCCGCATCGTCAAGGTCGAGAACCGCAAGGGCGACAACGCCCCGATGGCGGTCATCGAGCTGGTGCGGGAGAAGACGGTGACGTCGGAGGCCGACCGGGCCCGCCGGAGCCGCTCCGGCGGCGACATCCAGTCGGGCGCCGCCGGGGCTCAGAAGGTTGCCGCTGCGGCCGCGCCGCAGGCTGCTGTCGAGCCGGAAGCCGCCGAGGGGCCGACAACGGGTGACGAGTCGGTCGAGGAGACGGTGGACGAGATCAAGGCCGAGGACGCCGCCATCGAGGAGGCACAGGCTTCCGAGGCCGAGGCCGTCGCGACGGAAGAGGCCGCCGAGGCAGTCGACGAGGATGACACGAAGTCCTAGCGATCCCGCTGTGAACGAGCCCGCCATCGACACCGGTGGCGGGCTTGTTCCTTTCTCCTCCTCGCGTACGGGGACTCCTTTTTCCTCCCCGCGTGCGGAGACGCGTCTCCGTCTCGACATCGCCTACGACGGAACGGACTTCGCCGGCTGGGCGACGCAGACCGGGCAGCGCACGGTGGCCGGAGTGCTCGACGAGGCCCTGTCGACGATCTTCCGGGTGCCGGTCGTGACCAGGGCTGCGGGACGTACCGACGCAGGGGTGCATGCCACCGGCCAGGTCGCCCACGCCGACATTCCGTCGACCGTGGTGGCGCACGCCTATCCGCGGACGGTGCGTGCCGGTGAAGCCGAGTTCGGGCCGTTGGTGCGCCGTCTCGCCCGGATGTTGCCCGAGGATGTCCGGGTGCGGGACATCACCCGCGCCGCACCCGGATTCGACGCACGGTTCTCGGCGCTGCGCCGCCACTATGTCTACCGTCTGACGACGGCGCCGTACGGCGCCGATCCGCTCGAGGCACGGTTCATCACCGCGTGGCCGCGTCCGCTGGACGTGGCCGCGATGGCCGATGCCTCCACCGCGCTGCTCGGTTTGCATGACTTCGCCGCGTTTTGTCGGCACCGCGACGGGGCGACGACGATCCGGGAGCTGCAGCGGCTGGACGTGACCGTCGACGGCGACCGGGTGAGCGTGCACGTCAGCGCCGACGCGTTCTGCTGGAATATGGTCCGTTCCCTGGTCGGAGCTCTGCTGGCGGTGGGGGAGCATCGCCGCGATGCGGCCTGGTGCACGCGGCTGCTGACCGCGACGGCGCGGTCCAGTGATTTCGCGGCCGCCCCGGCCCGGGGCCTCACCCTGGTCTCGGTGGACTACCCACCCGACGCCGAACTCGCAGAACGCAACCGGGTCACCCGGGACATGCGCACGTCCGGCGAGGTCGGCTGACCGGTCAGAGCCGGCCCGCGACGAAGTCGGCGGCCTGGTTGACCATCCCGGCGTTGATGTAGGCCGGTGCGAGGTGGTCAGCCCAGTAGTCCTGCCAGTTCTCCGGATCGGTCGGGTTGCAGATCGGGTCGTCGCCGTGGCACAGCTCGATGGTCCGGTCACTGTAGAGCGGATTGAAGTTGGAGATGGGCCCCACCCAGGCGATGCCGTTGCCGAACAACGCCACTGCGGCGATGTGCCGGTCGGCACCGGCGGGCAGCGGGTTGCGGAAGCCGAACGCCGCGATCGGCACGGCGAGCACCACGTCGGTGACCGCCGCGCCCAGCGAGTAGCCGCCGAGCACCAGCCGGGTATCCGGGCAGTTGTCCATCATGTACTGGATACGTCGGCTCATGTCGTTGGCGCCGATGTCGATCTCGGTGTCGGCGGGATAGTTGACGGAATACAGGTCGATGTCCATGCCGGTCTTCTGGCGCAGCGCACCGATCAACGCACTGCCGATCTGCCCGGCGCCAGCCGGTTCGATGCGGCCCCGCGCGAAGATGAGTTCGGCCTGCGGGCAGGACTGGGCCGCGGCACCAGGTGCCAGCGCGACGACGGTCGGCAGCAGCACAGCCAGGACGAGGAACAGGGCTCGGCAGCGCCGGGCCAGAGCAACGATCACCTGCCCGATATTAACGGCGAAGGTGACGGCGGGCAGGCGGTCAGACTCTTCCCGCGACGAAGCCCGCCGCCGGTCCGATGAATTCCGGGGTCTCATAGCGGGTGTGGGCGAACGGGTTGCGGCCGTCCGAGCAGATCGGGTCGCCGTCGGCGCACAGGTCGATGGCCTTGCCCGCGAACGAACCCGTCGCCGAGACCGGGTTGCCGAACTTGGTCGCCGGATTGCCGAACACTGCCACCGCCGCGACATTGCCGTTCAGGCTGCCCGCCAACGGGGGCGACGAGCCGATGTTGCCGATGCGGTTGCCCAGCGGCGGCACTCCGGCCAGCATGTCGACCACCGCGGCCCCTTGGGAGTAGCCGCCGAGCACGATGCGGGTGCCGGGGCACTGCTGGGCCATCAGCGCAATGCGGTTCTCGGCGTCGGTAGCGCCGCCCGCGGCGTTGAGGAAGTCATACGTCGCCGGGTAGTTCACTCCGTAGGTGCCGACGGTGCGGCCGCCGAGCTGGGCGCGTAACGAGTCTGCCAGCGCCTGGCCGACTCGTCCGACCCCTGGCGCTTCGCTCGTGCCGCGCGCGAACACCACCTCGACGTCCGGGCAGGGCTGCGCCGACGCCATGGCAGGCGAGAGGACTGTCGCCGCCACCGGGAACACCACGGCGGCGGTCGCCGCCAGGGCACGGCGGACGAATCGGTCGGAAAGCACAAGACACCGTAGCGTATGCCGGTCGGAGGCCCGCGGTCAGACGAGACCGGCGACGAACGAGGCGGCCTCGTTGGTGAGTCCGCTGGAGACGTAGGCGCTGTGGGCGGGGACGCTGTCGCCGTCCGAGCACACCGGGTCGCCCACCGTGCACAGGTCTATCGCGCGTGTTCCCCAGACCGGACTGGCCGTCATCGGCAGGCCGACCTTCGCGGTCGGGTTGCCGAACACGGCGACCGCGGCGACGAAGTCGGGAGCGTTGGGTGGCAGCGGGTTGGTGAACCCGACCGCCGGGAACGGCACGGCGGCGATGATGTCGATGACCGCGGCGCCCTGTGAGTAGCCGCCGAGCACCATGCGGGTGCCGGGGCAGTTGGCCATCATGAACTGGACCTGCCTGCTGGCGTCGTTGGCCCCGCCGGCGGCGGCGAGGAAGTCGAAGCTGGCCGGGTAGTTCACCGCATACGCGTTGACCGACCGACCGCCGACCTTGCCCCGCAGCGAGTCGACGAATGCTCCGCCCACGCGGCCGAGGCCGGGGGTGTCGTCGGTGCCGCGCGCGAAGATCACCTCGATGTCGGGACAGCCCTGGGCCTGCGCGACGGTGGCGCCCGGGCCGAGGACGACGGCGGTGGCCGCGACGAGCGCCGCGGCGCACACCGACATCAGCCGGGTGATCGGTCGGGCGGGCCGGGCATCAAGATCGGAGTTCACCTCCGCGATGATAGCTAGCCGAGCTACCGGCTGCCGAAACTATCGCAGGGCCTCCGGCGCCGCGGGCGCATCCGGCCACGTCACCGTGTCGTCGAGGCCGAACGTCTCGCTGCGGTCACCGGCCCGGGCGAGAGCGAGTCCGGCCAGCACGATCGCGCCACCGATGGCCTGGGTGCCGGTGATCGCCTCGCCGAGCAGCAGCCAGGCGGCGAGCACGGCGAACATCACCTCCGAGAGCCCGACCAGTGAGGCGAAGCGGGGCTGCAGCTTGGCGATGCCGACGATGCCCAGGGTGTAGGCGATCGCCGTGGGGATCAGCCCCAGGGCGACGACCGGCACGATCCACGACGTGGTCATTCCGGCGATGACGGCGTCGTTGGCGGTGAACGCCAGCGGCATGACCCCGGAAACCCCCAGCGCGCTGACCGCCGCTGCGCCGACGATGAGGCCGGCGGCGGCCAATGTGATCGGGTGCAGCGGCGCCGCGTCCCCGGCGCCGGGGTCGGTCTTGGCGGTCTGCGAGGTGTCCGACCAGAGGAAGTAGCACGCCGCGCAGACCGCGGCGGCCAGCCCGAACCCGACGCCGACGAGGTTGATGTCGGCACCGGAAACCCCGTGTGGCCCGACGACCCCGAGCACCAGCATGATGCCGGCGACGGCGAGGGCGACACCGCCCAGTGTCAGGTTGGTGGGGCGCCGACGGGTGGTGGCCCACAGCCAACCGACCACCAGGATCGGCGCGGTGTACTCGAGGAGCAGTGCCACGCCGACCGACAGGTGGGCCACGGCGTTGTAGTAGAACAGCTGGGCGCCGGCGATGGGCACCAAGCCGTAGAGCACCACGATGCGGGCGTGGGTCCGCGCCTCGGCCAGCCACCCCGGCCGCGCGATCGAGGCGAACAGGGCCATGGCCAGCGCGCCGCCGGCCAGCCGTGCGGTGACGGCGGCGGTGGGGCTCCATCCGGCTTCCATCAGCGATTTCGCGAACGGTCCGGACGATCCGAAGGCGAGCGCGGAGCCGATGGCGAAGAGTAGACCCATCTGGAACTGGTGCGCCTGGGCGGCGCCGGCGCGTGGCGAGGACTGCGTGAGATCGGCGGCCATGGTTCCACCTCCAGAGAAAGGCCAGGTAGCCCGCCTGTGCGGGCTGAATGTAAGGAGTAAAATGAGCTTCGGTCATGACGCTACTGGTGGAGGAGGTCATGAGTCAAATGCTTTTCAATCATGACACCGAGCACACGCTGCGTGCCGTGGCTGTCCTGATCAACAGCGACCGGGTCGACGGTGAACAGCTGGGCGATCTCGCCGCGCTCGACGAGTATCTCGACAGCTTCGGCTGGACGGGCCGGCGCGACCACGACGCCGCCGAGCTGGCTGCCGTCCACCGACTGCGTGACCGGCTCGGCCGGATCTGGGAGGCCGCCGACGACGAGGCCCGCGCCGTCGGGGGAGTGAACGCGCTGCTCTCCGACACCCGGGCGGCGCCGTGGTTGACCCGCCATCCCGAGATGCCCGAGTGGCACCTGCACCTGGCGTCGATCCACGACCCGCTGTGGCAACGGATGGGCGCCGAGATGGCGATGGCGCTGGCGGACCTGATCCGGTCGGGCGAGCTGCGCCGCCTCAAGATCTGTGCCGCCCCCGACTGTGAGGCGGTGCTGGTCGACCTCTCGCGCAATCGGTCCGGCAAGTTCTGCGACACGGGCAACTGCGGCAACCGCCAACACGTCGCCGCCTACCGGGAGCGCCGCTCCAACAAGTGATCTGAGCCCACCTCGGCCGTGGTTACGCTCACCAAGGGGCTCATGAGACGACAACCGACCACACGGCTACAGATCAGCGGACACCGGTTCCTGATGCGGCGCACCGAACATGCGCTGGTGCGCGGCGACGCCCGGATGCTCGACGATCCGCTTGCCGCTCAGTCGATCTCGTTGGTCATCGGGGCGGTGCTGGCGGTGGTGGCCGTCGCGGTCGTGGCCGTGCTGGCAGTCTTGCGACCGGCCGGGGATCTCGGCGACGCACCGATAGTGCTGGTCCGGGAGAGCGGCGCGTTGTACGTGCGCATCGACGACCGCGTGCACCCGGTGTTCAACCTCGCCTCGGCCCGGTTGGTCGCCGGGTCCCCGGCAGAACCCCGGATCGTCTCGCAGCGGGCCGTCGACCGCGCGTTGCGAGGCCCCATGGTCGGCATCCCCGACGCCCCACCGCACCTGGCGCCGACGCTGGCCGACGCTCAGTGGACGGTGTGCGATGACGCCCGCTCCGAGCTCACCACCGTCATCGCCGGAGCAGTGCCCCGCGACCTGGCCAACGGGCACAGTGTGTTGGTCACCGCGCGTGAAGAACCCGCCGCCACCTACCTGCTGTACGGAGCCTGGCGCGCTCGCGTCGACCTGCGCCATCCCGCGGTGGTTCGCGCCCTGCGGCTCGACGGACTCGTGCCGCAACCGGTGTCCCCGCTGCTGCTGGCGGCCATCCCGGAAGCCCCGGCGATCGAGCCGCCGCACATCCCCTCCGGTCGCTCCGCGCTGCCGGAGATGCCGGCGGGCACCGTGCTGAGGGTGCCGGCCACGGCGCCCGCGAACGACGATGAACTGTTCGTCGCCCTCGCCGGCGGCGTGCAGCGCATCGGGCAGGTCACCGCCGACCTCATCCGCTACACCGATTCCCGGGCGGCTCGGCAGATCCCTGCCGTGAGCGCCGACCGCATCGGCGCGCTCCCGGTGGTGAACAGCCTGCCGGTCACGACGTTTCCGCAGCGCGCCGGGGTGAGCGCCCATCCCGTCGTGTGCGCGCGCTGGGACGCCGCCGCCCAGCCGCATACGGCGCTGCTCACAGGTGCTGGGCCGGTCGCCGGCCAGAGGTCGCTGCCTCTCGCACAAGCCGATGGTGGCGGTCCGGCGCTGGACGCGGTGGCGATACCGGCGGGCCATGGCAGCTATGTCCGCTCCGTCGGCCTCAGCGGCGACGCGCACCAAGCCGGATCCACGTTCCTCGTCAGCGACGCCGGGGTCCGGTACGGCGTTGCCGACACCGATGCCGCGGCAGCACTGGGTCTTCCCGGCACGCCGGTGCCCGCCCCCTGGCCGGTGCTGGCCGCGCTGCCTGCCGGACCGGACCTCAGCCGGGCGGCAGCCTCAGTCGCCCGGGACGGGCTCGTGGCGTCGCCGTGACCGGGCCCCCGCGGCGACGGCCACGCTGAGCGCCACGCAGACTCCCGCTACCCGCAACGCGGTGTCCCGGGCGCCGGTGTCGGTGACCGGCGCCGCCGGGGCGACGGTGAGGGGCGCGGTCAGCGGCATCGGGTGCGGCGACGAGCCGCCGCTGACCGCTGCCAGCGCATCGACCAGGCCGTGGCCGACCTCGGCGTTCCAGCCGGAGCCGGGGTGTCGTGCGGTGTCCTCGATGCGGCGCATGACCTGGCGTGCGCTCAATTGGGGAAAGCGGGCTCGCACCAGCGCGGCGACCGCGCTCACCGTGGGTGCGGCGTAACTCGTGCCCGAGACCCGCACCGTGTCGTCACCGACCGCGGCCAGCGACACGACATCCTCCCCGGGTGCGGCGACGTCCACCCACGGTCCGGCAAGGGTGAACGGTGAGGCGAGGCCGCCCGGCCCGACCGAGGCTACGGTCAGCACGTAGTCGTCGTACCAGGCCGGGCTCGCCACGACGGCGACGTCGGCCCAGTCGCTCGAGGCGTCCGGATTGCCGGCCGGGCACTGACCCGGCCCGTCGGTGTTGCCGGCCGCGGTCACCACGACGACGTTCTTGACGTCGACGGCATAGGCCAGCGCAGCGCCGAGCGCGCGGTCGTCGAGGGCGGCGTCCGCCGCCAGGCAGGCCACCGATGAGATGTTGATGACGGTCGCGCCGAGGTCGGCGGCGGCCCGCACCGCGGCCGCCAGCGTGGCCACATCGCCGTAACCCGACCCGGCCAGATCGTTGTCGGCCCGGAACTTGTTGCTGGACTGCCGGATCGCCAAGATCGAGACATCTGGGGCGATACCGGTGAACCCGTTCCCGGCGGGTTCGGGCGCCGCCCCGATGATCGCGGCGACCGCGGTGCCGTGCCCGTCGCAATCGGCGGTGCCGTCACCGCTCGAGACATAGTCGCCACCGGCGCGCAGGTGCGGCAGGCGTCGGTGCCGGGCCACCCCGGTGTCGATCACGGCGACGGTCTGGCCCGCTCCTCTGGTCAACGCCCACGCCGCGCGCAGATCCTGTCCGGCAACTTGGCCCGGCTGGCCGCCGGTGTCCGACGCCGTCGGATCGGCGGTGACACAGTCGGCGAACCTGGTGGTCGGCTGCGGTGGACGCGGCGGAGCCGGCGCCGGCAGGAGATTCTCGTCCACCGGCGGTGGGGTGACCGCGGACGCGGACGGTGGGGTCCACACCGCGGCGGCGACCAGCGTCGCGGCGGCCAGGGTCCTGGCCGCCCTCACGGCAAGCCCAGGTTGCGGGACAGGTCATAGAGGCCGCCCGCCCACGTCGCCAGCGGCACCACCGCCGCGGCAGACAGGTAGTCCAGGACGTTGACCGACTGGCGCAGCACAGGATTGGCGCTCTCGTCCCCACGGCGCACACCGATGACAGCCAGGCCCGCTGCCCCGGTGAGCCCGGCGATCCAGTACGTCTGCGCCGGGGCCGTGACCGCCGCGCCCGCGAGGGCGGTCGCCAGCGCGGTCATCGCGGCGAAGCCCAACGCGACACGCCGTCCCCCGTCGGAGTGCACGCGCTGGCGCAGCGACAACACCAGTCCGATGTCGACCGCGAGCAGCACGGCCGCGAGGCGCACGGGAAGCGTCGCCTCCGGGGACCGCGCTGCGTCGAGCGCGACCAGGGCGACACCCAGGGCCGCGGCCCCTGCCGAACCGGTGACCACGCTGGTCAACAACCGATGCGCATCCGCGGATCGCTTCTCGTCGACCAGGCCGTGTGACGGCCCGATTCCGGCGACGGTGATGGCGAGTTTGGGCGCCACCGACAACGCGACCACGGCGGTGACCGCCAGCAGCGAGCCCGTCACCGCAATCCTCGGCGAGGTCACCGTGCACACCGCCGACACCGCCACCACGCCGGCGGCAGCGGTGACGACCGCACCGAGAGCGACACTGTCGCGACATACGCTGCGCACCATCGACGTCGACGTCATCAGCGCCGCCGAGGCGGTCAGCAGCATCGTCGCCGGCGCAGGTGCATGCGGGACGGCCAGGAACCCGGCGGCAGCGGCGAACGCGACCGCAGCAAGGCCGGCGAGGGTCGTCGCGGCGCTTGCGGCCCGGCGCACGGCCGGCGCGGCCGCGGCGCTGGACAGCGCGAGTAGCACCGCGACCCACAAGGGGCCCGGTGTCGGCGTCTGCGCCCCCGACCATGCCAGCGTCACTGCGGCGGCCAGGCACCCTGTCAGACCGACCCAGGGTCCGGCGCGGCCCCAGCCCGTGGTGGAACGGTCCGCGGCGGCGAGCACCGCGGCACACCCGTCGCCGTGTACTCGTTGAGGCGTCGGCGGTTCGGTCGTCGACAGGACGATCAGCTCACCGTCGGCGACGCCGCTCTCGTGCAAGGTCAGTGACGGGTCCAGGCGCTGGCCGGCCACTCGGGACGCGTGCCACCCCAGCGGAGGCGATGCTGAGCTGGGTTCGACGGGTCCGACAGGTCCGACAGGTCCGATGACGGCGTCGACGATCTCCGGCAGCATCGAGCCCAGCGGACATCCGGCGGGCAACATCAGATCGGCCTGCGACCATCCGCCGGGCCCGGCGGCGTGAACGGTCACCCGGCGCAACGTATCCGTCACGGCATCAACGTAACTCGGGTGCGACCCGGCGTCGCGCAGATCTTCCTTCGCCTGTGGATGGAACCGGACACCGCCTCGTTGCGTCTATCCAGACGATGGAGAACACCGAAACACCGCTGTCCCGGCCGCAGCCAGGTCAACTCGTCGTCGATCCTCCGCCGGAGGTGCCGCGGACACCGCCACCCAACCCGATGGCCAGACTGCTGCCGCTCGTGATGATCGTCGCTGTCGCGGGTATGAGCGCGGTGTATCTGACCTCGGGGGCACCGCGCAGTCCGACCTTCCTGCTCTTCCCGGCCATGATGGTCGTGTCCCTGGTCGGCACCCTCGTCTACGGTGCCAGGGGAGCGGGCCGGGGCGCCGAGATCACCGCCCAGCGGGCCGAATACCTGCGTTACCTCGACACCGTGCACGCTGCACTGGCGGAGTCGGCCGACCAGGAACACCGCCGTCTGCATCGGGTACACCCGGACCCCGCAGCGCTGTGGAGCCTCGCCGGTGGCGACCGCATGTGGGAGCGGGACCCGGCGCACCCTGATCACCTGAGCGCCCGGATCGGGGTGGGTGACGGCCCGCCGGCGATCACCGTGGTGGCGCCGCGGACCCCGCCCGACGGCGTGGCCGACCCCGTCACCGTCGCCGCGATGCATGACCTGGTGCACCGGTGGTCGCTGATCGGTGGTGTGCCGATCCTGTTGCGACTGAACGACAACCGGATCCTGCGAGTCGACGGCGACCCGGGGGCGGCGAGATCGGTTGCGCGTGCGCTGCTGTGTCAGCTGGCGATGTTGCACGCACCCGATGTCCTCGGTGTCACCGCACTGCTCGACGAGACGACGGCGCCGCAGTGGGACTGGCTGAAATGGTTACCGCACACCCGCGACCCCGGTGTGGCGTCGCACCGGGTCGTCCTCGTCGACGGTGCAGCGGAGCCACCGGCCGCACCGGGCTACACCGTGGTCGTACTGCGCGCCGCGGAGCCGGCGGCCGCGCCGACGATCCGCGTCGACGGGGTGGTGTACCAGGTGGCGCTCGACGCGCTGGCGTTACCCGACGCCACCGCCTGCGCGCGGCGGATCGCCGCGTGTGCCACTGGGGCACAGGGCCGACGGGCGGGGTCGGGTCGGGCGCCGGACTGGCCGGCGCTGATGGGCATCGACGATCCGGCGGCGATCGACGTGGACCAGGTCTGGGGCGTGACGTTGACCGCGCCGATCGGAGTGGCCGCCGACGGCACCGCGCTGCATCTCGACATCAAGGAAGCCGCCGCAGGCGGAATGGGGCCGCACGGGCTGTGCGTGGGCGCGACCGGATCCGGTAAGTCGGAATTCCTGCGGACACTGACCCTGGGCATGATCGCCGCCCACTCACCCGAGGTCCTCAACCTCGTGCTGATCGACTTCAAAGGTGGCGCAACTTTTCTGGGGATGGACACCGCCCAGCACGTCTCCGCCGTCATCACCAACCTCGCCGACCAGGCGCCACTGGTGGCCCGGATGCGCGACGCACTGACCGGGGAGATCAACCGCCGCCAGGAGCTTCTTCGGGCGGCCGGCAACGCCACCGACATCGGCCACTACCAGCGGATGCGGGAGCACAACCCGTCCCTGGCGGCGCTGCCTGCACTGTTCGTCGTCGTCGACGAATTCTCCGAACTGCTCAGCCAGCACCCCGACTTCATCGACGTGTTCGTCGCGATCGGGCGGCTGGGCCGGTCGCTGGGCATGCACCTGCTGCTCGCCAGCCAGCGCCTCGACGAGGGCAGGTTGCGCGGACTGGAGACCCACCTGTCCTACCGAATCTGCCTGAAGACGTTCTCGGCCGCTGAATCCCGGGCGGTCCTCGGTGTCGCCGACGCCCACCACCTGCCACCCGACCCCGGAGCCGGCTATCTCAAGACCGCCGACGGCCGGGTGACCCGCTTCCACACCGCGTTCGTCTCCGGTCCGCATCTGTCCGTGGTTCGCCCCGATGGGCCTGTCGCGGTGCGGCGGTTCACTCTGGCCGACGCCGCCTCGGCTCCTGCGCCGGTACCGGCCAACTCGTCGCGGCCGTTGCTGGAGGTGGTGCTGCGCACGCTGGCCGGCCGCGGACCGGCCGCGCACCGCATCTGGTTGCCGCCGCTGCACCGGGCGCCGCCACTACCGGCGCTGCTGGCCGCGACCCCGGCCGCGCCCCTGCGGGCGCCCGTCGGCATCGTCGACTGCCCGTTCGAGCAGCGATACGATCCGCTGCTCGTGGACGTGTCCGGGGCGGCCGGTCATGTCGCCGTTGTCGGTGCGCCGCGCTCGGGCAAGTCCACGGCGCTCGCGACGGTGATCACCGCGCTGGCCGCGACCCACGATGCGGCGCAGGTGCAGTTCTACTGCCTCGATTTCGGCGGGGGCGCACTGGGCGCCGTGGCAGGGCTGCCGCATGTCGGCTCGGTCGCCACCCGCGCCGAGGCCGACCTGTGCCGACGCACCGTCGCGGTACTCGAATCCCTGCTGCGGTCGCGGGAAGCGGCGATGCGCAGGCTCGGCGTCACGTCGTTCACCAAGTACCGCCGCCACGCCGCGGCCGAGCCGAACAGTGTCGACGACGCCCACGGGGACGTGTTCCTCGTGGTCGACGGCTGGGCGGTGTTGCGCCAGGAGTTCGAGGGGCTCGACATGGCGATCACCGCGATTGCCGCACAGGGGTTGGCCTTCGGCGTGCACGTCATGCTCTCCACATCGCGCTGGGCGGATTTCCGTCCCGCGCTCAAAGACCAGCTCGGCACCCGGATCGAGCTCAGACTGGGCGACCCGGCCGATTCGGAGATCGACCGTCGGCGCGCCCGCGAACTCACCACCCGCCCGCCGGGACGCGGCCTGACCCGCGACGGAAAGGAGATGCTGCTCGCACTGCCCGACACCACCGCGGTGCGTCGACCGCCCGACACCCGCCGGGCCCGGCCCGTCGAGGTGCTGCCGTCGCTGGTTCGCCACCACCGGATCGCCCGCTACGGCGAAGTGGTGCTCGGCCTCGGCGAACGTGAGCTCGCCCCCATCACAATAGATTTCGACCGGCACCCACATCTGCTGGTCCTCGGTGACGGCGAATGCGGCAAGACCGCAACGCTGCGGCTGCTGTGCACCGAACTGATCCGCACCACAGAGCCCAGCAATGCGAGCATCGAGCTCGTGGACTATCGGCGCACCCTGCTGGGCGTCGTCGAAACCGCCCATCTCGGCGGCTATTCGGTGTCAGGCCCGGCGCTGTCGGCCCGCATGGCGGCGCTGTCGGCCCAGCTGGACGCCCGGATGCCGGACGAGAACGTCACTCAGCAGCAGCTCAGGGACCGGTCCTGGTGGGACGGACCGGACATCTTCATCGTGGTCGACGACTACGACCTCGTGGCCGGCGCCACCGGTAACCCGCTGACGCCGCTGGCCGACTACCTGCCGCACGCCAAGGACCTCGGGCTGCACCTGATCGTCGCCCGCCGCTCCGGCGGCGCCGCGCGGGCGATGTTCGATCCAGTCCTGGCCCGGCTTCGCGACATGGGCTGCTCGGGGTTGATGATGAGCGCCAGCCCCGACGAGGGTGTGTTACTCGGCGCCGCCCGGCCCGCGCTGCAACCGCCGGGACGTGGCACCTTGCTGATCCGCGGCCAGGCGGACGAACTGATCCAGCTCGGCTGGGTGCCGCCACCGTGATCACGGTGGTCGAGGTCGGTCCGGTGACGGTGCGAGGACCGGGAGATGCTGCACCGCAACGGATCCAACAGGCCATCGACTGTATCGACGACCCGATCACCCTGCTCGACGGGCGACCGCTGCGGGTGAGCAGGCTCTGGACCGACGTGCTCGACGCCGCGGCGGCCGGGGGCGGGGGGCCTCTCACGGTGGTGGCGCCCACCTGGTGGCCGGCCACGCGGATCGAGGTACTCACCGCGGCCGCCCGAGGTCTCGGCGCCGAGGTCACGGTGTTGCGCCGGGCCGCGCTTCTCGGCGGGGACACCCGAGCCACCGTGGTCGAGCTGAGCAGTGAGCTCGTCGTGATCGCCGCTCCCGGAGTGTCGCCCACGGTGCTTCCTCGCGACGACGGGGCTCTGGTCGATCTCCTGGCGGGTGCGAACGAGGTGATCGTCGATGTCCCTGCGGCCGTGGCGCCGCCGGACCCGGCGGTCACCGCACGCCTTCGCGCCGCGGGCGCACCCGTGTGCTTCAGCGACCGCGCGCGTGTGGCAGTGGCCGCCGAACACAGGTGCGCCATCGCGCCACGGCCGGTGCCCGTGGCACGCCGTCGTCGGCGTCTGCCGGCGCTGTTCGCCGGGGCCGCTCTGACGGTGGCGGCCGGGGCGGTTCTGGCGCGGGCGCCGGCGGAACAGGTCGACGCGACAGCGATTCTGGTGGAGGGCCGCGTCGCGGTGCGGGTGCCCGCCGACTGGGTCGCCGAACGTCTCACCGACGGCCCCGGGTCGGCCCGGGTACGCGTCGGTCCGCCTGGTGGGTCGACGGCGCTGCACGTCACGCAGTCCCATACCGCTACGCCGGTGCCGGTGGGCGAGTCGCTGCGACGTGCCCTGGAAGCCGAGCCACCCGGGGTGTTCACCGACTTCGACGGCGACGCCCGGGTGGCGGGCAGACCGGCGGTCACCTACCGCGAACACCGGGCCGGCACTGAAATCACCTGGGCCGTGGTCGTCGACGGCACGCTGCGCATCGCGATCGGCTGCCAGAGCGCCGCCGGGGATCGCCACGACGTCGCCGGGCCGTGTCTGGAGGCGGTGCGGTCCGCGCGGGCGGTGCGGTGAAAGTTTTCTTCGACGGCACGGAACCGAACGGGCGACTCGGCGCGTCCAATCCCATAGATCACCCGTCCGAACCCGGAAGGAACGCGATGCCGACCCAGCCACCGCACCTGCAATCTGCAGGATCTGCCCTCACCACCGACTTCGACCTGATGCTGGCGGTCGCCGGAAAGACCGACGCCCGCAACGACGAGATCCGCGCGATGCTGCAGTCGTTCGTCGCCGCGATGAGCAGTGTGCCGCCCTCGGTGTGGGGCGGGGTCGCGGCCACCCGGTTCCGTGAGGTCATGGAGCGCTGGAACGGCGAGTCGCTGAAGTTGCACGCCGCGCTGCAACGGATCGCCGAGACGATCCGGGACAACGAACGCATCCTGAGGACGACCACCGACGGCCACGCCGACCGCATCGGCTCCGTCGCCGCCACGATCTGAGGAGCCCATATCCATGAACGCCACACTGTCCTACGACTTCGGTGAGATCGAGTACACCGTGCGCCAGGAGATCCACGCCACGTCTGCCCGGCTGAACGCGGCACTGGACGACCTGCGCGCGCAGATCGCGCCGCTGCAGGCGACCTGGAGCCGCGAAGCGGCCGAGGCCTACCGCGTCGAACAGGCCCGGTGGGAGCAGGCCGCCGCGGCGCTCAACGACATCCTGGTCAGCCTCGGCAACGCGGTCCGCGACGGCGCCGACGACGTCGCCGCCACCGACCGCAGCGCCGCCCGAGCCTGGGGCGGGTGACCGCCGCCCCACGAGAGTCTGCGCGGCCTCGGCACGGAGGGGAGCCGGCCGGGGCCGCGCAGTACACCCTCAGACACCTCCCGTGCGCTACCCTGGCGCCAGGTGTGATGACCGGCACAGTGCCCGTTGCTGCTGCCAGGTCGACCGCGAGGAGCGTGAACGGCGGGTGACAACTCCGAAAGCATCGCGCGGACGGGCGACGACCCGCCCGTCGTCTTCTGCGCTGCGTACAGTGCATGAATTGTTCGTCGCCGGTGAGGTCGACGCCAACTTCCTGAACACGAATTCGGTGCGGCCCGTCGTCGCACAGAGCTGGCAGCGCAGCCTGGCCGGCGGGGTCGATCCAGACCTGGACGGCGCCCGCGCGGCCGCAGCTGTCGCCGCGGTCGAACGACTGCGCGAGACCCACCCGCTCGCGCCCGCCCTGCCCGTCATCCGGCGGCTGCTGGTCGCCGACGCCGCCGACTCCGGCGTCGTCGTGGCGGTCAGCGCCGCCGACGGCACACTGCTGTGGGTCGAAGGCGACCCGGCCGCATGCCGCAAGGCCGAGGCCATGAACTTCGTGCCCGGCGCCGACTGGAGCGAGCGAGGCGCAGGTACCAACGCGCCCGGTACCGCGCTGACCCTGGATCGCGAGATGCAGATCCGTGGTTCCGAACACTTCTCCCGCGTCGTGCAGCCGTGGAGTTGCACCGCGGCGCCGGTGCACGACCCGAGCACCGGCGCGCTGCTGGGCGCCATCGACCTGACCGGCGGCAACCAGGTGGCCACCACCCAGACCCTGGCGCTGGTGCGCGCCACCGCGGTCGCGGTCGAAAACCATCTGGCCCTGCTGCGGG
>CAXEZH010000398.1:0-10105 GCA_964000695.1 uncultured Mycolicibacterium sp. | reverse complement strand
CGCGGCCCGCCACGGCAGCTCGACCCACCACCGCCGCTCGGCGCTACCAGGCCGCGGCGGCCCACCGCCGCTCGGCGCTACCAGGCCGCGTCGACGTTGGCGGCGATCTGGTCTGCCAGCCTGCGGGCCGTATCACCGGGATTGGCGCTGCAGGTGTTGACGTCGATGATGATGTTGTTGCGCTGCATCAACGCCCGCCCGCAGGCCCATCCCGGAGCTGCGGCCTCGGTGTAGACGGCGTTTGCGGTCAGCGCGCGGTCGGCGTTGGCGATTTCGGTGACGGTCCACTGCGATCCACTCTGGGTGTGGGTGTATTGCTGACAGGCCGGCCACCGCTGGACGGACACGTCGAAGAACTCGGCGGCCTTCTCCAGATACGGGAACAGCACGACCGCTTGCTTGGCGTAGTGGGCGAAGTCGTCTCCGTCGTTGAGGCTCTCGTCTCGTTCGGCGCGAAACCCGCTGTCTGCGTACACCTGCGCCTCGGCGGCGCCGTCGATCGCCAGGCATTCCGGCGGCGACATGATGGCGCTGTGGTCGGACATCGCGTCATTCGACTCGGTCACGGTCATCGCAGGTGTGCCCATCACGGCGGCCACCTGCTCCGGTGGCAGCAGCAGTCCGCCCAGTTCCCGCTCGACGAGGGGACGCGGGATCGTCGTCCGCGTCGGTGTCACCGTGTCGGCGTTACTGATCGTGTTGCCACAGCCGGCCACGAGAAGGCAGAGGCCAGCGATCGCGGCGGTCGACAGTCGCATGTGTGTTCCCCAATCAGCCTGATCGCCCGGCGCCCCCGCCGGAACAACGAAAAGCCTGGAGATCAATGGTGCGGCAACGGTCTCGCCCCGACGCCGAGGACCTCGGCGTTTCGTGATAACGATGAACGGTGCTTCTTGGTAACAAATGATGGGTCGCTCCTCGAAGGCAGCCCAGGCGGCGTTGCCTCATCCCCGCACCGGCCAGCTGTTCACCTCCCCGGTGCGGCCCGGCTCGGGATGGCCGGGGGACCCGGCGACCGCGCGTACGGCCGTCGCTGCCGAGCCCGCCGATGTGGTGGAGCTGGCCGCGTCCACCCGAACCGTCACTCAGCTCAACGCGCGGGTGTCGGTCTGTCGGGCGTGCCCCCGGCTGGTGACCTGGCGTGAGGACGTCGCGGTCGGTAAGCGCAAGGCCTACGCCGACGAACCGTACTGGGGCCGTCCGGCCACCGGACTCGGTCCGGTGCGTCCGTCGGTGTGGGTGCTCGGCCTCGCGCCCGCGGCGCACGGCGCCAACCGCACCGGCCGCGTCTTCACCGGGGACCGCTCCGGTGACTTCCTGTTCGCTTCGCTGTATCGCAATGGCTTGGCCAATCAGCCGACCGCTGCCGACAGCGCGGACGGCTTGATGCTCGAAGCTGTTCGGGTGGTGGCCGCGGTGCGATGTGCCCCGCCGGGCAACGCGCCTGAGCCGGACGAGCGGGCGACGTGTGCGCCCTGGCTGGATGCCGAGTGGCGGCTGACCGGCGCGTCGGCGCGGGTGATCGTCGCCCTCGGCGGGTTCGCCTGGCAGTCGGCGCTGGCGTTGATCCGCCGGGTCGGCGGTGTGGTGCCCACACCCGTGCCGCGGTTCGGGCACGGCGCGCTGACGACGGTGACTGTGCCCGGACGCCCCGGTCGCGGGGTACGCGAGCTGTCCTTGCTGGGCTGCTTCCATCCCAGCCAGCAGAACACCTTCACCGGGCGGTTGACTCCGGCGATGATGGACGACATCTTCGCCACAGCTCTGCGGATCGGGCGCGCCCAGTGACGCACAGGGTCGCATTGCGCGCCCGATTCACCGGGAACACGGGTGCGGCTGCGTGGCGTTGACCGAGTAATGCGTCTCTCCGTTCTCGACCTCGTCCCCGTCCGCACCGACCAGAGCACCGCGGATGCGGTGGCTGCGACGACGCTGCTGGCCCAGACCGCCGACCAGCTCGGTTACACGCGGTACTGGCTGGCCGAACACCACAACATGCCCGCGGTGGCCGCGACGAGCCCGCCGGTGCTGATCGCCCACCTGGCCGCCCACACCTCGACGATGCGGCTCGGCTCGGGCGGAGTGATGCTGCCCAACCACGCGCCGCTGGCGGTGGCCGAGCAGTTCGCGCTGCTCGAAGCCGCTCACCCCGGACGCATCGATCTGGGTATCGGTCGCGCGCCGGGCTCGGATCCGGTGACGTCGATGGCGTTGCGCGGTGCTGCCGGCCGCGACGACCGCGACATCGAGGCGTTCCCGTCCTACCTCGACGACGTCGTGGCGTTGATGAGCAGCGCCGGGGTGCGGGTCCCGCTGCCCCGGGACCTGATGCGGGAAAACTACATCCTCAAAGCCACCCCCGCCGCGGTCACCGAACCCAAGCTGTGGCTGCTCGGCTCGTCGATGTACTCGGCGCATCTCGCCGCGGCCAAGGGCCTGCCCTATGTGTTCGCCCACCATTTCTCCGGCCAGGGCACCGACGAGGCGTTGCAGACCTACCGCGACGAATTCCGCCCCAGTGACCTGGCGCCCGAACCGCTGACGTTCCTGACTGTCAACGCGGTCGTCGCCGACACCGCCGCGGAGGCGGAGCGGTTGCTGCTGCCGAACCTGCAGATGATGGCGCGGCTGCGCACCGGGCAGCCGCTGGGCCCGCTGGACCTGGTCGAGGATGCCGAGGCCCGACAGCTCGGTCCGCGCGAACTGGCGGTGGTCGACGCGGGCCGGCGCCAGGCCGTCGTCGGCTCACCGGCCGAGGCCGCCGATCAACTGCGGGCGCTGGCCGAGCGGTTCGGGGTGGACGAGGTGATGGTCAACCCGGTGGCGGCCGCGTTCCGTGGCACTGATCCGGACACCGCGCCGGCGCGGGAGACGACGCTGGAGCTGCTGGCCAAGGAGCTCTTCTAGGACCCGCTCGATCGGGGTGTCAAGCGCACGATGGGGATCGCTCGCGTCGTGCGCTTCTGATAACCGTTGTACCGGTTGGAGTTCTGTTCGTTGACCTTGTCCCACATGCGGGCGTAGTCGGGATCGTCGGGCAGTACCGGCGTGGCGGTGACCGGCACCCGCTGCGGGCCGATGTTGACCTCGATGTCGGGGTGCGCCTTGAGGTTGTGATACCAGCCGGGGGCCTTGGGGTCGCCACCCTTGGAGGCGACGACCAGGTAGTCGCCGCGGTCGGGGAAGTACGACAGCGTGTTGGTGCGCTGCTTGCCGGTCTTGGCGCCGACGGTGTGCAGCAGCAGGCTGGGTGGCACGCCGGGCAGCGGGATACGGTGCCCGATCCGGCCGTTGGTCTTCTGGTAGACGGTGTCGTGCACCATCAGCATTCGGATGCCGATGTTCTGTTCGAGCCAGCGCGTGATGTTCATGGGTCACTCCTTCTCGTCGGCGTCGATCCGCGCCAGGGCCTCGCGCAGCAGCCGGCCGGTCTCTTCCCGGTCGGGGTCACGGCGCACCAGCATGCCTTTGGCGAACTTCAGCTTGTCACCGTCGCGGCGCGGAACCACGTGCAGATGAATGTGGAACACACTCTGAAAAGCGGCTCTACCGTCGTTGATGGCGATGTTGTTGCCGTCAGCGTGCAGCCCCGACGCGCGCGCGGCCCTGGCGATGCGTTGGCCGATGGTGGTCATCGTCGCCACGGTGTGCGGTGGGGTGTCGGTCAGGTCGACGGTGTGGCGCTTGGGGATCACCAGCGTGTGTCCCTGCGTGAAGGGCCTGATGTCGAGGATGGCGAGGTGCTCGTCGTCCTCCCAGATCCGGACGGCCGGGGCGTCGCCGGCGACGATGGCGCAGAACACGCAGGACATTCCGCCACGGTAGCCCCTCAGTAGGTGAGCGCCGATCGCCAGGCGGCGAGCTTGACCGGATACGCCGCGGTGTGCGCCGGGCTGGTCGACGGCAGCCGCAGGCCCGGCGGGTGGGGGAGTGCGACGAGGCGTCGGTAGTTCTTCTCCGCCGCAGCGCCGTTGAAGCAGATCCGGGCGATGGTGGGGTGGTCGGCGAAGAAAGCGCCGAAGTCGTTGGCCGTCATGCTGTCCGGCTCCACAGCGGCGTCCAGGCTGCCGACTCGGCGGCAGGATCGCAGCACGTCCCACACCGCGACACCGGCGCCGGTGAGTGCGGCGACCCGCTCGGGGTACGGCGCGGCGGCGTCGAACCCGTACAGCTCCGCCGTGATCGGCCAGAAGGCGTTACGGGGGTGCGCGTAGTACTGCTGGTCCTGCAGCGACCGCACACCGGGCATGTTGCCCAGGATCAGGACCCGCGCCCCAGGCGCGACCAGCGGGGTGAAGCTGTGCAGGATCGGTGCGGCCATCGCTCCTGTGTAGCGCACCCACGTAGGTTGGGCACGTGACCGACCATGTGGATCTCGAGGCGTCCGGGCTGCTCGACGGGCTGGACGGGCAGGCGCGCGCTGAGCGGGCCGAGCTGATCAGCTGGCTTCTCGACCAGGGTGTGGCCGTCGACCAGATCCGCGGAAACTCGGCGCCGATGCTGCTCGCCTCCCGGCGGATCATCGGTGACGACGGCGAATACGTATCGGCCCGCCAGGCCGCCGAGAAGTTCGGCGTGGACGTCGAGTTGTTCGTGCGGATTCAGCGCGCCATGGGCCTGCCGCGGGTCGACGACCCCGACGCGGCGGTGTTCCTGCGCGCCGACGCGGAGGCGGCGAAGTTCACCCGCGACTTCCTCGACGCCGGGATCGACCCCGACGAACTGGTCCAGATCACCCGGCTGCTCGGTGACGGTCTGGCCAGGGCGGCCGAGGCGATGCGGTACGCCACGCTGGCGGCGGTGATCCGGCCCGGGGCGACTGAACTCGAGATTGCGCAGGCGTCCGCGGCGTTGGTGACCAACCTGGCGCCTCTGCTCGGACCGATGATCCAGGACATGCTGCAGCTGCAGCTGCGTCACGCCATCGAGACGGAGGCTGTCAACGCCGTCGAACGCGCCGAGGGGCAGCACCTGCCCGGCGCCCGGCAGGTGACGATCGGGTTCGCCGATCTGGTCGGGTTCACCCGGCTGGGTGAGAAGGTGCCGCCGGAGGATCTGGAGCGCCTCGCGCAGCGCCTGGCCGACCTGACGCGGGAGGTGGCCACCGCGCCGGTCCGATTCGTCAAGACCATCGGCGATGAGGTGATGATGGTCAGCCCGGAGCCCGCGCCGCTGCTCGACGCGGTGCTGCAGCTGGTCGACGTGACCAACGGCGACGACGACTTCCCCAGCCTGCGGGCCGGGGTGGCCAGCGGCATGGCGGTGAGCCGGGAAGGGGACTGGTTCGGCAGCCCGGTCAACCTCGCGGCCCGGGTGACCGGTGCCGCTCGACCGGGATCGGTGCTGGTGGCCGAACCGGCCCGTGAGGCGATCGGCGACGACGACCGCTTCACCTGGTCGTTTGCCGGGGCCAGGCATCTCAAGGGCATCAAGTCGGATGTGAAGCTGTTCCGGGCGCGCCGGGCAACGTCACCGTGACGGCGTGAACGTCCGCAGCCGCAGGCTGTTGCTGACCACGAACACCGAGCTGAATGCCATGGCGGCGCCGGCGATCATCGGGTTCAGTAGTCCCGCCGCCGCCAACGGCAGCGCGGCGACGTTGTAGGCGAACGCCCAGAACAGGTTGCCCTTGATGGTGCTCAACGTCTTTCGGGACAGCCGGATCGCATCGGGCACCGCGCGCAGGTCGTCGCTGACCAGCGTCAGGTCGCTGGCCTCGATGGCGACGTCGGTGCCGCCACCCATCGCCAGGCCGAGGTCGGCCTGCGCCAGTGCCGCCGCGTCGTTGACCCCGTCTCCGACCATGGCGACCACCCTGCCCTCGTGCTGCAGCCGGACGACGGTGTCGACCTTGTCCTGCGGCAGCACGCCGGCCACCACCTCGTCGATGCCGACCTGCCGGGCCACCCTGCGGGCGACCGCGTCGTTGTCACCGGTCACCATGATCGGCGTCAGGCCGAGTCTTTTCAGCAGCGAGACCGCCTCGGCAGAGGTCTCTTTGACGGCATCGGCCACCATCAGAAGGCCGCGGGCCTGGCCGTCCCAGCCGACCGCGACGACGGTTCGTCCGTCCCGCTCGGCGCGCTGTGCCGCCTCGACCAGATGTTCGGTGATGTCGTAGGCCCGCTCGGTGAGCAATCGGAGACGGCCGACCAAGACGGCGCGGCCGTCGAGGACGCCTTCGACGCCCATACCGCGCAGGTTCGAAAAGCTCTGTGCTGCCGGCAGTTCGCCGAGCTCGGTGCGCGCGCCGGCGGTGATGGCGCGGGCGATGGGATGTTCCGACGAACTCTCCAGTGCCCCGGCGACCCGCAACACCTCGTCGTGGGTCTCGCCGGCGGCGGGGGTGACGGCGGCCAGCGTCATGGTGCCGGTGGTGACGGTCCCGGTCTTGTCGACCACCACGGTGTCCACCCGCCGCGTCGACTCCAGGATCTCGGGCCCCTTGATGACGATGCCCAATTGCGCGCCGCGGCCGGTACCGACCATGAGCGCGGTCGGGGTGGCGAGTCCGAGTGCGCAGGGGCACGCGATGATCAGCACCGCGACGGCCGCGGTGAACGCCGTCGACACGGCCGCGCCCGAGACGATCCAGAACCCCAGGGTGGCCACCGCGAGGGCGATGACGATCGGCACGAAGACACCGGAGATCCGGTCGGCGAGCCGTTGCGCCGGGGCCTTGCCGTTCTGCGCCTGTTCGACCAGCCGAGCCATCTGCGCCAGTTGCGTATCGGAGCCCACCCGCTCGGCGTGGACCACCAGGACGCCGTCGACGTTGACCGTCGCGCCCACCACCTGATCGCCGACCGACACCTCCACCGGCACCGATTCCCCGGTCAGCATCGACGTGTCCACCGTCGAAGAACCGTCGACGATGACGCCGTCGGCGGCCACCTTTTCGCCCGGCCGGACCACGAATTCGTCACCGGTGCTGAGTAATTCGATGGGTATCCGGTGTTCCCCGTCGGGCCTGCGCACCGACACGGTCTTCGCGCCCATCTGCAGCAGCGCGCGCAGCGCGTCACCGGCGCGGCGTTTGGCCCGTGCCTCGAAGTAGCGGCCGGCGAGGATGAACGTCGTGACCCCGGCCGCGACTTCGAGGTAGATGTTGGCGCTGCCGTCGGTGTGGCCGACGGTGAATTCGAAGGCGTGCGTCATCCCGGTCTGCCCCGCGGTGCCCCAGAACAGTGCGTACAGCGACCACCCGAAGGCGGCGAGAGTGCCCAGGGAGATCAGCGTGTCCATCGTCGCTGCCCGGTGCCTCAGATTCGTCCACGTCGCGACATGGAACGGCCAGGCACCCCACACGACCACCGGAGCCGCCAGCGTCAGCGACAACCATTGCCAGTTCGGGAACTGCAGTGCCGGCACCATCGCCATGGCGATCACCGGTAGTGACAGCGCGAGGCAGATCAGCAGGCGCCGGCGCAGCGACACCGACTCGTCGCCTGCCTGTGGCTGGTCGTCGGGTTCGGTCTCGGGGAGAGCGGCCCGGTAGCCGGCGGCCTCCACGGTGGCGACGAGGTCGCGTGCGGTGACGTGGTCGCCGAGTTCGA
Source organism: uncultured Mycolicibacterium sp. (assembly GCA_964000695.1). GTDB lineage: Bacteria > Actinomycetota > Actinomycetes > Mycobacteriales > Mycobacteriaceae > Mycobacterium. The sequence continues at coordinate 2,549 of CAXEZH010000398.1, read as the reverse complement.
CCCGGGCCTTCTCGGTGGCGAAGTTGACCGAGGCGCTGACACCGTCGAGCCGGTTGAGCTTCTTCTCGATGCGGGACGCACACGACGCACACGTCATGCCACCGATCGACAGTTCAACGGTGCTCACGGCGCCGCTCAGTTCGCCAGCTCGTAGCCGGCCTCTTCGACGGCGTCGCGGAGGGTCGCGTCGTCGACGGGGGAGTCGCTGCCGATGGTGACTTTTCCGTCGGACAGGTCGATGTCGACGTCGACGACACCGGGAATGCTGGTGAGTTCGGTCCGTACGGCCGATGCGCAGGCGTCGCAGCTCATGCCCGTCACGGTGATGGTCGTGGTGCTCATGGCGGTCCTCTCGGTCGGAGACTTCAGCGTCGCTGACGTCCTGTGTACCATACCCCCCTAGGGTACTTAGGAAACGTCCCCGTCGGCGCCCGGTCCGGACGTGACAGCATCACGGCATGCGAATCCTCGTGCAGCGCGTCACGTCGGCTCGTGTTGCCGTCTCCGGTGAGGTGGTCGGGGAGATCCATCCCGACGGACAGGGTCTGGTGGCGCTGGTGGGCGTGACCCATACCGATGACGCCGATAAGGCCCGCCGACTCGCGGAAAAGCTCTGGCAACTGAGGATTCTTGACGACGAGAAGTCGGCGAGTGACACCGCGGCGCCGATCCTGGTGGTCAGCCAGTTCACGCTCTACGCCAACACCGCCAAAGGGCGCCGGCCCACGTGGAACGCGGCTGCGCCGGGCGCGGTCGCCGAGCCGTTGGTGCAGACCTTCGCCGACGCACTCACCGCGCTGGGCGCCCGGGTCCAGACGGGTGTGTTCGGCGCCGATATGCAGGTCGAGCTCGTCAACGACGGTCCGGTGACCGTCCTTCTGGAGCTGTGACTACGGGGCTGCGGTGACCGGGAAGCCTTCGGAGGGCTGCACGATGACGAACCCGGTGCCGTGGAAGGCCACCTGCAGCGCCTCCCCGGAGCCGCGGCCGATCAGCGCACCGGCCTTGAAGCTGGTCTTCAGTTGTGTCTGCAGGTTCGCCGACCACGCGACCACGGCGTTGGTGTCGGCGTAGGTGGGCGCCTCGGCGGTGTTGAGCACCACCGGCGGGCCGTGGGTGGTGATGGCCACCCACCCGGTGCCGCGCAACGTGGTGTTGAACAACCCGCCGGTGGCGATGCTGCCACCTTTGACCCGCTCGATGTTCCAGTCCAGGTTGGCCGAGAAGGCCAGCACGTTCTTGCCGCTGATCGACAGGCCGGAGTTGGTCAGGTTCAGCATGTGCACGTCGTAGCCGAACTCGGCCAGGAACACATCACCCTGCCCCGTGCACCGCATCAGGGGTAGACCTTCACCGGTCAGTGCCTTCTTCAGGAACTTCGACGCGCCCCCGCTTTCGAAGGCGAAATCGACGTTGCCCTGGTAGGCCACCATCGAGCCCTGCCTGGCCATGAAGGGCTCACCGAGGCGAACGCGCAGCAGCTTGGCGTTCTGGTTCGCGATCGGCTTCGCCTCCTTCTCGCTGAACCGCCCGTCGACGAGGTCACCGGAGATGCCGGCGAAGCCGTCGCCGCCGGGCACGGCCTGCGCCTGGTCACTCGGCTGCTGGGGGTGCTCCGGCTGGGCATGGCGCGCGGCCCCCTGTTGCTGGGCAGGCGGCGGACCGAGCGGAGCCTGGTGCACCTGCCCCTGGTGGGAGACCTGGTCGGTCCACCGCTGACCGTCGAACCACCGGTAGTCGAATCGACCCTCCGGGTCGGGCTGCCAACTGCCTTGTCCGGGTCCTGTCACCGCCGCCTCCTTGACGTGTCTGGCCGATTGCCACCCTATGCGGTGGACGACGCCCGGAGGCACCCCTTGAGTGCGGCGCTGCCCGCTGTTTCGCTGGTGGCGGAACCGCTTCGCACCTGCGCTGCAACGGTGTAAGCATGTAATCATGAGACACCATTCCCATCACCGCAGAGCAGGCCGCGCCGGCGGCTGGCAGCAGGCCGACCAACCGGACGCCAGCGACGCCGCTGACTGGTTCGCCGGTCGGATGCCCGAACACTGGTTCACCGGCGACCCGGAGGTGACCGTCGACCGCGAGGAGATCACCGTCGTGGGGCGTCTTCCCGAGGTCGACAGCGACTCCGGTGAGACGGAGGCCCACGCCTCCGGGCGGGCCGCCCGGTTCCGGGAGCAGACCCGCGCCGAGCGCATGCAGATCGCCGACGAAGCTGAGGCCCGGTACCGGCGCAAGGTCGCCTGGGGCGTCGACGTGGGTAGCGGAGAGCCCGAACGAATCCTGTTCACCCACCTGGCCGTGCCGGTGATGACCCGGTTGCGTCAGCCCGAACGTCAGGTGCTCGACACCCTCGTCGACGCCGGTGTGGCGCGCTCGCGATCGGACGCATTGGCATGGTCGGTGCGCCTGGTCGGCGAGCACGCCGACGAGTGGCTGGGCAAGCTGCGCGCCGCGATGCGCGAGGTGGACGACCTGCGCGCCCAGGGTCCGTCGGTCTGAGATGCGGGCGAGGCCGCAGAGCCCTGTCACGCTCCCCGCGGTCG
>CAXEZH010000397.1:0-8171 GCA_964000695.1 uncultured Mycolicibacterium sp. | reverse complement strand
TCATGTGGTCGGGCAGGGCGACGAGGTTGGCTTTGCCGTCGTGCACCGTCGTCGGCGCGACGCGCAGCCACGTCCGGGTGCTGTCGATCTGCTTCGGCGCCGTCCCGTAGAGCTCGATGATCGACCACGCGTCGCGATCGGCGCCGAGCGCGTCCGGCTTCATCGTCACGTAGATGGTCGCCATCGCCGAGGTCGCGTCCGGGTTAACGTCCAACGATGTCCGACTTCGGTGATTTCGAGTTCGAACGAAAGTTTCTCGTGCTCGACATGCCGGCTGTGGCGGCCTCCGACCCCAGTCCCGTCCTCATCGCCCAGGCGTATCTGTTCGCCGCCGACGGGTACGCGGTACGGGTTCGACTGCAGGGGCCCGCGCCCGCCGACCTGGACGCCAGTCTCGCCGAGCTGCTGACCATGCTGGGTGACGATGCGATCGGCACCATGACCGCCAAGGGGCCGGCCGCGGGCGGCACCCGCTACGAGGCCGAACGCGAGCTCGACGCGTTGGTGGCCGGCCAGATCGTCTCGCGGGCAGCGCATGTCGTGCTCAAGGTGCGGTCCTCGGTCTGGCTGGGCGAGGACGGGTGGATCATCGACCGGTTCCTCGCCGGCAACGCGCCGCTGATGATCGCCGAGGTCGAGCGCGACGGACCTGTGGTCGACCTGACCATTCCGTCGTTCTGCACCACCGAGGTCTCCGAGGACGACCGGTTCCGCAACGAATACCTGGCCGAGCACCCGTTCGGCACCTGGGCCGAGGCCTACCGCCGCGAACTCGACACGGTGGGGCCGCGCTTCGTCGGCAGCCTGGGACGCAACCAGTTCGAGAGCAGCTGAACGCCGATTCGCGCAACCGCCCACCACACGGCAACACCGACGACGCGGATACCCTCGCTGATGCGCGCGCGTGAGCGCCACGGCGCAACCTCAGCTGTCGAGCGATCTTCATGACCACGTCACAACCCGGAAACAGGGTGCCCACAACATTGCGGGCATGCATGTATACAAGATTGCCCGCACCGCATCGGTGTTTGTCGCGGTCGGCTCGGTAGCCGCGCTGGCCGGCTGCTCCTCGGACCCCGCACCCGAGGCCGGTTCCGACGAACGTGCGGCCGCGGCCTACACCACCGACCTGTCCGGCGTCTGCCCCGACACCGTGGTCATCCAGACCGGGTGGTTCCCGCAACCCGAACGCGGCTACCTGTACCAGCTCATCGGCACTCAGGGCGTGGTCGATGTCGACAAGGGCGCCTACGTCGGACCGCTGGGCTCCACCGGGGTCGACCTGGAAGTGCGGGTCGGCGGCCCCTACGTCGGCGATCAGTCCGCGGTGTCCATGCTGTACCAGGACCCCGGCATCCTGCTCGGGGAGGTCAACACCGACGAGGCACTCAACCTCAACGCCGAGTTCCCGACGGTCGCGGTGTTCGCGCCGCTCGAGCAGAGCCCGCAGGTGCTGCTGTGGGATCCCGAGAAGCACGAGTTCGGCTCGATGGCCGACATCGGAGCCTCCGGCCTGCCGGTGCTGGTCTACGGCTCCGACGACCCCTGGGTCACCTATTTCGTCGAGGAAGGCCAGCTGACGGCGGGCCAGATCGACGACAGCTACGACGGTTCGCCGTCCCGATTGGTGGCCAGCGGCGGCGACGTCGTGCAGCAGGGGTACGTCACCAGCGAGCCCTACACCTACCAGCACGACTTCCCGGAATGGGGCCAGCCGGTGGATTCGCTGCTGCTGGCCGAGGCCGGCTACAACCCGTACGAGAACGCGCTCGGCGCCACCCCGGAGACCCTGGAGCAGCGCCGCGACTGCCTCGCCGGTCTGGTGCCGCTGCTCCAACAGGCCCAGGTCGACTACATCAGCGATCCCGGACCGATGAACGAACGGCTCGTCTCGATCGTCGAGGAGCTGGCCAGCTCATGGACCTTGACTCTGGACGCCAACGAGTTCGCCACGGAGACGATGCGCGAACGCGGTGTGGTCGGAAACGGCGCCGACGGGACGCTCGGCAACTTCGACCCGGCCCGCGTCGCGGAATTCGCGGCGCTGGTGACACCCATTCTGGCCGAAACCAACCCTGACTTCGTCCCTGTCGACGACCCCGCCGTCGTCTACACCAACGAGTTCATCGATCCGGAGATCGGCCTGTGACGGTCTCGGCCGATCTGGCCGACGAGCTCACCGCGCTCGTCGGCCGGCCGGCGGTGGAGACCCGACCCGAGGTGCTCCACCGGTTGTCGCGGGACTTCTCCTGGCTGTCGCCGATCCTGTCCCGCGATCTGCGCTCGGTGCCGGCCTCCGTCGCGGTCAGTCCCGCGCGCACCGATCAGGTCGCCGACGTGCTGGGCTTCGCCTACCGGCGCCGGCTGGCGGTGACGCCGCGCGGCGCCGGCACCAGCAACTACGGCCAGTCCGTTCCCATGGCGCCCGGCATCGTGCTCGACACCACCCGGCTCACCGGCATCAGCGACATCGATGCGGACAGCGTCGTCGTCGAGGCGGGCGCCACCTTCGCATCGCTGGAAGAGAAGCTGGCCGAACACAACCGGGAGGTCGCGGTGATGCCGAGCACCGTGACGAGCACGGTCGCGGGCTTCCTGTCCGGCGGCAACCAGGGCATCGGCTCCATCGAATTCGGTTCCATCTGGGACGGCTGGGTCCGGGGCCTCACCGTCGTCGGTTGCGTGGAGAACCCCGAACCCGTTGACATCAACGGCGATTCGATGAACCGGCACCTGCACGCCTACGGCACGACCGGCATCATCACCCGAGCCAGGTTACGTACCGCGCCCAAGCGGGACCGCACCGTGCTGTTCGCCGCATTCGACACCCTCGCAGCGGCCACCCGGGCCGGGCGTGAGCTGATGGATCTCCCGGTGCCGCCGCGCGCGATCTCGGTCGACGACCGTGCCATCTGGGAGACCTTCATCGAACACGACGGTCACGACGGCGCGGTGCTGCTGCGGGCCATGCTCGACGTGGGTACCGCCGAGGCGGCCCACACGATCACGGCCGCGGCCGGCGGCCGGGTCACGGCCATCGACGACACCGCCGTCCGCGCGATGACGAGCAGCGTCTACAACCACAGCACGCTGCGCGCCTACCGCTCCGACCCAGGGTTGGCGGCAGTGCAGATCCGCGGCGACGCTGTGATCGCACACGAAAAGGACGTGCGCGCAGCACTTCCGGGCGCACGCATCCACCTGGACGGGAATGCCCCCCGACGTTACGGCAAGGGCTTCTCGGGCCTGCTGCTGTCCACGTGGGTCGACGACGAGACACTGACCAGAGGCATCGCGGCCCTTCGCAAGCTGGGGGTCGTGGTCGTCAATCCGCACACCTGGCTCGTCGGCAGCCACGGCGGCCTCGACGGTTACCGGGCGGCGGCGGCCACATTCGACCCGCGCGGGCTGCTCAACCCGGGCAAGCTGATGCCATGACCGACGCACTGACCCGCCGATCGCGACTGGACCCCCTGCACGAACGCGTGGCACACCGTCTGCGCGAAGAGATCATCAAGGGCTGGCGCGCCCCTGGAACAGCGCTCGGCGAGGCGGAGGTCGCCGCCGAGCTCGGCGTCTCACGCAACCCGGTGCGCGAAGCGGTCCGGGTGCTGGAAGCCGAAGGATTCCTGGTGTCACGGCCGGGGCGCGGTGTGGTCGTCGCACGCCTCGACGAAGACGAAGCACGCAGCATTCTCGAGGTGCGAGCGAACCTGGAGACGCTCATCGCCCGGTCGGCAGCACAACGGCGCACCGACGCGCACCTGGCGCAACTGCATCGGGTGATGGACGCGGCCGAGGCCGCGATGGCGCAGGGTCGCCTCGACGACCTGGCCGCCCTCAACACCGAGTACCACGATCTGCTCGCACAAGCCAGCGGCAATCAGGTCGCGCGACGCATCATCGCCGATCTGATGAAGAAGGTGGCGTGGATGTACTCGGTGGACATCGCCAACCGGGCAGCGTCGTCGTGGCACGAACACGCGGACCTGCTCAACGCCATCGAAGCCGCCGACGTGGAAGGGGCCGATCAGTTGATGAGCGTGCACATCGCCAACGCCACCAAGGACTTCTCGTTGAAGTACCGGCGCGACCCGATCGAGGAGATGCTGTGAGTGCCGTCGCCGTCGCACCGAACGACACTGCCGTGCAAGGTCTTCGGCTTTCCGATGTGAGCATGCGCTACCCGGACGGCACCGAGGTGCTCGACGGCGTCGATCTCGAGGTGACACCCGGGCAGATGGTGAGCATCGTCGGCGCGTCCGGTTGCGGCAAGTCCACGGTGCTCAAGCTCGCCTCGGGTCTGCTCCGTCCCACGGCCGGAACAGTGTCGGTGCGCGGGGAGCTGGGTTACGTCTTCCAGGACCCCACGCTCATGCCGTGGCGCACGCTGATCGGCAACGTCGGCTACCTGGCCGAGCTCAACGGTATCGGGAGGGCCGAGCGTCGCCGCCTCGCCCAGCAGGCCATCGACCGGGTGAACCTGTCCGGTTTCGAAAAGCACTACCCGCGACAGCTTTCCGGCGGAATGCGGATGCGCGCGTCGATCGCCCGATCTCTGACGTTACGTCCCGACGTCTTCCTGTTCGACGAGCCGTTCGGCGCACTCGACGAACTGAGCCGCGAACGCCTCAACGACGAGCTCATCGAGGTCTTCCGTGACGCCCCGTTCGCCGGGGTGTTCGTGACGCATTCCATCGCCGAGGCGGTGTACCTGGGAACCCGGGTGCTGGTCATGTCGCCGCGGCCGGGTCGCATCGTCGCCGACATCGACGTGCCGTTCGCCTACCCACGGGGCGACGAGCTGCGGTACTCGGCGCAGTTCGCCGAAGTCTGCGCCGCAGCCTCGGACGCGTTGCGGGCGGTGAGCCGATGAGCACGGCCACCGAAGCGCCGCGAATCCCCGCTCAGTCCACCACCACCGCCACGCCACGTCGGTCGGCGGCGCAACGCGTCCGGCGCGTCGTGCTGCCCGCATTGGTCCTGTTGGCCGGTCTGACGCTGTGGGTGGCGGTCACGTACCTGGTGCTCGACGAGCGCCGCCGATTCCTGTTGCCGCCGCCCTGGGCAGTCGCCCACACGGGGCTCGTCGACCCGGCTTCGCGTTCGGCCATCGTCGCCGCGTTGACCCAGACTGCGACGGTCGCATTGACCGGGCTGGGGGTAGCGGTGCTGGTCGGTGTCACGGTCGCGGTGCTGATGAGCCAGGCCCGCTGGCTCGAGGAGTCGATCTATCCGTATGCGGTGATCGTTCAGACGCTGCCGATCGTCGCGATCGTGCCGTTGGTCGGATTGTGGCTCGGCTTCAACTTCTCCAGCCGGGTCATCGTGTGCGTGGTGATGAGTCTGTTCCCGATCATCACCAATACGCTGTTCGGGCTCAAGTCCGCCGATCCGGGCCTGCACGACCTGGCCACGTTGCACAGCGCCTCGCGGTGGACACGGTTGCGCACCATCGCCTTCCCCAATGCGCTGCCCGCGATGTTCACCGGGATCCGGATCGCCGGCGGGCTCTCGGTGATCGGTGCGATCGTCAGCGACTTCTTCTTCCGCCAGGGCTATCCGGGGATCGGCCGGCTGCTCGACATCTACCGGGCGAATCTGAACTACGAGGGCCTGATCGCCGCGATCTTCGCGTCCTCGTCGCTGGGCATCGTCGTGTTCTGGTTCATCGGCTGGTTGGGGCAGCGGGTCACCGGAGCGTGGACGGGACCGGGAAGATGAGCGCACGTCTGGACCACATCGCCGTCGAGGTCGGTGATTTCGACGATCGCATTGCGATGTTGCAGCGGCTGGGGATGGTGGTGCGTCGGGTGGGCTCGCTCAGCGCCGATCCTGGGCGCAGGATCGCGATGCTCTCCGATGAACGCGGGTTCAAGCTCGAGCTCATCGAGTCCGGCGCCGACGGGTTGGCACACCTCGCCTTCGAGGTCGATGACGTCGACGCGGCGGCCGCAGCACCTCCCCCGCCGCTGCAGGTGACGCGACCGCCCTACCGGCTGGGTGCGGCCAAGGCCGATTCGGCGATGCTGTCCGACGACGGCGGGTTGATCGTGCAGTTCGTCCGCTACGACGCCGACAGCCCCGATCTTTAGGGCACCACCAGTTCGGCGTCGCGCAGATCGGTGATCAGCATGTGCCCGGGCGCATGACCGATCGCCAACGGCAGGCGGGTCTGCATGACGGCCGCCTGAGGGGTGACACCGCAAGCCCAGAAGACGGGTATCTCGGCAGGCTGAATGTCGACCGGATCACCGAAATCCGGTGCCGCGAGATCAGCGATCCCCAGCGCGGCCGGATCCCCGACGTGCACCGGGGCACCGTGCACCGAGGGATAACGCGAGGTGGTACGCACAGCATCGGCGACCTGTTCAGGGGCAACCGGCCGCATGGACACCACGAGCGGGCCGCTCATCCGCCCGGCCGAGCGGCACATGCGGCTGGTCCGGTACATCGGCACGTTGCACCCCTGTTCGATGTGGCGCACCGCCACCCCTGAATCCTGCAGTGCCGCTTCGAAGGTGAAGCTGCAGCCGATCGCGAAGGCCACCATGTCGTCGGTCCAGAACTCGACCACATCGCCGGGCTCGGCGACGGGTTCTCCGTCGACGTAGACCCGGTAGGCCGGCAGGTCGGTGCGGATGTCGCCGTCGGGAAGCAGTGGGCCGCTGTGGTTGCCGGGCTCGAAGACGTCGAGCACCGGGCAGGCCTTGGGGTTTCGCTGGGCGAACAGCAGCAGTTCGAAGGCGTAGTCGCGCGGCACGGCGATCAGGTTGGCCTGGGCGTAACCGGCCGACCATCCTGCAGTCGGAACTCTGAGCCCCGCGCGGAATCGGCTCCGCGCCTGCGCGGGCGAGATACCGGCCGGATCAGCGGACATGGGCGGGGATCAGCTCCACACCCCGGGCAGTTCGCTCAACGACATCCATCCCAGATACAGTGTCAACAGCCACACCGCCAGCGCAATCACCTTCAGCCACAGTGGATATCGATACCCACCGAGCAGGTCGCGGCGCATCCAGGCCACCCAGACCACGATGGTGAAACCGATGGGCAGGATCAGCCCGTTGAACGCGCCGGCGAAGATGAGCAGCTTCACCGGCGCGGCACCGAGCAGCACGAACAGCGCGGCGCTGACCGCGATGAAACCCACCGTCAACACGTTCTGCCGGCGCCGGGACGTCTCCGATTTGGTGAGAAACGACACCGAGGTGTACGCCGCGCCGATCACCGACGTGATCGATGCCGCCCAGAGGATGACACCGAAGAAGACACCACCGGCGGTTCCCAGGGCGGTCTCGAAAGCCGAGGCGGTCGGATTGTCCTTCGCCAGGGCGACTCCGCCGGCGGTCACACCCAGGATCGCCAGGAACAGCAGCGCCCGCATGACGCCGGTGACGAGGATGCCGTACACCGAGGCGCTGGTGATGCGCCCGACGTTGGCGGGTCCGGTGATGCCGGTGTCGAGCATCCGGTGCGCCCCGGCGTAGGTGATGTAGCCGCCCACGGTGCCGCCGACGATCGTCGTGATGGCGAGGAAGTCGATCGACTCGGGCAGCACCGCGTTGCGCAGCGCCTCACCGAGCGGGGGCCGCGACACGATGGCGGTGTAGGCGGTCATCGCGATCATTCCGGCGCCGAGGACGACGACGATCCGGTCCAGCGCGACACCGGCCCGCTTGCTCAGGAACACGGCGATGGCGATCAGCGCGGAGACCGCACCTCCGATGCGCGGGTCGAGGCCGAACATCGCGTCGGTGCCCAGACCCGCGCCGCTGGTGTTGCCGATGTTGAAGACGAGGCCGCCCAGCACCACGAGAGCCGCCAGCGCGTAGCCGACGCCCGGCAGGACCCGGTTGCCGAGTTCGTGGGCGCGCAGACCCGAGACGCCGATCACCCGCCACACGTTCAGCTGCACGGCGAAATCGATGACGATCGACGCCACGATCGCGAAGGCGAACGCGGCACCGAGGCGCATGGTGAAGTCGGTGGTCTGGGTGATGAAGCCGGGCCCGACCGCGCTGGTCGCCATCAGGAACATGGCCCCGAGCAGGGCGACCCGCGTCGATTCGGCGGGTGGTCGCGGCTCGTCGGACACGTCGGGATCGAGGGCGGGGCGTTCGGGCGTTGTCATGGGTGGGGTCCTCACCGTCGCCGCAGTGGTTGGCCGC
>CAXEZH010000396.1:0-8368 GCA_964000695.1 uncultured Mycolicibacterium sp. | reverse complement strand
TTCCCCAAGCCGCTCTTCCACGGGGACACGCTGTACGCCGAAACCGAAGTCACCGACAAGCGCGAATCCAGGAGCCGCCCGGGTGAGGGAATCGTGACGTTCGCACATACCGGCCGCAACCAGCACGGTGACATCGTGGCCACGGCGTCGCGCAAGACCATGGTGCGCAAACGCCCGCAGGAGGACAGCCGATGACCGTGGTCGCCGGGCCGGGGTGGTTGTTCTGCCCGGCGGATCGGCCCGAACGCTTCGAGAAGGCTGCTGCGGCAGCCGATGTCGTGATACTCGACCTGGAGGACGGGGTGGCCGCCAAGGACCGTCCCGCCGCCCGTCAGGCCCTCGTGGACAACGCGCTGGACCCGGCCCGCACCGTGGTGCGGGTCAACCCGAGCGACACCGTAGATCATCAGTACGATCTGGAGGCTCTCGCGAGCACCGCGTACACCACCGTGATGCTCGCGAAGACCGAGGCGCCCGAACAGATCAGCGCGCTGTCCCCACGCGACATCGTGGTGCTCATCGAGACGCCCATGGCGGCGCTGCGCATCGTCGAGTTGGCCCGCGTCGACAACGCCTATGCGCTGATGTGGGGCGCCGAGGACCTCTTCGCGGTGCTCGGCGGCACCGCCAACCGCTACCCGGACGGCTCGTACCGCGAGGTCGCCCGGCACGTGCGGTCGCAGACGTTGCTGGCCGCCAAGGCCTTTGGACGGCTGGCCCTGGACTCGGTGTTCCTCGACATCAAGAACCTCGACGGTCTGCGCGCCGAGGCCGACGACGCTGTGGCAGTCGGGTTCGACGCGAAGGTGGCCATCCATCCCAGCCAGGTGGAGGTCGTCCGCACCGCCTACACCCCCACCGAGGAACAGGTCGACTGGGCGCGCCGCGTCCTGGACACGGCGCACCGGGAACGAGGCGTGTTCGCTTTCGAGGGCGTCATGGTGGATGCGCCGGTGCTCAGGCGGGCGGAGCGCATCGTGCAGTTGGCGCCGTTGCGCGACTGAATCAGCGCCGTTTGGCAGACGCCAGACGCTCGGCGAAGGCGGGGGACAGGATCGACGTCGCCTGCGGCCCGAGTTCGGTGTGCACCGCGATACGGTGTTGATCGCTGTCGACCAGGCCGGGGTTGGCGGTCGCACGCATCGACGCCTTGGTCGCGAGGACCACCTCGCGGGGCGCCCCCGCCGGGCCGGTCGCGAGCTCACGCGCCGCGGCGACGGGATCGTCGGCCATCTCGAGGGCAAGGCCGTGCCGCACCGCGGATTCGGCGTCGAAGCGCATCCCGAACAGCAGCGAGGCGCGCGCCACCTGGGGCCCCACCGCCCGGTGCAGCATCCACGTCGCCCCGCCGCCGGGATGGATGCCGAGCTTCTGGAACCGGGGGTCGAACAGGGCCGCCGGACCGGCGATGCGGACATCGGCGGCCAACGCCAGGTTCAGGCCCGCACCGACCGCGGCGCCGTTGACGGCGGCGATCGTGGGCAGCGCGCAGTTGGCCACCGCAAGGAAACCGTCGTAGATCGCCATCAGACCGTCTTCGGTTGCCTCGCCCAGCGCGCTGAGGTCGGCACCTGCGCAGAACGCCTTACCGGCACCGGTGACGATCAGTGCGTGCACGCCGGGGTCGGCCTCGGCCGCGTCGACCGCCGCGCGCAGCGCCGCGGAGATCTCCGCGGTGACCGCGTTGCGGCGCTCGGGGTCGTTGACGGTCAGCGTGGCGACGCGGTCCTCGACGTGGACCAGTACCGGATCGGTCATCCGCTCAGCCTACGGACCACCGTCGGGGCCACCTCGCGAGGTGTCGCCGGCGTTGTTCAGCTCTGCAAGCGTTGCTCGACGCTGTCGTCCTCGAAGTCGCCTTCGCTTTCGGCCAGCGGGTCGACCGGCTCCTCGACGGTGACCTCGCCCGTCTTCTCGTGGACCGTGACGGTGTCGACGTCGATCCGGTGTACCGCGACCAGACCCGCCAGCGTGGCGGACACATCGTGACGGCCGTGTTCACCGTTGGCCCCGTGGCCACCGTTGGTCCCGTTTCCGCCGCTGACCGTGGAGAGTTCGCCCGGCGCGGACACCTTGAGGAACTGCGGCGTGGTGGCCAGGTCGTAGCGGAACGCGCGCAACATTGCCACGCACGCGGCGACCATCACCAACGAGAACGGCGCCGCCGTCGCTATCGAGGCGGTCTGCAGCGCGGTCAGCGAGCCGGCCCCGCCGACGACGAGCAGCACCGCCGCAGCCAGACCCTCGAGCAGGCACCAGTAGACGCGGCTGGCCTTCGGCGGATCCAGTTCGCCACCCGCGGAGAGGATGTCGACAACCAGCGACCCTGAGTCCGAGGACGTGACGAAGAAGAACACGATCACGAAGATCGCGATCACACTGGTGATGATGCCCAGCGGTAGACCGTCGAGCAGCCGGAACAGCGAGGTGTTCGTGTCCACCGCACCGTCGACGAGCATGTTGCCCTCGTTCTGCTGGCGGAAGATCGCCGCGTCACCGAAGATCGTGAACCACAGGGACCCGATGACGGTCGGAACAACCAGCACACCGCCGACGAACTGGCGAATCGTGCGGCCCCGGGAGATGCGCGCGATGAACATCCCGACGAAGGGCGCCCAGCTGATCCACCAGCCCCAGTAGAAGATGGTCCAGCTCCCCAGCCACTCACCGTCGGTGAACGGCCCGGTCCGCAGCATCAGCTGGGGCAACGACATCACGTAGTTGCCCATGTTCTGCACCCAGGCCTGCAGCAGGAACAGGGTCGGTCCCAGCAACAGGACGAACAGCGTCAGCCCCGCGGCCATGCCCATGTTGATGTTCGACAACCACTTGATGCCGCGGCTGACACCCAGGATCACCGACGCGGTAGCGACGAGCGTGATCGCGGCGATCATGCCGACGGTCCACCAGTTGTTCGAGTCGATCCAGCCCAGGTACTCCAAACCCGCGGAGATCTGGGTGATGCCGAAGCCCAGCGAGGTGGCCACGCCGAACAGGGTGCCGACGATCGCGACGACGTCGACGGTGTTGCCGATCCAGCCTTCGACCCGTTCGCGGCCGATCAACGGCTCCAGCAGCCAGCGCACCGACAGCGGCCGGCCACGACGGTAGGTCATGTACGCCATGCCCAGACCGACCACGACGTAGATGCCCCAGGCGTGCAGCCCCCAGTGGAACAGCGTCAACGACAGCGCCTGGTTCGCGGCGTCGGGCGTGGAACCTTCGACACCCAGCCCCGGCGGGGGGTTGATGTAGTGGGTCAGCGGCTCGGCCACGCCGTAGAACACCAGGCCGATGCCCATGCCTGCGCTGAACAGCATCGCCAGCCACGCCCAGAAGGGAAATTCGGGCTTCTCGACGTCGCGGCCCAGCCGGATCGTGCCGATCCGGGAGAAGCCGCAGTACAGCGCGAAGACGACGAATCCGGTGACCGCCAGGATGTACCACCAGCCGATTCCGCTGCTGATCGCGGAGTTCAGATTGGTGAAGGCGTTCTCCGCGGTGGACGAGAAGATGACCGAGAAGATGATGAGGCCGAAGATCACGATCGACGCCGGGATGAAGACCGGGGGCTTCATCGCTCGCCAGGCCGCCTTCAGCGCCCCGGGACTGTCAGTGGTGTCGCCGGGTGGGCTCGTCGTCGCCACGATTGCCTCCTATAGCCGTCGTCATCTCGTTACGCGCGCCAGTCATCACTGGTTCATCCCCTGGAGGGTCGTCAGATGGTGACCCTACTCGCTTTGCTTGCTGGTAGCGACGCTGGTCCGGCCCGCGGAGCGGCCGGGATGCGTGCGAGCGGCCGCGAGGGGGCCGAGAGATGATGGGAGCCGATGACGAATCCGATGGCAGATTTCGACCGGCTCGTGCAGTCCTGGCAGGACATTCCCGGCTGGTTCAACTGGCGGGAGGGACAGGAGGAGGCGGCCGCGCACTTCGGCGACGGCGACCGCTTCATCGAGGTGGGCTGTTACCTCGGGCGCAGCATTTGCTCGCTGGCCGATGTGGTTGCCGGCCGCGGCCTGGAGGTCGACATCGTCGGGGTGGACACCGCGCTGGGTAGTGGGCCGGAGGGGAAGCGCAACACGAATGCGCACGGCCACGCCGTGCAGCACGGCGGCGGGACCATGGCCGGCCTGCTGCACCGCAACGTGCTCGCATGCGGGTTCGCCGACCGCGTGCAGTTGATCATCAGCGATTCGGTGCGCGCGTCACGCTTGTTCACCGACGAATCGGTGGCGTGGGTCCATCTGGACGCGCGCCACGACTATGCGAGCGTCTGCGAGGACATCGACGCCTGGCGACCGAAGGTGCGGCCGGGGGGATGGCTGACCGGCGACGACTACGACCAATGGCAGTGGCCCGGCGTGGTTCGAGCGGTCGGTGACCGTCTCACGGGGGCGACGCCGTGGTGCGCCAGCCAGTGGCGCTGGATCAAACCGACCTGACCTTCGCAGAACGAGGCCCGGCCGCCTGGACCGGGCCCCTGAGCTACTGGTTGGACTCCTGGCGCTTCTCGGCGGCTTCGGCGCCACCGCGGGCGGATTCGGCCTCGGCTTCCTTCTGTGCGGCGTCGCGCTGGGCGTCCGCCTTGTCCTGCTGGGCCTTGCCCTCTTCGGTGAGGTCGTCGCGGCCGGTCACCGAACCTGCCGCTTCCTTGGCCTTGCCTTTGACCTCTTCGACGGTCCCTTTGATGCCTTCTTCGGCTCCGCTGTTCTGGTCAGCCATGTGTCCTCCTGGATCGGGCTGGTCGGTCAACCGCCGGCGCCTGGCGTGTTCGGCGGGGCGGTGTCGGGTGGATTCCCGACGGATTGGCCGCGAAACAACGGATTTTCAGCGATTGATGCGGACGGCTCAGGTGCAGCAATCGGGATCGAGGACGGCGCACAGTGCTTGCAGAGCGTGCGGGTGAGCCCGGTGATGGACGCGCATGCCGCGCCGCTCGGAGATCACCAGCCCGGCCTTGCGCAACTGGGTCAGGTGGTGGCTGACAGTGGCATCGCCGAGACCGACCGCGGTCGCCAGTTCGCCGCTGGTCTGTTGCCCGGCCGGCGAACTGAACAGGAGGGACATGAGCTTGACGCGAACGGGATCGGCCAGGGCCTTCAGCCGCAGCGCCACCTCGAGGGCGTCGTCGTCGCTCATCGGGCCCGCCGCCACCGGGGCGCAACACACCGGCGCGGAGATGTCGATCGTCGGCAGGGCTTTGGGCACCAAGCCAGCATGCCACCTATCTTGACATATATCAAAAAGGTGGCAGGGTGGGGCCTGTCAGTAGTTCGATATATGTCGAAACAGATGGAGGTTCACTCATGTCCCGTGTTCAACTCGCACTCAACGTCGACGATCTGGACGAGGCGATCGCGTTCTACGCCAAGCTGTTCAACACCGGGCCTGCCAAGGTGAAGCCCGGCTACGCGAACTTCGCGATCGCCCAGCCGCCGCTGAAGCTGGTCCTTCTGGAGAACCCGGGCCGGGGCGGGACCCTCAACCACCTCGGAGTCGAGGTCGAGTCGAGTGATCAGGTGCACTCCGAAATCGCCAGGCTGAGTGGCGAGGGCCTGTTCACCGACGAGGAGATCGGCACGACCTGCTGCTTCGCCACGCAGGACAAAGTCTGGGTGACCGGGCCGGCAGGGGAACGGTGGGAGGTCTACACCGTGCTGGAGGATGCCGAGGAGTTCGGCTCCAGCCCACGGGGTGCGTCGGAACAGCCGTCCTGCTGCTGACGCTCACCGAGCGTTGGCCGCCGGGTCGCGCGATGTTCACTTGGCCGCTGGTTCGATATCTGTCAATATTGATGCATGTCGAATCAGCGGGCCGATGCCGATGCCGTTTGCTGCCCCACCCCACCGCTGCTGCGTGAGCCGCTGTCGGCGCCCGCGGCAGCGGACATGGCGACTAAGTTCAAGGCCTTGGCCGACCCGGTGCGACTGCAGCTGTTCAGCGCGGTGGCCAGCCACGCAGGCGGCGAAGCCTGTGTCTGTGACATCTCGGTGGGCGTGGATGTCGGGCAACCGACGGTGTCACACCACCTGAAAGTATTGCGCGAAGCCGGTCTGCTCACCTCCGAGCGCCGCGGCACGTGGGTGTATTACGCGGTCGTTCCCGCGGTCCTGCACGCGTTGTCCTCGCTACTCGGTGCGCCTCACGGCGCCGAGGCGTTGGCGGTGGCAGACGCATGAGCGAGGTTCGAACGCCAAGTGTGGGTGAGCCGCCGGTGGTCGGCAGACTTTCGTCGCTCGACCGGTTCCTGCCGGTGTGGATCGGCATCGCGATGGTCGTCGGCCTGCTGCTGGGCCGGTGGATACCCGGGCTGAATCAAGCGCTGGAAGCCGTTGCGGTCGATGGGATCTCACTGCCGATCGCACTCGGGCTGCTGATCATGATGTACCCGGTGCTGGCCAAGGTGCGCTACGACCGCCTCGACACCGTCACCAGCGACCGCAAACTGCTCGTCAGCTCTCTGGTGTTGAACTGGGTGCTGGGTCCGGCGCTGATGTTCGCGCTGGCCTGGTTGATGCTGCCGGACCTGCCCGAGTACCGCACCGGTCTGATCATCGTCGGGCTGGCCCGCTGCATCGCGATGGTCATCATCTGGAACGACCTCGCCTGCGGCGACCGGGAAGCCGCCGCGGTGCTGGTCGCGCTGAACTCGGTCTTCCAGGTCTTCATGTTCGCCGTGCTGGGGTGGTTCTACCTCTCGGTGCTGCCGGGGTGGCTGGGCTGGGAACAGGCCAGTATCGACACCTCGCCTTGGCAGATCGCCAAATCGGTGCTGATCTTCCTCGGTGTCCCGCTGGTGGCCGGGTACCTGTCACGCCGCCTCGGCGAAAAGGCCAAGGGGCGGCAGTGGTACGAGCAGAGTTTCCTGCCCAAGGTGGGGCCGTGGGCGCTCTACGGGCTGCTGTTCACCATCGTCATTCTCTTTGCGCTGCAGGGCGAACAGATCACCAGCCGCCCGTGGGACGTCGCCCGCATCGCGCTGCCCCTGTTGGCCTACTTCGCGATCATGTGGGGTGGCGGCTACCTGATGGGTGCGGTGCTGGGGCTGGGCTATCAGCGCACCACCACGCTGGCGTTCACCGCCGCGGGCAACAACTTCGAGCTGGCCATCGCCGTGGCGATCGCCACCTACGGCGCTACCTCCGGTCAGGCGCTGGCCGGTGTCGTCGGCCCGCTCATCGAGGTGCCCGTGCTGGTGGCACTGGTCTATGTCTCCCTCGCGCTGCGGCGCTTCTTTCCTGCCCCCGGTCCTGCGCAGTCTTCTCCGTCTACCGAAGGAATCCGAAATGACCGATAGTCCCGTCACCCACCAGTTGCGTCACGATCTGTCGATCGACCAGAAGTTGGCGCTCAAGACAGCGGCCACCCGACTCCAGGGAGAGTTCGACGGCACGTTCGGCGCCGAGACCATCGAACGGTTCCTGCATTCGTCCTACGACCAGTTCGCCGGAAGAGCGACGGTTCCGAACTTCCTGCCGTTGCTGGCGGAACGCTTCGCCCGCCAGCGCCTGCACGCGCTGGGACGCGTCGAAGGGAAGATCAGCGACGGCAAGCCCACCGTGCTGTTCCTGTGCACGCACAATGCCGGCCGCTCACAGATGGCCATGGGCTTCTTCACCCACCTCGCCGGCGACAGCGCGGTGGCGTGGTCGGGCGGTTCGGAGCCGGGCCACGAGATCAATCCCGCCGCGATCGCCGCAATGGCCGAGGTGGGCATCGACATCACCGGCGAGTTCCCGAAGCCGTGGACCGACGAAATCGTCCAAGCCGCCGACGTCGTCATCACGATGGGCTGCGGCGACGCCTGCCCGATTTTCCCCGGCAAGCGCTACGTCAACTGGGAGCTCCCCGACCCGGCCGGCCAATCCGTCGACGCGGTCCGGCCCATCCGCGACGACATCGAAGAGCGCGTCCGGCGTCTGCTCGACGAACTGCACGTCGCCCCGGCGGCCCGGTAGCCAAGCGCGGCAACGGCATCGACCGATGCCGAATCGCCGGTTCCAGCGGCTGAATGATGCGCCGTCATTCGATTTGTCTGGGTTCAGCGAGCCGCTGGACGGCCGACATATACTCTCGATTGACGTTAGTAACGTCTCACGTTAGCATTGTCGGGTGATCCGGTCGTTCAGCGACAGCGACACCCAGAAGGTCTGGGAGCTGCGACGGCCGAAAGGGATCAGCTCCACGCTGGCCAAGGCGGCACGCCGCAAAATGCAGATCCTCGACGCAGCCGAGAACATCAACGACCTCCGCATCCCGCCGGGCAACCGGCTGGAAAAACTACAGCCGCCTCGCGAGGGGCAGCACAGCATCCGAGTCAACGACCAATACCGCCTCTGCTTCACCTGGCGCGACGGCGGCGCCG
>CAXEZH010000395.1:0-5029 GCA_964000695.1 uncultured Mycolicibacterium sp. | reverse complement strand
GCGTCGCCGACCGCCACGAAGCCCGCGCCGCGGCGCTCTACGAGCGCATCGCCACGCACCTGGGCCCGCGGCCGATCGCCGCAGCGGCCTACGTGCTCGCCGCCCAATGCGCCTTCCTGGCCGCCGACTACCGCCGCACCGCGGCCCTGCTCGCCGCCGCCGAAACTCATGCCGCCCGCCACGGCGGCGACGTGCCGCCACTGGCCCGACTGCTCAAACTCGACCACCGCGTCAGCGCCCACACCGCACCCTGACCCCAGACACCAAAAGAGCCGGCACGCCCTGTCCTCGTAACAGACAGCGTGCCGGCTCTCTTTTTCCTCCGGTCCAGCGCCGGCCTCAATAGCTGATGCCGGCGCTGAGCCCCGCGCTCATCCAATCGCACAGCTGGCCGCCCACCAGCCACGCCAACACCGCGCCTTCTGCAGCCACCGCCGCCAGCGCCGCCCAAATCTTGCCCATCCTCACCCCCTTTGCTCCGTAGCTGCTGACCGCTCACACAGCTGCGCCAGCCACGCCCTGCGGTCCGCCCCGACCCGCTGCCACGCCCGCATCGACCGCCAGGTCGCCGCGATCGGCGCCCACGCCGCTCGCGCGGCGCCGCCGGCCTGCCCTTCACCCCTCACAAGCCCACTCACCTCCACTTCGTCCCCCACACCCCAACTCTTTCCATCCCCCTCACCCTAAGCCCGCCCCTCACCACACACTGGCACCAATTCCTCACCACCTCCCCCCTTGCAGCACACCCACTCCGCCTCCGCTCCGCTCCCACCCAACAGACTTCCGGGGCACATTGGCACAAGTTGTGCAATACTCGGCTTCGGGCGCTGGCGCGCCCGAACCCCGGCCGCCTGGCGGCGGCCTGTCCGGCTTGGTGAGGTGGTCTAGTGGCGGTGCGACCGTGCTGACGATCTCGCGGCTGAGTCGCTGGAGCATCGGCTACTACAACGACACCGCCAATCAGGCCCGGCAAGCCTCGATGGACCGTCAGGCCGCCGGCGGCGGCCTGGGCGAGTACTACTCCGAAGGCGACACCCGGGTCCCGACCTGGGTCGTGGTCGGCGACAAGGCCACCGTCGGTGAGGCCACCGGACTCGACGGCGCCGCGCTCGACGGAGGCTTTGCTGACACCGAGGTAGCGGCACGGTGGCTCGACGACGGCGTGACGCCCAACGGGGAGGCCGGACGGGCGTTCGGGACCAACGGGGTGCACGGGTTTGACCTGATGTTCGCCGCGCCCAAGAGTGTGTCGCTGCTGCGGTCGCTGACCGACGACGTGGCCGAAAAGGTCATGCAGAACGCCCACGTCAAAGCAGTCGAAGCCGCGATGACCTACCTGCATGAACATGCCGGGTACACGCGGGTGCACAACCCGCTGACCAGCAACAAAGACCTCCAGCGGCTGCCCGGGCTGGTCGCGATCGCCTACCAGCACGAGACGAGCCGCTGCGGGGACCCGCACCTGCACACGCACGTCATCGTGCCGAATCGCCAGGTCAGAGCTGATGGGCGGCTGGTGTCGATCGACTCCAAGTCGCTGTATCACGAAGCCAAAGCCGCCGGGATCATCTACCAAGCCACGCTGCGCCACGAGTTGCACGC
The DNA here is from genome assembly GCA_964000695.1 of uncultured Mycolicibacterium sp. Lineage (GTDB taxonomy): Bacteria > Actinomycetota > Actinomycetes > Mycobacteriales > Mycobacteriaceae > Mycobacterium. The sequence goes on along the minus strand of CAXEZH010000395.1, from coordinate 3,427 downwards.
CGAGCGGGGCTTCGAATGGCAGCCCGTCGACGAGCATTCCGGCATGGCCGAGATCGAGGGCGTCACCGCGGCGAGCATCAAGGCGTGGTCGCAGCGTTCGACGCGGCTGCGGGAATGGGCCAAAGACAACCTGGTCGTCGTCGACGGTGAGCCGACCGCCGCGCAGTTGGCGACCGCGCAGAAAGCCACCCGGCCCACTAAACCCGAGCAGCTCGCCTGGGACGAACTCAAAGCAATGTGGCGCGCCGACGCGCGCGGTCTGGATCTGGACCGCGACGCGCATTTCGCCGCGCGCGAGGCGCGGCGCGCACAGGCGCGCACTCCCCTGGACCGAGCGCGCATCGCGCACATGGCAGCGCGCATCGACAAGGCCGCCTTCACGCGCGCGGACATGGTGGAGATCGTCGGCGCGCAGCTGCCCGTCGGCGCGGTCGGGGAACCGCGCGCGCTCATCGAAGCGTTCGTCGACGACGTCGGTGTGCGCATCAGCGCGCCGCGCGAAGCGCACCACCGCGAGGGGCACGAGAAGTACACCGTCGACGCGATCATGCTCGAGGAGTCCCGCATCCTCGACATGGTCGATACCTCCGACAACCGCAGTCGACTCGATGTGCGCGCTGCCGATCTCGGGGACCTCTCCGCCGACCAAGAGCGCGCCATCCGCAACATCGCCGTCTCCCCATTTCTGGTGCAGCCCTTGCAGGCTCCGGCCGGTGCTGGCAAAACTCACTCACTGAAAGCGTTGCGCGCCGCCGCGCACCGGGCGAACAAAGAAGTGCTCGTGCTCGCGCCCACCGGCAAAGCCGTCGACGAGGCGATGCAGGAGGAAGCCGGCGACCGCGGCCTGACCGTGGCCAAGGCGCTCAAACTCATCGAGGACAACAATCTGGCCATCGACCGGCGCACCGTGGTCGTCGTCGACGAAGCCTCCATGGTCGGCACCCCCGAGCTGAAAAAACTGCTGTCGGCCGCGGTGGCCGGGCGCGCGAAGATGGTGCTCGTCGGGGACCCCTACCAGCTGGCGCCGGTGAAAGCCCGCGGCGGCATGTTCGAGCATCTCTGCGGGGACCTGCCCTGGTCGCAGCGCCTGGGTGAAGTGTGGCGGATGCGCAGCGCCGAGGAGCGCGACGCCTCCCTGGCGTTGCGGTCCGGGCACGGCAATCGCCTGCGCAAGGCGGTCGGCTGGTATCGCAGTCACGGCCGCCTGCACACCGGCGACCCGATCGCGATGGCCAAAGACGCCGGCGATGCCTACCTGGCTGACCGGGCCGCCGGGAAAGACTCACTGATGGTCTGCGACTCCTGGGAGATGGCCGACGCGCTCAACCAGCGCGTTCACAACGCCCTCGTCGGCGACGGGCCGTCCGTGCGGGCCGCCCGCGACCAGCGCATCGCCGTCGGCGACATCATCATCAGCCGCGAAAACGACATCAGCATCCCCGTGCACCCCGGGGCCGAGCACCCCGTCGGCCAGGCCGTCGACCAAGTACGTAACGGCAACCGGTGGCGCGTCGCCGGCATCGACGAGAAGACCAATCGGGTGGCCGCCGAACGGCTCACCGACAAAGCGCGCGTCGTCTTCGACGGCGACTACCTGCGCCAGAACGTCACCCTCGGCTACGCGGTGACCGTGCACTCCGCCCAGGGAGTCACCGTGGGCAACAAAACCACTCCCGGTGTGTGCCACTCCATCCTGGCCGACACCTCCAGCCGAGCCATGGCCTATGTCGGCATGACCCGCGCCAAAGACGAAAACCATGCCTACGTCTACCAACGGATCAGCGGCGAAGCCGACCACGAACACTCACGCCTGGTCGCCGGGGCTGACATTCACGTCCTGCGGCGCGGCAACAAATGGGCTGCCGCCCACCACTTCCGCACCATCCTGGCCAACGACGACCGGCCCCGCACCATGCACGCCGAAGCTGAACGCACCGAACGTGACCTACTCCCCCAACCCGTCAGCGACCTGCTGATCGCCCAAGAGCAGCGCCGCAGCGCCCGCAGCGCGGTATGGCGCGAACACAGCGCCGCCGGCCGGGCCGCGGCCGCGGCCTACCAGCGGATGGCCACCGTCGCCGAGACCGTCGCCGAACGCGACCGTGACCGGGGGCGCGACATCGACGGCCTCGAACTCTGATCTGCTGACGCACAGTGCCACCAACGCGCGATAGCGTCAGAACCTGACCGGTTACTGCGGGGAGCCAGCGGCCAACGACGCAAGGAGTGCACCAGGTGAAGATCACGACCGTGTTGGCGACAACCGCAGCGGCCGCCGGGATCGGTGTCATGAGCGCACCAATCGCGCTGGCCGACAACCCCACTCCGAACCTGGTGACGTTGGGGCAGCCAGCCGAACTGATCAACGGGCCGGTGGTGCAGGCCTGGACAATCAGCGGGCTCAAGCCCAGCAGCGACGTCATCCCCTGGCATGTTCGCGGAGCGCTGTGGGAAGCCACCGCCACCAACACAGCGGTCGCGGGCACCGTTCAGCCCATCGTGTCCGACCTCAACGCGCGGGCCCGCAACGGCGACACCTACCGAACGTTGTTCCTGGTCGCCACCCCCCAGGGAGTCAACCCGGCCGCGCTCGCCCAAGGGCAGCAGACCTCAGGAAAAATCTACTTCGACGTGACCGGCGCCCAGCCCGACAGCGTCGTCTACAACGACGGTGGCCGCGACCTCGCGGTCTGGCTGACCCCGCCGCCCGCACCGCCAGCCCCCGCGGCCGGCGGCTCGGCCCCCTACCGGGGAACCCCCAGTGCCAGCTCGCCAGCGCAAGATACCGAAGCCGCCCCGGCAGCGGTCCCGCCGGCAGCCGAAACGCCTATGACGCCCGCACCCGCCAGCGTGGGCACACCACTGACCCCCGGCAGTGTCGGTACGCCCCTGCCCACCGGCAGCGCGGGAACTCCCCTGCCGACCGGCGACGCCGTCGCGCCCGGCGGCACCCCAGCCCCAGCGGGTAGCCCATCGGTCACGACAACCCCCGACATCAGCACAGGAACCCCGCTGCCGGCCGAGACCCCCGCCCCCGCCACCGCCGCCGCTCCCGCGCCGACCGCGACGCCCGCGGGTAGCGCCGGCACCCCCCTGCCCGCGCCCGAGGTAGCCCCGGCTGCCGGTGCGGGAACGCCGGCGGCGCCCGTCACCACCACGCCGGTACCGATGCCCTGATCGGTCAGAAGACGCGGTGGCGCATCTGTTCGGTGTATTCGGTGACGCGCTGCAGGGCGGCCGACAGGCGGTGTATTGACCCGCCGAACAAGCCCGCCTGCAGCGGCGGCCAGTCGTCACCGGCGGCGTTCACCGACAGCTTATCTGTAACAAAGGGGGCCTAGCTGAGCTATCCGACTGTTCAGGACGAGTGTTACATGTGTACCTGGTCTAATCGGGCGCCGGATTGTCCTGCACATGTGTAGGACGC
>CAXEZH010000394.1:0-2966 GCA_964000695.1 uncultured Mycolicibacterium sp. | reverse complement strand
TCATGTGTGGGGTCCTCACCGTCGCCGCAGTGGTCGGCCGCTGACTGACACCGTCGTGCAATCGGTGCACGTCTACCCGAACGGTCGGGCGATCAATCGCCGATCTTCAGATCACGGTGACGGTCAGGACCGGCGGAACACCACCCAGCGCATCGCGGAGTACATGTAGACCGCTTCGCACGCACCGGCCAGCAGGCGTGCCACCCGGTAGTCCAGGCCCAGTGCGGTCAGCGCCGACGACACCGCGAGGATGAACGCGACGTAGTTGATCACCACCACGACGACGTAGACGCTCAGCTGTGGCCCCACCGGCGCATGCGAACGAAAGTTGAAATACCGGTTCAGCGCGTAGCTCAGCCCGAACGCGCACCCGTAGGCGACGCTGACCGCAGCCGGGTAGGGCACGCCGAGTAGGCCGTGCAGGCTCACCAGCAGGACCAGGTCCACCCCGAACGTGAAGGTGTTGATCAGGCAGAAGCCCAGGAAGGTGGGCGCAACCACGCCGGCCAGCCCGAACGGCAGCCGCGCCACGAGGTGCGCACACCAGCTGTGGAAGCGCTGCGGCGGGCCGAGTGCCACGTCGACGGACACGTGACCACTGTGGCGTCGGCAGGTGTCGGTTCCGTGAGCGGGCCGCGAACACCAGGCCACCACTTTCGGTACGCGATGCTCAGTACACGACCCGGAACCCGCCGATCAGGCCGATGGTGTTGCCGTCCGGATCGCTGAGCCGGCTCAGTCGCACTCCTTTGTCCGCCGCGCTGATCTCACGCGGATGCAGACCGCGCCCCCGCAGGTCGTCGAGATGCTGGTCTAGGTCGTCGACCGCGAGGTTCAGGTAGGCCCGGCCCGCGGCGGACTCGTCGGCGAACACCTGCACCCAGGCCCCGGGCAGCACCTGCCACTCGACCAGCGAGGGCATCGGATTGTTGTCTTCGGGGCGGTCGAACAACGCGGTGTACCACCGTCTGCTGGCCTCGATGTCGGTCACCGGAACGACGGCCATCACGTGCGAGATCGGCATGTGATCCTCTCTTTCTCCCCGGTACTGCTTCTCCCAAGTACCGACCCGCACGTCAGCGAGTAGTCATCGCGGGCCGTTGTCGACGCGCCGGCCCTGCACGTAGACCTCGCTGATCGCCGGCTCACGCAACCCCATCAACAGCGCGAACAGGGTCTGCTGGGCTGCCATCGCCGGGTCGGACGAGCGAACGCCGTAGTCGACAGCACTCGCCATCGCCGGGGTTCGGGAGGGGGCGACGACCACGAGGTCGGCCTCCTTGCCGACGTCGAAGTTGCCGAAGCGGTCCTCCATGTCCAGGGCACGGGCGCCGGCAAGTGTGCCGAGGAACAGCATCTCGGCGGGGTGCATGGAGACGCTGTCACTGCCGGGCTCGCTGATGTGCACCTTGAATGCGTCGGCGAGCACGCGCGGGATCAGCCACTCGTCTCCACCACCGAAATCCGTTCCGGCCGCGATGTTCACACCGGAGGCGACGGTGCGCCGCCACGGCATGGTGCCCGACCCGAGGAACAACTGCGACACCGGGCAGTGCGCGATCGACGTGCCCGTCTCGGCCATCCGAGCCAGCTCGGTGTCGGAGCAGTGCACGCAATGGGCCAGGATCGTGCGGCGACCCAGCAGGCTCGAACCGCCGACCGACGACCCGGGCAGGAACTTGCCGTCGTAGGTGTCGAGATAGCTCTTGACGCCGAAGAGTCGCTTGACGGTGTCGATCTCACCGGTGCCGGGCCGATTGTTCTCGTTGAGGTGGGTGTGCAGGTACACACCGCGATCGCGAACCGAGTCATACAGTTCTCCCAAGCCTTTCAGCGTCTCGGCGGTGACCGACAGGGAGAACCGGGGGACGATCGCGACGTGCAGCAGCGCGGTGTCGACGTCACCCGTGTCGGCGGCGTGCCAGGTGTCGATCTCCTGGCGGGTCAGCCGCAGCGCGTCGGCTTCGGAAGTGATCAGGGCGCCGGCGGAGGCCGGCCCCACGGTCTGGATACCGCGCCCGCTGACGATGCGCAGACCCCTGCGCCGCGTTTCGGTGAACAGCGCGTCCTGCGCATGCGGGAAGGCCGAACCGAAGACCATCGCGGCGGTGGTGCCCGCAGCGATCCGCCGATCGCAGAACTCGGTCGCGGTTCGCCTTGCGAAATCCGGGTCCGCCAACCGGGCCTCGGCGGGGAAGATGCATCCCTCGAGCCACTCCAGCAGTTGTCCGCCGCCGTAGGAGTCGCCGGCATAGGTCTGCGGGAAGTGGATGTGGGTGTCGACGAATCCGGGCACCAGGAACCCGGGACGGTGGTCGCGGATCCGCGCCGAGGTGAACTCGGCGGGCACCGCGTCGCGGTCTCCGCAGTAGGCGATCCGCCCGTCGGCGACGACGAGCGCGCCGTCGGGTATCGACACAAGCGCGGCAGACGAATCGGCGATGACGGGCTGTCCGGCGATGTGGAACACGTGCCCGAGATGCACCTCAGCCATCTCAGCGACGATAGTGCCGCCGGCCGGGTCGCACGATTCCGAGCAGCGGGGTGCACGCCTTGCTAGGTTCTCTCACGTGTCGGAGATTTGGCGTTCAGTCCTGACCGAGCTCATCCCGTTGGCTCTGGTGGTCGCTCTGTCGCCGTTGACGATCATCCCGGCCGTGTTGGTGTTGCACACCCCGCGGCCCAAACCCACCGGGCTGGCGTTCATGACCGGATGGCTCGTTGGCCTCGCCGCGCTCACGGCACTGTTCGTGGCGGTGTCCAACCTGCTGGGTGGGCTCGACCACAAGCCACCGAGTTGGGCTTCCTGGCTGCGGATCGTGATCGGCGCTGCGCTGGTCGTCTTCGGTGTCTACCGCTGGGCGACCCGTCACAAGTCCGAGCACATGCCGGGATGGATGTCGCGGATGAGCACGCTGACGCCCGCCAAGGCCGGCGTGACCGCCGTCGTCCTCACCGTGCTGAAC
>CAXEZH010000393.1:0-19288 GCA_964000695.1 uncultured Mycolicibacterium sp. | reverse complement strand
TACCCATCAGCGCAGTGCCTGCACCACTCATCACACCCTTGACGTCGGCGAAGTCGACGTTGATGAGGCCGGGAGTGGTGATCAGGTCGGTGATGCCCTGCACACCGTTGAGCAGCACCTCGTCGGCGCTGCGGAAGGCGTCCATCAACGACACCGCGGCGTCGCCCATCTGCAGCAACCGGTCGTTGGGGATGACGATGAGCGTGTCGCAGCTCTCGCGCAGCGAAGTGATGCCGGCCTCGGCCTGGTTGCTGCGCCGCTTGCCCTCGAACGAGAACGGCCGCGTCACCACTCCGACGGTCAATGCGCCCAGCTTGCGGGCGATGGTCGCCACGACCGGTGCACCGCCGGTGCCCGTGCCGCCGCCTTCACCGGCGGTGACGAACACCATGTCGGCGCCGCGCAACAGCTCCTCGATGTCGTCCTTGGCGTCTTCGGCGGCCTTGCGGCCGACCTCGGGGTCGGCGCCGGCACCGAGACCGCGCGTCGAGTCCCGTCCGACGTCGAGTTTGACGTCCGCGTCGCTCATCAACAACGCCTGCGCGTCGGTGTTGATCGCGATGAACTCAACGCCTTTGAGGCCTTGCTCGATCATCCGGTTGACGGCGTTGACGCCGCCGCCGCCGATACCGACCACCTTGATCACAGCGAGGTAGTTATGCGGGGGGGTCATGTGCGCCCTTCCTGCCTGATGTTCCCGGTCCATTTCCGCACCTCTTGAGCGTGCCCCTAAACCCTCAACCTCAACCATAGGCTTAGAGTTATGTCAAGTAGTGCGGTGCAAACAGAACGGTAGGGCCGGTGCGCACGGGTGCCGAGCAGGCGCGCCGACACGACACGAGAAAATTCGTGGTGATGTGCGTCAGGTGCATGCCGTCGAGGCCCACCGACGGGCCCCGTCCGGCTATTTGACCGTCGGCAGGTCCGGACTCGACACGTCGTAGGTCTGCCCCGGCTGCGTCAGCAGCGCAGCCAGTTTCAGTGCCTTCTCCTCGGTCCGGTCGGTGGTCCCCCACACCACGGTTCGACCGTCCACCAGCGTCAACGTGATCGACGCGACCGACGGGGCCGAGATCCTTCCCACCTGACCGGCCACCTCCGGGCGCAGCGAGGTCATCACCTTCAGCGCGGCCTTGGTCGCTGGATCGTTCGGCCCGGGATTCTCGGTGTCGAGATAGGGCACCCCGGGCGGCGGGGGTCCGGTCGCGAAATCCACCCCGTCCTCATCGAACAGGTGCACCCCGTCGGGATAGTCCTTGACCACCACCGGGATCCTCTCGACGACGGTGATCCGCAGCGTCGACGGGTACTGCCGTTGCACTCTGGCCGAGGCGACCCGCCGGATCGACGCCACCCGGCCCGCCACGGCGTCGGTGTCGACCTGCAACAGCGGTGTCCCCGGCGCCACGGCCGCGGCCGCGACAACGTCCTCCTGCGGCAGCACCCCGAGGCCGGTGACCTCGATGCTGCGGGCCGACATGATCGGAGTGAAGTACAAGACCAGGCCCAGCCCCACCACCAGCACCGCAATCGCCACCGACCATGCCAGGACCTTCAGGCCGCGGACCGCACCACGACCCGGCGCGCCGGACTGCTGCGTCGAGAGCCCCAGCGCCCGACGCTTGGCTTCGCGGCGGGCCTCCTCGATGGCGGTGGCCCGCGCCTGCGCCTCCCGGCGGGCCTCCCGCTCCCGCCGAGCCCGTCGGCGGGGCCCCTCCACGTCCTCGGCTGCCTGCTGCGACGCCTCCGGCGCTGCCGGCTCTCCCGAAGGTGCTGTGGGCTCGGGCGCCTCGGGCGATTCGGTCCCGTCGGTGGCCTGCTCATCCCCGCGCGGTTCGCTCATCGTGCCCCCGACCCGGGCGCGCGACGGTTGGCCTTGACCGTCAGCTCGGCGAGAATCTCCTTGCCCAGCAATGTCACGTCCCCGGCGCCCATCGTGACGATCACATCGCCCGCCTCGGCCGCGGCCGCCACCCGGGCCGGTACCGCCGAGAAGTCCGGAACGTAGGTCACCGGTACGGTGACCTGCTCGGCGATCGTCGCACCACTGATGCCCGCCAACGGCTGCTCGCGCGCGGCGTAGACGTCGAGCACGAAGACCTCGTCGGCCAGATCCAGCGCCGCGGCGAATTCGGCGGCAAACGCCTGGGTCCGCGAATACAGGTGGGGCTGGAACACCACGATCGAGCGGCCGCCGGTTTCCGACACCAGCCCACGCATCGCGGTGAGAGCGGCGGTGACCTTGGTCGGGTGGTGTGCGTAGTCGTCGAAGACCTGGACACCGGCGACGACACCCACCAACTCGAACCGGCGACGCACCCCCTCGAACCCGGCCAGCGCCCCGAGCACGTCATCGGGTTCGGCGCCCGCGTGGATTGCGGCCAGCAGCGCTCCCAGCGCGTTGAGCGCCATGTGCCGACCGGGCACCGCCAGCCGCATGGTCCGCGGACGGTCCTCCCCCGCCAACTGCACGGTGGCCACTGCGCTGGTGCCCTGCTGCCGCCAATCCAGCAGTTCGCCAGCCAGGCCGGTGGCGTCAGCGCCCCGACCGGCGGCCGCGTTGCTGCCGTAGCGCAGCACCTGGATGCCAAGGGCGTCGGTGCGCTCGGCGAACGCGGCGGCACCCGGGTCGTCGACGCAGACCACCACGACGCCGCCGGGCTTGAGCCGCTCCATGAAGGCGTCGAACACCGCCACATAGGCCTGTTCGGTGCCGAAGAAGTCCAGATGGTCGGCTTCGATGTTGGTGACCACCACGATGTCGGGGCTGTACTGGACCAGCGATCCGTCGCTCTCGTCCGCCTCGGCCACGAAAAACGCGCCGCTGCCGTGGTGGGCATTGGTGCCCGCCTCGCCCAGGTCGCCGCCCACGGCGAAGGACGGATCGAACCCGGCGTGCTGCAGCGCCACGATGAGCATGGACGTGGTGGTCGTCTTACCCGCGGTGCCGGTCACCATCAGCGTCGTCTGTCCGGCCATCAGCTTGGCCAGCACCTCGGGGCGCAGGATCACCGGGATCCCGCGCTTGCGTGCCTCGACCAGTTCCGGATTGGTCTTCGGAATGGCCGCGTGGGTGGTCACCACCGCGGTCGGACCTCCCGGAAGCAGGTCCAACGAGGACGGGTCGTGCCCGATCCGGATCGTCGCACCGCGGGCCCGCAACGCGATCACGCCGCGAGACTCCTTGGCATCGGAGCCCGACACCAACCCACCACGATCGATGAGGATGCGGGCGATGCCGCTCATGCCCGCGCCGCCGATGCCTACCATGTGCACCCGCCGCAGTTCGGGCGGTAGATCCGGCGCTCGCCCCAGCGTGCTCACCGTCGGATCCGCTCTGTCCGTGCCGCCCGCGCGACCTCGAGCACCACGTGCGCGACCCGATCGGCGGCGTCGCGATGCCCGGCCAGTACCGCGCCGGTCGTCATCGCCGCGAGCCGCGCGGTATCGGTCAGCAACCCCGCCACGGTGTCGGCGACGAACTCCGGCGTCAGCGAGTGGTCTTCGACCAGCAGCCCACCCCCGGCTTCCACCACGGGCAATGCATTGAGCCGTTGCTCTCCGTTGCCGATCGGCAGCGGAACATACACCGCCGGCAATCCGACGGCGGCGACCTCGGCCACCGTCATCGCACCCGAGCGGCAGATCGCCAGGTCAGCCGCGGCATAGGCCAGGTCCATCCGGTCCAGATACGGCACGGCGACGTAGGGCGGATCGTGCGGGCCCGGCTGCCGTAACGTCAGCGTATTCTTCGCGCCGTATGCGTGGATCACCGAAATACCCTGCTCTGCAAGCGCTTTGGCAGCCGCGGACACTGCCGTGTTGAGCGAGCGGGCGCCCTGCGAACCGCCGAACACCAGCAGCACCTTTGCGTCCTCGGACAGGCCGAAGTGCTCGCGCGCCTCGGCACGCAACGCCGCGCGGTCCAGCGACGTGATCGTCGCGCGCACCGGCATACCGACGACCTCGGCATGACGCAGACCCGGATCGGGCACCGCGGAAAGCACCCGGCGGGCCGACAACGCCCCCACCCGGTTGGCCAGCCCCGCGCTGGCGTTGGCCTCGTGGACGACGACAGGTACGCGGCGGCGCGCCCGGACACTGCGCGCGGCCAGATAGGCCGGCAGCGCGACATAGCCCCCGAACCCGACGACGATGTCGGCGTCGACCCTGTCGAGCACGCCTCTGACCTCGCGCACCGCCAGCCGAACCCGGCCCGGCAGGCGCAGCAGGTCGGCCGTCGGCTTACGCGGCAGCGGCACCGGCGTGATCAGCTGCAGGTCGTAGCCGCGGGCCGGGACCAGCCGCGTCTCCAGACCCCGCTCGGTGCCCAGCGCGGTGATCCGCACATCCGGTGCCAGCATGGTCAACGCGTCGGCCACCGCCATCGCGGGCTCGACGTGACCCGCCGTGCCGCCACCGGCAAGGACGACGGATATCCCCCGGTCGTCCCCGTCGCTTCGCACGTGGGCCCAGCCCTTCTGCCCGTCCGGGACCGACTTGCCCGTCACCCGTAACGCTGACCTTCCAGTGTGCGGGCTCGCCGGCCCTGCTTACGCTGGCCAGCACCATATCCGACCGGGGTCTTGGCGGCCGAAACCGGCCGCTTCTGGCGAGTACGGGTGTTTTTCGGCGGGGTGGCCGGACGGCGCGAGCGCGACCGCAGTCTGTCTTTGACGGCTTCGGCCCGGGTCGGGGCGTACGGCGCCGGCAGGGGCAAGCGGAGGAGCCGGTTGACCCGGTCGTCGCGGCCGGCGCGCAGCGCAGCAACCGCTTCGGGTTCGTGGCGCGCGGCGTTGGCCATGATGCCGATCATCAACAACGTGGTGGACGTCGACGTGCCGCCGGCGGAGATCAGGGGCAGCTGCAGGCCGGTGACCGGCAGCAGACCGACCACGTAGCCGACGTTGATGAACACCTGGGACAGGATCCACAGCGTGGCGGTGGCGGTGAGCAGACGCAGGAACGGATCGGCGGAGCGGCGCGCGATCCGCATGCCGGTGTAGGCGAACAAGCCGAACAGACACAGCAGACCGACAGCGCCGACGAATCCGAGTTCCTCGCCGACGATGGCGAAGATGAAGTCGTTGTGGGCGTTGGGCAGATAGTTCCACTTCGCGGTGCCCTGTCCCAGGCCGTCGCCGAAGACCCCGCCGTTGGCCAACGCGAACCGGGCCTGGCGGGCTTGATAGCCCGAGCCCTGGGCGTCGGCGGCGGGGTTCAGCCAGGACTGCACCCGCGCCGAGCGGTACCCCTCGGCAAGCGCGAGGATCAGACCGGAGACCAACACGGCGCCCAGCGACGTCAGGAAGACCCGCAGCGGCAGACCCGCGTACCACAGCAGCGCCAACAGGATGACGCCCATCGAGAGCGTCTGTCCCAGGTCGGGCTGGGCGACGATGAGCGCCAGCGCGATCACCGCGGCCGGCACCAGCGGCACCAGCATCTCCCGCAGCGACGCCCGCTCCATGCGGCGCGCGGCGAGCAGGTGCGCACCCCAGATCGCCAGCGCGATCTTGGCCAGCTCCGAGGGCTGCATGGAGAATCCGGCGAAGACGAACCAGCCACGAGAACCGTTGGCCACCTTGCCGATTCCCGGTATCAGCACGAGGATCAACAGCACGACGGTGATGGCGAACCCGGTGAAGGCGAACCTGCGCATCACCGACACAGGAGTGCGCAGCGCCACATAGAAGGCCACCAGCCCGATCAACGTCCACAGCAACTGCTTGGCGAACACCACCCAGGGCGAGCCGTCGGTGTCGTAGGAATACACGCCCGAGGCCGACAACACCATCGTCAACCCCATGGTGGTCAGCAGTGCCGTCACGGCGATGATCAGGTGAAACGACGTCATCGGCCGTCCCAGCCACGCGCCGAAGCGGTTGCGTGAACCGTGGGTCCGGGCGTCGCTCGTGCCGCCGGATGCGGTCGCGGGCCGCGCCGCGTCGGCAGTCGTCGCATCGGAGCGCCGGTTACGCAGCCGGGCCAGTACGCTGCTGCTCACGATGGCTACCTGGTCGCTGCGCGCACGGCAGCGGCGAACGCGTCACCGCGGTGCCCGTAGCCCGTGAACTGGTCGAACGACGCTCCGGCGGGTGCCAGCAACACCGTGTCTCCGGGTGCGGCCAAGCCGCGAGCCGCGTCGACGGCCGCCGCCATGACGGCGTCGGACACGGGTTTCGAGCCCACCTCGATCACTCGAGTCACAGGAGTATCACCAGACTCAGGTTTCTCAAGCACCCCAGAATCCTCCCCTGTCACCAGCTGTACGACGGGGACATCCGGTGCGTGTCGCGATAACGCCTCGCCCACGATGGCCCTGTCCCGGCCGATCAGCACCGCGCCCGCCAGCCTGCTGCCGACGGCGGCGACCATCTCGTCGACCGAAGCGCCCTTGAGCATGCCGCCGGCGATCCAGACCACCCGCGGGTAGGCGCTGATGGAGGCTTGCGCCGCGTGTGGGTTGGTGGCTTTCGAGTCGTCGACATAGGTGACGCCGTCGGCGACGGCCACCACTTCGGCGCGGTGGCGGCCCACCTCGAAACCGGCCAGCGCGTCGGCAATCGCATCGGCGGGCACGTCGACGGCCCGCGCCAGCGACGCCGCACCGAGCGCGTCGAGCACCCCGACCGGGCCCGCCACGGGGATGGTCGAGGTCTGCGCAAGCACCAGCTCGTCGGCGAAAGCGTTGTCCACCAGCGCGCCCTCACGCACACCGAGTTCCCCGACGGCCGGAGAGGTGAGCCGGAAACCGACCCGCACCGGCGCCGGCGCGGCAGCCAGCAATCGCGCCGCCACCGTGTCTTCGAGCCCGCCCACGGCCACCTGCCCCGTCAGTGCCCGCGCCTTGGCCTGCGCGTAGGCGTCCATCGACCCGTGCCAGTCCAGATGATCCTCGGCGACGTTGAGCACCACGCCGGCGTCCGGCCGTAACGACGGCGCCCAGTACAGCTGAAAGCTGGACAGCTCGACCGCCAGCACGTCGACCGGGCGACCGAGCACATCGAGCACCGGCTCGCCGATGTTGCCGCACAGCGCGGCGCGTCGGCCACCTGCCTGCAACATCGCGTGCAGCATCGACGTCGTCGTCGTCTTGCCGTTGGTGCCGGTCACCACCAGCCACTGCCGCGGGGCCCCGTAACGCCCCGACCGGTCCAGCCGCCACGCCAGCTCGATGTCACCCCACACCGGCACGCCCGCTGTCCGGGCAGCGGCCAGCATCGGCGCCGTGGGCGGGAACCCGGGGCTGGTGATCACCAGCGCGAAGTCGGCGATCGCGGCGGTCGCCTCGGCGGGGTCGACCACCGGCACGCCCTGTCGTGCGTATTCGGCCAGCGCCGCGGGCCGATCGTCGGTCAACGCGGCGCGTACCCCGAGCGGAGCCAAGGCGGCCAGGATGGCGCGGCCGGTGACGCCGGCCCCGGTGACCAGGACCGCACTACCGGGTTCGGGGAGTCCGGACACCTCAGGCACCGACGGTGGTCAGCCACTCGCTGTAGAACAGAGCCACACCCAGACCACAGGCGATGGCGGTGAGCAGCCAGAACCGGATGATGACCGTCGTCTCGGCCCAGCCCACCAGCTCGAAATGGTGGTGAAACGGCGCCATCCGGAACACCCGTCGGCCGGTGGTGCGAAAGGCCAGGATCTGTACGACCACCGAGGTCACCTCGGCGACGAACAACGCACCGAGCACCACGGCCAGCATCTCGGTCCGGCTGGTCACCGACAGCCCGGCGATGATGCCGCCCAGCGCCAGCGACCCGGTATCGCCCATGAAGATCTTGGCCGGCGCGGCGTTCCACCACAGGAACCCGATGCACGCCCCGGCAGTGGCGGCGGCGATGATCGCCAGGTCGAGCGGGTCCCGGACGTTGTAGCAGCCGACGCCCGGGCTGGTCGCGCACGCGTTGCGGAACTGCCAGAACGTGATCAACACGTACGCCGCGCACACCATCGCCATCGCGCCGGCGGCCAAGCCGTCCAAGCCGTCGGTGAAGTTCACCGCGTTCGACCATGCCGACACGATGACCACGCAGAACAGCACGAACACCGCCGGCGCCAACGTCACCGTGGCGATCTCGCGGACATAGGACAACTCTGCGCTGCCCGGGGTCAGCCCGTCACCGTTGCGGAACTGCAGCGCCAGCAGCCCGAACAACACGGCGGCCACGAGGATGCCGATGGTCTTGGCCGTCTTGTTCAGGCCCAGGTTGCGGGATCGGCGGATCTTGATCAGGTCGTCGAGGAATCCGACGGCACCGAGCGCGGTGGCCAGGCCGAGCACGAGCAGACCCGAGGCGGACGGGCCCTTGCCGTCGATCAGCACGCCCACCAGGTGCGTGCCGAAGTAGCTGGCCCAGATGCCGGCCACGATCGCGACCCCGCCCATCGACGGGGTGCCACGCTTCTTGTGGTGGCTGGGCGGGCCGTCCTCGCGAATCTCGTGGCCGAACCCCTGCCGGGTGAACAGCCGGATCAGCACCGGGGTCAGCAGGATCGACACCGCCAGGGCGATCCCGACGGCGATGAGGATCTGTCTCATCCGGCATCCCCTGCACCCTCGGCGGCCAACGTGTCTGCCAGCGTCCCCAGCCCGGCAGAGTTGGAGGCTTTGACCAGCACGACGTCACCCGGGCGCAGTTCGGCGCGCAGCAGGTCCAGCGCGGCGCCGGCATCGGCGACCGCAGTGGCCTCGGATCCCCACGAACCCTCCATGACCGCTCCATGGAGCATCGCGCTCATAGGCCTCCCGGTTCCGACGACGACGAGTCGACTGACATCTAAGCGCACCGCCAGCCGGCCGATGCGGTCGTGCTCGGATATCGCCTCCTCCCCCAACTCGGCCATCTCTCCCAGCACCGCCCAACTGCGTCGTTTGGACGCACCGTCCCTACTCATCCACGCCAGCGCCTTGAGGCCGGCGCTCATCGAGTCGGGATTGGCGTTGTAGGCGTCGTTGACGATCGTCACGCCGTCGGGGCGGGTGCTGACCTGCATCCGGTTCGCCGAGGCGGGGCCTGCGGAAGCCAGCGCGGCCGCCACCTGCTCGAGGGTGGCGCCGCACTCCAGTGCGACGGCTGCCGCGCACAGCGCGTTGGACACCTGGTGGTCGCCGTGCACAGCCAGCGAGACCGGCACCGTGGAACCGGCGTGGTGAAGCGTGAACTGCGCGCGGGCGAGCGGATCGAGGGTGACCCCGTCGGCCCACAGGTCGACCCCGTCACCACCGGATCGGCCCACCCTCACGATCCGGGCGGCCGTCTTGGCTGCCATGGCGGCCACGATGGCGTCGTCCGCGTTGAGAATGACCACCCCGGAAGACGGAACTGCCTGTGGCAGTTCAGATTTCGTCGCGGCAATAGCGTCGCGCGAACCGAACTCGCCGAGGTGGGCGGTGCCGACGTTGAGCACGGCCGCGATCGACGGCGTCGCGATGTCGGCCAACGCCGCGATGTTGCCGGGGTGGCGGGCCGACATCTCCAGCACCAGGAAATCGGTGGATTCGGTCGCGCGCAGCACCGTCCACGGGTGGCCCAGTTCGTTGTTGAACGACCCTGGAGGTGCGATCACCTCGCCCAGCGGGGCGAGTAGGGCGGCGATGAGGTCTTTCGTCGAGGTCTTACCCGACGACCCGGTGAGCCCGATGATGGTCAGCCCCCCGGCCGCCAACCGGGCGGCCACAGCTTTGGCCAACCGCGCCAGCGCCGCGAGCACCGCGGCGCCGGAGCCGTCGGCGTCGTGTTCCAGGACCCCGGCCCCCACATCGGCAGCGCCGGGGTGCGCGGCCGGATCGACCACGATGGCCGGCACACCTACGGGCCGGGCCGCCAAGACCGCGACCGCCCCGGCGTCCACCGCCGCCGGCGCGAAGTCGTGTCCGTCGCTGCGGGCACCCGGCAGCGCCAGGAACAACCCACCGGGCGTCACCGCCCGGGAGTCGAACTCCACGGTGCCGGTGACACGGGTGCGCGCCGCGGCCTCCGGGGTGATGTCGGCCAGGCGGCCGCCGACGATGTCGGCGACCTCGGTCAACGTCAACGCGATCATGGGCGTGCTCCCCACGTCATCTGAGCCTCCAGCGCACGGTTGAGCTCGTCACGGTCGTCGAACGGACGGGTCTGACCACCGCTGGTCTGCCCCGACTCGTGGCCCTTACCGGCGACCAGCACCACGTCGTCGGGCTGAGCCCACGCCACCGCGTAGGCGATCGCCGCGCGGCGGTCACCGATCTCGACGAGCTGCGGCGCGGCCGAGGCACCCGCCAGCACCGCGGCTCGGATCGCGGCGGGGTCTTCGTCACGCGGATTGTCGTCGGTGACGACGACCAGGTCGGCCAGCTCGGCGGCGACTTCGCCCATCGGTGTCCGCTTACCCGGGTCGCGATCGCCACCCGCACCCACGACGACGGCCAGGCGGCCGCGGCACTGGTCACGCAGCGTCTGCAGGACCGCGCGCAGGGCGCCCGGCTTGTGCGCGTAGTCGACCACGGCCAAGAACTGCTGGCCGCGGTCCACCGGCTCCAACCGGCCCGGCACCGTCGCACTCCTGAGCCCCGGAGCGGCCTGCTCCGGGGAGACCCCGACAGCATCGAGCAGCGCGATCGCCAGCGCACAGTTGGCCACGTTGAACGCCCCGGGCAGCCCGATCTGCAGGGTGTGGTGCACCCCGGCGGGATCCACGACCACGAAATCCTGCCGGCCCTGCCCGTCGTCGGCGACCGATTCCACCCGCCAGTCGGCCGGTCCGGTCGTGCTGACGGTGACAGCGCGGTGCGCGCGTTTCGCCATCGCCCGGCCCCAGTCGTCGTCGATGCAGACGATCGACTCCGCCGCGTGCATGCTCGACGCGGGGTCGAACAGCCGCGCCTTCGCCTCGAAGTAGTCCTCCATGGTGGGGTGAAAGTCCAGATGGTCCCTGGACAGGTTGGTGAACCCGCCGACAGCGAAGGACACCGCGTCGACCCGACCCAGCGTGAGCGCGTGGCTGGACACCTCCATCACCACGGTGTCCACGCCGCGCTCCACCATCACCGCCAGCAGCGCCTGCAGATCGGGCGCCTCAGGGGTGGTCAGCGTGGCGGGCTCGTCGCGTCCGTCGATGCGGATGCCGACGGTGCCGATGAGACCGGCCACCCGGTCGGCCGCCCGCAACCCGGCTTCGACCAGGTAGCTGGTGGTGGTCTTGCCCGACGTGCCGGTGACGCCGATCACGCGCAGCTTCGTCGACGGCTCGCCGTACACCGCGGCGGCGACACCGCCGAGCACCGAGCGCGGCGACGAGTGCACCAGCACCGGGGTGCCCAGATCGCCGAGTTCGGCGGCGCCGGCCTCGTCGGTCAGCACGGCGACGGCCCCGGCGGCCACGGCCTCGGCGGCGAACACCGCCCCGTGGGAACGGGCCCCGGGCAGTGCCGCGAAGAGGTCCCCCGGGCGGGCGTCCTGACCGCGCAACGTCACCCCGGTCACGGTGACGTCCCGGCGGGCTGCGGCGGCCGCGCCCGGGGACACCAACTCGGCGACCGCGTCGAGGGGCAGACCGACGGGGTGAGCGGGGCGCAGATTCATGGCGTTGACACAGTACCGGGCGGTGTTGCGGGACCCCGTTGTTCCGGGCGCCAATTCAGGGCCGTCGCACCCGCACTCAGTCGGCCTGCAGAATCAATGGTGCGCCCGGATCGGCCGACAGCGGCACATTCTCGCGCTGCAGCAACCAGGAGGCGATGCTGTGGAACAGCGGCGCCGCCGAGGTACCCGGGCTGCCGTCGGCGGCCCGGTGCGGCGCGTCGAGCATGACGCCGATGACGTAGCGGGGTTCGTCGGCCGGGGCCATGCCCGCGAACGTGATCCAGTAGACGTCGTCGTAGTAGCACCCGCAGCCCGGGTTGATCTGCTGCGCAGTGCCGGTCTTGCCCGCGATCTGGTAGCCCTCGACGGCCGCCTGGGGGCCGGTGCCCTGCTGAATACCGCGCGGGTCGCGTTGCACCACCGATCGGAACATGTCGCGCACCGTCCGCGCCGTCTGCGCCGAGACCACCGGGACACCTTCCGGGCGCGGCTCCTCGCTGCGCGTGCCGTCCGGTCCGATGGTGGCCTTGACGATGCGCGGCGGGATGCGCACCCCATCGTTGGCGATGGCCTGGTACATGCCGGTCATCTGCAGCAGCGTCATCGACAGGCCCTGACCGATGGGCAGGTTGGAGAACGTGCTGCCCGACCACTGATCGATCGGCGGGACCAGGCCGGCGCTCTCGCCGGGTAGCCCGACATCCGTGCGCTGCCCGAGCCCGAACTTGCGCAGCATCTCGGCGTAGCGTTCCGGCCCGATCCGCTGAGCCAGCATCAGGGTGCCGACGTTGGAGGACTTCCCGAACACCCCCGTGGTGGTGTAGGGCATCACACCGTGACTCCAGGCGTCCTTGACGTTGACGCCGCCCATGTTGATCGAGCCCGGCACCTGCAACACCTCATCGGGTGTCGTCAGCCCCATGTCGATGGCCGTCGCGGCGGTGACGATCTTGTTCACCGACCCCGGTTCGAACGGCGAGGTCACCGGAAGGTTGCCGAGCTGACGATTCTCCTGGCGGCTGATGTCCTGGGCGGGGTTGAAGGTGTTGTCGTTACTCATCGCCAGCACTTCGCCGGTCTTGGCGTCGAGGACCACCGCCGAGGCGTTCTTGGCGCCGGACGCGTCCTTGGCGAGCTGAACCTGTTGCTGGACGTAGAACTGGATGTCGTCGTCGAGGGTGAGCTGCAGCGTCGAACCGTTCACGGCGTCGTGGCGGTTGCGGTAGCTGCCCGGGATCACCACTCCGTCTGATCCGCGGTCGTAGGTGACCGAGCCGTCGGTGCCGGCCAGCACCGCGTCCATCGAGTCCTCGAGGCCGAGCAGACCGTGCCCGTCCCAGTCGATGCCGCCCACGACGTTGGCCGCCAGCACGCCACCTGGGTACTGCCGCAGATCCTGGCGTTCGGCGCCGACCTCCGGGTAGTCGGAGGTGATCGCGTCGGCGATCGCCGGGTCCACCGCACGAGCCAGATACACGAAGGTCTCGTCACTGCGCAGCTTCTTGAGCACGGTGGCGCTGTCGGGCTTGTTGTTCAGCTTCGATGCGACCTCGGCGGCGATGTCGCGCAGACGCTGTTGCGGGTCCACCGCGTCCGCACCGTCGGCCTGGGCCTCATCGAAGGCCTCCTGCAACTGTTTGCGAACCCGGACGGGCTGGAATGTCAGGGCCCGGGCCTCGATGGTGAAGGCCAGTTTGTCGTTGTCGCGGTCGACGATCGAGCCGCGCAACGCGGGATCGATGTCGGTGACCTTCAGCTGCCCGGCGGCTTCGGCACGCAGCCCGTCGGCACGGGGAACCTGCAGGGTGAAGAGTTGAGCGGCCGCGATCACCAGAAGCAGGAAGATGACGGCGTTGCCGGCCCGGTGCCGGAACACGAACGAGGCGCTACGCAGACCGTTCTGCGGCGGCGTGGCCTGCCGGGTGCGTCGCGACCGCGCCGACCGCTCCTGGTTGGGCGACGAGCTGGGCTTCCTGGCGGACTTGGCGCGCGGTGCGCCGCGCTCGCCGCGATTGGAGGCGCGGCTCATGCGGGTGCGTCCGGCACAGCCGGCAGGGGGGCCGGAGGAACCGGCTCGAGTACAGGTGGTGCTGCTGGCGGGGCGGGCAGCATCGCGGGAGGCGCGGCCGACGCAGGGGGCACTGGCGCGGGCGCAGGGGGCACTGCCGGCGACGCAGGGGGCAGATGCGGTGTGCCGGCGCCGGGCGCCGGGAGTGCGGCAGGCGGCGAACCGACCGCCGGAGCCTGGACAGGCAAGCTCGAGTTCGGGCCCGGGGTCGGCAGCTGTCCGGTCACCGCGTGCGGCACCTCGCTTCCCGGCACTCCGGCCGGCGGCAACGTGGCCGGCGACCCCGGCACCGGCAGGTTCAGCGCGCCGGTCGGCGCCGGAATCCGGACGGGTACCTCGAGCGGTTGTACCACGCTGGGTGACGCCGGCGCGGGAGGTGCAGGCTCGGGCAACGGCGTGTTCAGCGGGGGCGGAGGCACGCCTTCGGCCGGCTTGGGTGTGCCGACGACGACCCAGTTGCCGGCCGGATCCTGAACCAGGCGCGCGGTGTCCCGGGACGGAATCATGCCCAGGTTGCGCGCAGCCTCGGCCAGCGCCGGAGCGGCCTGGGCTTCCAGGACGTCGCGTTCCAACGCTTCCTTCTGCTGTTGCAGAGCCTGGTTCAGCTCGCGGGCGTTGCCCAGGCGGTAGGACCGTTCAGCGGCATCGGTGGACAGCCACAGGGTGACACCGAGCCCGAGTCCCAACGCGCCGATCACCAGCACCACGAAGGGCACCCGGGCGACGAGCCGACGGGGATCGAGTTCGACGGACGAGAGTCGGACGAGCACCCGCTGGCGCAACGGAGGGCGAACGACCTTGGGCGCTTTGGCTTTGCGGGCCTTGGCACGCGCCTTGGCCTGACTGGCACTCTTGGGCCGCGCCGGATGGTCAGCCGGACGCTGGATCGGCGTCGTGCGAGGAGCCGACCGGTTGGGGCGAGTCTCGCGGGTCTGCTTTCGTCCCCGCGGCTGGGGGTCGGCCCCCGACCGGGAACTCTCGCGGACCGCTTTGCCCCGCCGCGGCGTCTGCTTCTTCCTGGTCTCGGCCCGCGATCGGGCGAGATCCTCGCGGCTGCGCGCCGATCGTGCTGTCGTGGCGCGGGCCGGCTTCTTCGCCTTCATCGCTTCTGTCCCCCAACTTTTTCCAGTGCACGCAGCCGAACCGGAGCGCTTCTCGGATTGCGTTCGATCTCGTCGGCCGAGGCCCGTTCCGCACCCCTGGTCAGGGTGACGAATTCCGGCCCGTGGCCGGGCAATTCGACCGGCAGCCCCGGCGGTGTGCGGGACGCGGTGGCGATGGCGAACTCCGCCTTGACAATCCGGTCCTCCAGCGACTGGTACGCCATCACCGCGATGCGGCCGCCGGGACGCAGGGCCGTCAGCGCCGCCGGTATCGCGCGCCGCAACGACTCCAGCTCAGCGTTGACGGCGATGCGCAACGCCTGGAACGTGCGCTTGGCAGGGTGACCCCCGGTGCGCCGGGCCGGCGCGGGAATCGCCTGGTAGAGCAGTTCGACAAGTTCGGCGGTACGGGTGAACGGGGCGTCGGCACGGCGTCGGACGATATGGGCGGCGATGCGACCGGCGAAGCGCTCCTCACCGTACTCGCGAAGCAGCCGCGTCAACTCTTTCTCCCCGTAGGTGTTGAGGATGACCGCGGCGGTCAGTTCCGAATCGGGGTCCATCCGCATGTCCAGTGGAGCGTCGGCCGAGTAGGAGAAGCCCCGCTCGCGCCGGTCCAGTTGCATGGAGGAGACGCCGAGATCGAACAGCACCGCGTCGACGTCGCGGCCGAGATGGGTGAGGCGGGTCGCCAGGTCGTCGTAGCGGGTGCGCACCAATGTGACCCGATCACCGAACGGGGTCAGCCGATTTCCGGCGATGCGTAACGCATCGGGATCTCGGTCGAGTCCGACCAGGTGCAGCCCGGGAAACAGGGTCAGGAATCGTTCGGCGTGCCCGCCGGCACCGAGGGTCGCGTCGACGAGGGTGGCATCGTCGCCGGCGCGGGTCAGGGCCGGGCCGAGGAGCTCGACGCACCGGTCGAGCAGCACCGGGATATGGGGCTCGTCATCCAGCATGGCAGCAGCCTGAGGGGTTGGGGCGGCCCCTGCAGAGTGGTCCCTGTCCGAGTTCGCGGACCTGACGTCGGGGAAGTACGTCAGGGCCGGTTCGGGCAGAGACCACCCTGCACGGGCCTGTGGGCCTGTGGCCGGATCACAGAATGTCGCCGAGTGCTTCATCGCTGGCCGCGGAGAAGTTCTCTTCGTGAAGCTCCTGGTACTCCTGCCAAGCCTGGGCGTCCCAGATCTCGAGGAACTCGATCGAACCCGTCACCACGCACTCCTTGGTGAGGTTCGCGTAGCGCCGATGCTCGCCCGACAGGGTGATCCGGCCCTGGCTGTCGGGGTACTGCTCGTCGGTGCTGGCGGCCAGGTTGCGCAGATAGGCGCGAGCCTGGGGATTACCGCGCTTCGCCTTGCCGGAGATCTCGGCGATCATCGCCTCGAACTCGGCGCGGGGATAGACAGCCAGGCTGTGATCTTGGCTCTTGGTGACCATCAACCCTCCTGCCAGCGCGTCGCGGAACTTGGCGGGCAACGTCAGTCGCCCCTTGTCGTCGAGCTTTGGCGTGTAGGTGCCGAAGAACATCTCGCCACCTCGCAGACCTGCTGAAGCCTCGCTCTGAACGGAACCCCGGTTGCTCCGTTGTCCGCCACTTTACCCCACAATCCCCCACTCTGCGCCAAATACTTCTGCGAGTTTCGCAGATCCCCCCACCTAGCAGCAATGAACAGGGGGATCTCCGCGTCGCGGAGCCGCAACGCGCGAGCGCCACCGCCCTGGAATTCACCGTGTCTGCAGCTACAACAGGCCGTTGCACCGCTGGTGGGGCTCAGGTGGGGGAATGTGGGGGGTGAAACGACAAAAAAGGGGCAGTCCTGGCGGACTGCCCCTGTCGAGGTGAACGACTATTCGTCGAAGCGCTTACGGAAGCGGTCTTCCATCCGACTGGTGAAGGAGCCTCCGCCGCCCTTGGCGCGCTTCTGCCGTGGCGCACCGGGGGCGCTGGCCGACCGGTCACCCTTGCCACCTGTCCGCGGACCGGTGATGGCGAACACGACACCGCCGAACATCACGATGAAGCCCAGCACCGACAGAATCGGGAAGCTTCCGATCATGGTGGCCTTCACCGCGACACCGCAGACCAGCATGGCGAGCCCGACGACGAACAGGGCGCCGCCCTGCAGGCGACGCTTGGTCGACGGAGCGCGGAACGCTCCGCCCCGCACGCTGGACGCGAACTTCGGGTCCTCGGCATAGAGCGCGCTCTCGATCTGATCGAGCATGCGCTGCTCATGATCGGAGAGTGGCATTCGTCCCTCCCTTTGCCGTGGGGGCGTCGCAGTCGTGTCCAAAAAGTTCGGAGGTGCCCGCAAGTACGGACACTTAACAATAATGATACGAGGTCGATCTGACCCGTACCACCTACTTCGTACCCCAGATTCTATGACGTACACCGCCGCTGAGAGCCAGCGCCTTGTCTCGGGATAATGGTGTCGTCATACATTTCACCGCCGGGAAGGGCTACCACGTTGGCGACGCATCTGATCGATCTGTCGCCCGTCGATATGCAGCGCCGCCTCGGCGACGCGCTGGGTGTCTATGTCGACGCCATGCGCTACCCCCGCGGTACCGAAGACCAGCGAGCCTCGATGTGGCTCGAGCACACCCGCAGGCCGGGTTGGAAGGCCGTCGCGTGTGTGGAAACCCCAGCGTGGGTGGAAACCCCCCCAATTGTGGAAGCCCCGGTTCGCGGACAACCCTCAGCTCCCCCGAAGGCCTCAGCTCGTGCAGAAGCCGGGGCCCGTCCCGAGGACACCGCCGCGGACGCGCCGGCGCTGAGCAGCGCGCCGATGCTCGGTGTCGCCTACGGCTACTGTGGCGCCCCCGACCAGTGGTGGCAGCAGCAGGTCGTCGCGGGCCTGCGCCGCATGGGGACCGACAACGACCGCATCTCCGAACTTCTGACCAGCTATTTCGAGTTGACCGAACTGCACATCCACCCCCGCGCCCAGGGCCGCGGCCTCGGCGAAGCCCTCATCCGCCGGCTCCTCGAAGACCGCACCGAACAGCATGTGCTGTTGTCCACCCCCGAGATCAACGGTGAGGCCAACCGGGCCTGGCGACTCTACCGCCGTCTCGGGTTCACCGACGTCATCCGCGGCTACCACTTCGCCGGCGACCCGCGCGCATTCGCCATACTCGGTCGCGCGCTCCCGCTCTGAATCCAGGCCGCGATCTGGCACGATGACCGGGTGTTCACCGGTCGCCGCACCCGCAAGCGGCTGCTCGCCCTGGTTCTGCTGTTCGTCGTGCTCGCTCCGTCGCTGATCGGTTGCGTGCGCATCCGCACCTCGATCACCGTCTCGCCCGACGACCGGGTGTCGGGTCAGATCATCGCCGCCGCCAAGGCGCAGGACGACGACGACGAGGGCCCGCAGCTGCTCAACAACCTTCCGTTCGCCCAGAAGGTCGCGGTGTCGGAGTACAGCCGCGACGACTACGTCGGATCTCAGGCGGTGTTCTCCGATCTGACCTTCGCCGAGCTGCCTCAGCTGGCCGGCATGAACCAGGACGCGTCCGGCGTCGACATCTCCCTGCGCCGCGCCGGGGATCAGGTCATCCTGGAAGGCCGGGCAGATCTGACCTCACTCAGTGACCCCGAAGCCGACGTGTCGCTGAGCGTGTCCTTCCCCGGCGAGGTGACGTCGACGAACGGCGATCAGATCTCCCCCGAGGTGGTGGAGTGGAAGCTGCGACCGGGCGTGGTCAGCACGATGAATGCCCAGGCCCGCTACACCGACCCCAGCGCCCGGTCGTTCACCGGAGCCGCCATCTGGCTCAGCGTGGCCTCGTTCGTGGTGGCCGGCATCATCGGGGCGTTGGCCTATGCGAACCGGGACCGCTCCCCCCGCCCCGGCGACCTCGAAGAGCAGACGCAGTAATGCGCGACACGACACCCGCATCCGCACGCGCCCTGACTTGCCCGATCGCGCGTCGCAGGTTCTACTCTGAAAGCACTCGGGGGTCATTCGACAGAGAAAGGGGCGCCGGCTGAGCGTGGATGCATCGGCACCGTCAGCCGTCGAGCTGGCCGCAGCCGTCAACGAACAGCTGCGGGACTACCTGAGTGAGCGCCGCCGAGACGCGGCGTACATCGGCGCGGACTACGCGGTCCTCACCGAAGCGGTCGAAGAGTTCGTGCTGCGCGGCGGCAAACGGCTGCGGCCCGCGTTCGCCTACTGGGGTTGGCGCGCCGTCGCCGGCTCGGAGCCCGGGCCCGACGTGCTCAGGCTGTTCTCGGCCCTCGAGTTGCTGCACGCGTGCGCGCTGGTGCACGACGACGTGATCGACGCCTCGGCCACCCGGCGTGGACTACCCACGGTGCACCGGATCTTCGCCGAGCGGCACCGCGGCCACTCCTGGCACGGATCGCCCGAGCAGTTCGGGCTCTCCGCCGCGATCCTGCTCGGCGACCTCGCGCTGGTGTGGGCCGACGACATCATCACCACCGCCGACATCGGCACGGAGGCGCGCTCACGGGTCCAGCGGGTGTGGAGCGCAATCCGCACCGAAGTGCTCGGTGGTCAGTACCTCGACATCGT
>CAXEZH010000392.1:0-2507 GCA_964000695.1 uncultured Mycolicibacterium sp. | reverse complement strand
TACATCCCGAGGAGGATGTCGCCTACCGCGTGGTCGCCGAGGCCCTTGCCGATGTCTTCGCACGGTGAAGCCACCGCCGGACGGCTGGCCGCCGATCCGGTACTCGCCGCGCGCTCGCTGCTCGGAGCGGTCCTGGTAGGCCGTTCGGTCAGCGCGGAAATCGTCGAGGTCGAAGCCTACGGCGGGCCGGCAGACGGCCCCTGGCCCGATGCGGCGTCGCATTCGTTTCGGGGTCCCGGGGTGCGCAACGCGGTGATGTTCGGGCCGCCCGGACGCCTGTACACCTACCGCAGTCACGGAATCCACGTCTGCGCCAATGTCGTGTGCGCGACCGACGGGGTGGCCGGCGCGGTACTGCTTCGCGCCGCAGTCATCCGCGACGGCGTCGACGTCGCATGGGCCCGGCGGGGACCCCAGGTCCGGGAAGCGGGCTTGGCCCGCGGTCCGGGCAATCTCTGTTCGGCGCTGGGAATCACCATGGACGACAACGGTGTCGACCTCTTCGATCCGCAGGCGCCGATCCGTATCACTTCATGTCGGCCGCGCAACGGTGTCTCCGGACCGAGGGTCGGGGTGAGCAAGGCCGCCGACCGGCCCTGGCGGCTGTGGTTGGACGGATATCGCGAGGTCTCGGCCTACCGGCGCAGTCCACGGGCACCGGCTCCCGGGGCCAGCGACTAGTACGGAAAGATCGACGGCGTGGGTAGCGACATCCTTGACGAACTGGAATGGCGTGGTCTGATCGCTCAGTCCACCGATCGCGCCGCCCTCGCCGAAGCCATGGCCGGCGGGCCGCTGACGGTGTACTCCGGGTTCGACCCGACGGCGCCGAGCCTGCACGCCGGGCATCTCATCCCGCTGCTGACGCTGCGCCGCTTTCAGGCTGCCGGGCACCGGCCCATCGTGCTGGCCGGGGGAGCGACCGGGATGATCGGCGATCCGCGCGATGTGGGCGAGCGCACACTGCAGACCGCCGACATCGTCGCCGAGTGGGCCGAGCGCATCCGGGGACAGCTGGAACGATTCGTGGAGTTCGACGATTCGCCGAGCGGCGCCCTGGTCGCCGACAACCTGTCCTGGACGGGGGAGTTGTCGGCGATCGAGTTCTTGCGCGACATCGGCAAGCACTTCTCGGTCAACGTCATGCTCGACCGCGACACGGTCCGCCGCCGGCTCGAGGGCGAGGGTATCTCCTACACCGAGTTCAGTTACATGCTGTTGCAGGCCAACGACTTCGTCGAACTGCATCGACGTTACGGCTGCAGCCTGCAGATCGGCGGCTCGGATCAGTGGGGCAACATCATCGCGGGCGTCCGGCTGGTTCGGCAGAAGGCCGGGGCCGCCGTGCATGCGTTGACCACCCCGTTGGTGACTGACTCGGAGGGCAAGAAGTTCGGCAAGTCCACCGGCGGCGGAAGCATGTGGCTGGACCCGACGATGACGAGCCCGTATGCCTGGTACCAGTACTTCGTCAACACTGCCGACGCCGACGTCATCGCCTATCTGCGATGGTTCACCTTCCTGAGCGCCGACGAACTGGCCGAACTGGAGCAAGCGACCGCCGAGCGGCCGCACGAACGCGCCGCCCAGCGTCGACTGGCACGTGAGCTCACCAACCTGGTGCACGGTCCGCAGGCCACGGCCTCGGTCGAGCACGCCAGCCAGGCGTTGTTCGGTCGTGGCGAGCTCACCGACATGGATGAGGACACGCTGGCGGCAGCGCTACGCGAGGCGGGCAACAACGAGGTGGCGCAGTTGGTCCCGGGCGGACCCGACGGCATCACCGATCTCCTGGTCGCCAGTGGTCTGTCGGCAAGCAAGGGCGCGGCGCGGCGCACGATCGCCGAGGGCGGCGTCTCGGTGAACAACGTGAAGATCACCACAGACGACTGGGTGCCGGATCCCTCGGACTTCCTGTTCGGCAAGTGGCTGGTGCTGCGGCGGGGCAAGCGCAACATCGCCGGCGTGCTGCGCGTCGAGCGAGCATGACCATGGTTCGCACTGGTCAGCCGTTGTTGCATCAGTCGGGAACAAAGCGTGGCGTGTGCTCGTTGAGCAGTTTCGGAGTGACCGTCGGAGCGACCCTTGGGGCGCTCTCGTCCGCCTGAGGTCTGGGCAGACGCTGGGATTCCGGGTCGAAAGACACGCCCTAGCAGGCGATTTGACTCGGCGTTAGCCCTGACGTAACTTATCGGAGTCGCCGCGACACGGGCCAAAACCCGGGGAGCGCGGCCGACTCCCAGGAGGATGACCACTTCGGTGGAAGTTCTCATCTGCCCGCACGAGAGATCGCGGCTTTTCGCCGCGGCCTTCTTGCGCGGTCGGTTGGGTGTGTTGTTTGAGAACTCAATAGTGTGTTTGGTGGTTTTTGTTTGTTGTTTTTGTTCACCTCTTTTTCCCGTTTAGGGGTGGATGTTTTTTTGATGCCAGATTTTTCTGGTTGCTTGGTCAGATTTTTCTGATTCGGATTCTGCCCGGTTTGTCCGGGGGTTTTTGTTTGGAGAGTT
>CAXEZH010000391.1:0-8431 GCA_964000695.1 uncultured Mycolicibacterium sp. | reverse complement strand
CGGCGGCTCACACCCGGACACGCCGGGTCTCGCGGGCGAGGATGGCGGCCAGGCAGCCCGCCGCCAGCACCGCGACTGCCACGGCGAACGTCAACCCGGCGGTGTCCAGACCCCAGGCCTGCGCGGCCAGCCCCTCGCCCATCACCGGCAGTGACAGAGCGACGTAGGCGACCACGAAGTACGTCGACGTCACCTCGGCGCGGCGGTCGGCGGGGGTGCAGTCGGAGACCGCGGCAAGCCCGCGGCCGAAGCTGACGCCCTGCCCGATGCCGCAAACGACGGCCGCGGCGATCATCAACGCCAACGAGGCGAAGTGCACCGCGAGCGCGAGGATCGCCATTCCCGCGATGAGGACCGCGCACCCGAACGCCACGGCCCGCTGCGGGTCGGCGCGCAGCGCGGCCAGTTGGGCCAGCGCGGACGACGCGAAGATCGAGCAGACGATCGCACCCGCGGTGGCGTGGTTGTCGATGCCCACGACGTCGGACAGGAACGACGGCGCCACTGCGGTGAACAGCCCGGTGGTGGCGAAGCCGGCGAACCCGGCCAACGCGGCGACGACGAACACCGCGCGGGCCTGCGGCGGCACCGCGAGCCGCTGAAAGCCGAGTCGTCCGGTGCGCGGCGAGGTCTCGGGCACCAGCAGCACGGCGACCGCGGCCAGTCCGGCCAGCACGAGGTGGACGACGAAGCTGAGTTGCAGCGGGTGGGGGGCGTACTGCACCAGCAGGCCGGCCAGCAGCGGGCCCGCCCCGAGCCCGCCGATGTTGGCCACAGTGGCGACCGCCGGCGCCCGTCCCCGCCAGGCCGGCGGTGCCGCTTCCACCACCGCCGCGGTGGCGGTCCCGGTGAACAGCCCGGCGGACAGGCCCGACAGCACCCGACCCGCCAGCAGCACCGGCACCGAGTCGGCGAACAGGAACACCACCGCGCTGGCCATCGCGAACACCACCCCGGCCAGCAGCACCGGGCGCCGGCCCACGGTGTCCGACCACCGACCGAACGCCAGCAGCCCGACCAGCACCCCACCGGCGTAGGTGGCGTAGACGACCGTCGTCGTCAGCACCGAGAAATCCAGGTGCTCGGCGTAGAGCGCGTACATCGGCGTCGGCAGCGTGGTGCCGGCCATGATCGCGGTGAACGCGTAGGCGAGCAGGGCCATCGGGTACGTGCGCACGGGACTCACAACGCGCAGGGGTACCCAGAACTTTCCCGGACACAGACCAGGCCCGCCCCGCGGCGGCGGGACGAGCCTGGCCTGGCGCCCAGAAGGGGACTAGTGGGCGACCGCCTTTTCCGCTCCGATGCCGGTCAGGGAACGCACCTCCATCTCGGCGGCGACCTTCGGATCCTCGTCGTCGGGCGAGGTCAGAGTCCCGACGATGCCGAGGATGAACGCCAGCGGGATCGAGACGATGCCCGGGTTGGCCAGCGGGAAGTACGAGAAGTCGACGCCGGGGAACATCGACGTCGGCCCACCCGACACCGCCGGGGAGAACACGATCAGCACGATGGTCGAGATCAGACCGCCGTACATGCTCCACAGCGCTCCGCGGGTGTTGAACCGCTTCCAGTACAGCGAGTAGACGATGGTGGGCAGGTTCGCCGCCGCCGCGACCGCGAAGGCCAGGGCGACCAGGAACGCGACGTTCTGGCCGTTGGCCAGGATGCCCAGCCCGATGGACAGCGCGCCCAGCACCACCGCGGTGATGCGCGACACCCGCACCTGCTCGGCCTCGGTCACCGTGTGCCCCTTGCGGATCGTGGCGTAGATGTCGTGGGCGAACGATGCCGAAGCGGTGATGGTCAACCCGGCGACGACGGCCAGGATGGTGGCGAACGCCACCGCCGAGATGATGCCCAGCAGCACCACACCGCCCAGTTGGAAGGCCAGCAGCGGTGCCGCCGAGTTCACCCCGCCTGCGGCGCCGAGGATCGTGTCCGGGCCGACCAGCGCGGCGGCACCGTAGCCCAGCACCAGGGTGAACAGGTAGAACGCGCCGATCAGCGCGATCGCCCAGACCACCGAGCGGCGGGCCTCCTTGGCGGTGGGCACGGTGTAGAACCGCATCAGCACGTGCGGCAGGCCCGCGGTACCCAGCACCAGTGCGATTGCCAGCGAGATGAAGTTGATCTGGGAGGTCAGCGATCCGCCGTACTGCGCGCCGGGGGCCAGCACGTCCCGGTTGGCGACGGCTTCGGTGGTGCTTCCGCTGATCGCCGACTGTGCGGCGCCGAGGATTTCGGAGAAGTTCAGTCCGAACTTGCCCAGCACCATCAACGTCATCGCTCCCGCACCGGCGATCAGCAGCACGGCTTTGATGATCTGCACCCAGGTGGTGCCCTTCATGCCGCCGACCAGGACGTAGAGGATCATCAGCACGCCGACCACGGCGATCACGATGGCCTGTCCGCCGCTGGAGTTGACGTTGAGCAGCAGCGCGACCAGACCGCCGGCGCCGGCCATCTGGGCCAGCAGGTAGAACAGCGACACAGTCAGCGTGTTGGTGGCCGCGGCCAGCCGGACCGGCCGCTGCTTGAGCCGGAAGCTCAACACGTCGGCCATCGTGAATTTGCCGGTGTTGCGCAACAATTCGGCCACCAGCAGCAGCGCCACCAGCCAGGCGACCAGGAAGCCGATCGAGTACAGGAAGCCGTCGTAGCCGTACACGGCGATCGCGCCGGCGATCCCGAGGAAGCTGGCCGCCGACAGATAATCGCCGGCGATGGCGATGCCGTTCTGCGGCCCGGTGAAGCCGCGACCACCGGTGAAGAACTCGGCGGCCGTCGCGTTGCGCTTGCTGGCGCGGATGACGACCACCATCGTCACGACGACGAACAGACTGAAGATGCCGATGTTGGCGGCGGTGTTGCCGACCGTCTCGGTCTGGGCGAGCAGAGTGGTCATTTGACTTCGCTTTCCAACTCGGTGCGGATGGCTTCGGCGCGGGGATCGAGCTCACGGTTGGCGAATCGCACGTACAGGCCGGTGATCAGGAACGTCGTGACGAATTGGCCCAGGCCGACGATCAGGCCGACGTTGATGTTGCCCCACACCTTGATGGCCATGAAGTCGTGGGCGAACGCCCCGAGCAGGACGTAGGTGGCGTACCAGATGAGGAAGAATGCCGTCATCGGGAAGACGAAGCGGCGCAGGCGGCTTCGCAGCTCCTGGAACTCGGGGCTGGCCTGCACCTGCAGGTATCGCTCGCCGCTGATGGCCTCCGGGCGAATGGGTAGGTCGGTTTCGGACACCGTGGTCTCACTTCCTGACTGTGTGTGAACAGGCTCTGGTCAGGAAGCTAGTTGAGACGTGAGTCACATATCTATGGCTGACGGTGCCCGTACGGTGAGGTCGGGAGCCCGTGCGGTGAACGGTCGATCGACGGCGACGAGCGGCGCCGCCGCCAGGCGGCCTGCGTCAGCCCCGCGGCATCCGCTCGATCCCCATCCCCAGGTGCTCCGGCACGTGCATCCGGGCGAAGATCTGCGCGACGTCGGCGGGGATCGTGGCTCTGGTCAACCAGCTGACGACGATCATCGTCGCGAACGCCAAGGGCACGCTGAGTGCGGCCGGGTAGCCGATCAGTACGGCCGGCCACCCGCCGAACATGTCCTCGTCCACACCTCCGGCCACGGCGACGCTGACGGTGACCCCTGAGAGCAGCCCGCCGACGGCCAGCCCGCTGGCGGCACCGAACGCTGTCAGCCCGCGCCACCAGATGCCGAGCACCAGCAGTGGGCACAACGTCGAGGCCGCCACCGCGAACGCCAACCCGACGCTGCGGGACAACTCCAGCCCGCCGGCGGTGGTCAGCGCCAACGGAATCGGGATCAGCCCGCCCACGATGGCGGCCAGCCGGAAGTCACGCACACGACCGGGCAGCACATCGGTGGCCAGCGCGCCGGCGAAGCTGACGAGCAGGCCCGACGAGGTGGCCAGGAACGCGGCGATCGCCCCGGCCGCCACCAGAGCGGCCACCACCTGACCGACAGGACCGCCGATCGCCGCCGCGGGCGCCAGCAGCACCGCGGCGTCGGAGTTGCCGGTGATCAACAGTTGCGGGACGTAGAGCCTCGAGAACACCCCGATCAGCGTCGGGAACAGATAGAACAGGGACAGCAGTGCGATCACGGCCAGCGCGGTGCGCCGCGCCGCGCGCCCGTCGGGGTTGGTGTAGAAGCGCACCAGCACGTGCGGCAGTCCCATCGTGCCCAGAAACGTGGCCACCATGATCGAGATGACCTGGTACAGCGGGTGATGGCCACCGAAGCCACGACCCGAGGCGATCCAGTCGGCGCCGGTGCTCGGCGCGCCTGCCACCACCGGGGTCGCCGCGCCGGCCGCCAACGTCAGGGTGCTACCCGCCCCGAGGGTGTGATCACCCGGTCCGCCGATGTCGGATACGTTGACCGCGCGGCCATCCAGCGTGCCCGACACCGTGACCCCCTCGGGTTCGGTGACGCTCACGACGACATCGGTGTCGATGCTGACAGTGGTGTCCTGCTGCACCGTCGGCGGCAGCGCACCGCCCAGCTTCCAGCCCTCTGCGCCGCCGCTGTCGCTGAAGAACAGCGCGGTCAACGCCAGCGCGGGGATCGCGATCGCGGTGAGCTTGAGCCAGTACTGGAATGCCTGCACGAACGTGATCGACCGCATCCCCCCGGCGACCACATTGGTGATGACGATGGCCCCGACCGCCACCGGCCCCAGCCACACCGGGGTGCCCAGCAGCGTTTTGAGCGCCAACCCGGCGCCCTGGTACTGCGGTACCAGATAGAAGATGCACACCACCACGACGACGAGCATCGCGACCTTGCGCAGCCGTGCCGAACCGAGCCGGAACTCGGCGAAGTCGGGCACGGTGTAGGCGCCGGAACGCCGCAGCGGCGCCGCCACGAACAACAGCAGACCCAGATACCCGGCGGTGAATCCCACGGGGTACCACAGCGCGTCGGCGCCGTATTTGGCGATGAGTCCGGCAACGCCGAGAAATGAAGCGGCCGAGAGGTACTCACCCGAGATCGCGGCGGCGTTCCACTGTGACCCGACGGTGCGAGATGCGACGAGGAAGTCCGACGTCGTGCGGGAGAAACGCACGCCGTAGGCGCCGATGGCGACGGTGGCCACGGCCGCGATGAGCAGCGCGGCCGCGGTCAGCGGGGAGCCGGTCACAGCTCGGCGTCGACGACGCCGACGAAATCGCGTTCGGCCTGTTCGGACAGGCGTACGTAGAACCAGCCGATGCCGTAGAGCAGCGGATACACCAGCACGGTCAGCACCAGCCAGTTCAATCGGATGCCGAACACGGTGATTGCGCCGAGGCCAGGGAACAACGCGTTGAGCAACGGGATGGCTCCGGTCAGTACCACCACCACGGCAGCCAACCGCAGCGCCAGACCCAGCTGGGCCCGCATCAGGCCGCGCACCAGAGCGTCGCCGACCTGGGTCTGCTCGTGCACCTCGACGCGGGTGCGCACCATGCGGGCGCCACGGCGGTGGGCCAGGACCACGCGTTGTCGCTGCGGCCGTTCGCCGCTAGTCATCGGCGCTGCCCGCCGGTCGGAGGTTGCGCATCGGGTTGCGCACCACCCGGTCCCGCAGCTCGCGGGCCTGGCGCCGGCTGACCGGAAGCTCGACCGCGGGGGAGGCGCCGTTGGCGCGCAGCCGGACCAGCATCGCGCCGTCGGTCGAGCGCAGACCGGTGACCAGGCGCAGCGCGACCAGGTACGAGCGGTGTACCCGCTGGAAACCGTGGTCGCGCCAGCGCGTTTCGAGGGTGGACAGCGGAATGCGCACCAGGTGCGAGCCCGACGCCGAGTGCAGCCGCGCGTAGTCGCCCTCGGCCTCCACCCAGCCGATGCTGTCGCGCGGCACGAGATGCGTGACGCCGCCGACTTCAGCAGGCACCACATCGGATTCGGGTTCTTTGGCCGGCTCGTCGACGGGCTCGGCGGGTCCGGCGTCGGCCGTCTGCACGCCGGCCGCGCGGCGTACCGCCTCGTCGAGCCGGTCGTCGCGAATCGGTTTGAGGAGGTAATCGATGGCGCCGACGTCGAACGCCGCGACGGCCTTGTCGTCGTGGGCGGTGACGAAGACGATGGCGGGCCGCTCGGAGAAGTTGGCCAGCACCCCGGCCAGTTCGATGCCGGACAACCCGGGCATGTTGATGTCGAGAAAGACGGCGTCGATCCGGCGGGCATTGAGCTCGCGCAGGGCCGAGGTGGCGTCGCCGGCGCGGATGACCTCGGCGATGTCGGGGTGTCGGTCCAGCAGGTAGGCGAGTTCGTCCAGTGCGGGCGCTTCGTCGTCCACGGCGAGAACGGTCAGCAGCCTGGGTCCCGCCCTGCTCACTGGCTTGGTCACTGGCTGCCCACCCCGAACGCACCTCCGCTGGCCCACACCCCGGACCGGAATTTCGGCACCCGCATCACGACCTTCGTGCCCGCACCGATCGCCGTCTCGACGACAAGACCGTAATCGTTTCCGAACGCTGCCCGCAGCCGATGGTCGACATTGGTCAGACCGACGTGAGCGGAGTTTCCCTCCTGCGGCGACATGCCCGCGGACAGCGCATCACTAGGCCCCGCCCGTAGCGCGTCGGGATCCATCCCCACCCCGTCGTCTTCGACGGTGATCACGCAGTCGGATCCCTCGTCGCGGGCGATCAGTTCGATCGAACCACCCCCGCGACCCGAGAAACCGTGCCGAACCGCGTTCTCCACCAAGGGCTGCAGCGCCAGGAACGGGACGACGACGTTGAGCACCTCCGGCGCCACCTGCACAGTCACCTTCAGCGAGTTGCCGAATCGGGCACGTTCGAGGGTCAGGTAGCGGTCGATGTTGCGCAGTTCGTCGGCCAGCGTCGTGTACTGGCCGGCGGCGCGGAACGAGTAACGGGTGAAGTCGGCGAACTCCAGGATCAGCTCGCGGGCGCGGTCGGGGTCGGTGCGCACGAACGATGCGATCGTGTTGAGCGCGTTGTAGATGAAGTGCGGGCTGATCTGGGCGCGCAGTGCCAGCACCTCGGCGCGGTCGAGCCGGGCGCGGGAGGCATCGAGTTCGGCCAGTTCCACCTGGCTGGCGGCGTAGCGCGCGACTTCACCGACCGCGCCGAGCATTCCGGGTGCGGGGGAGCGGGTCGTCACCGCCACGAGCACCCCCAGCGGATCGCCGGCCTCGTCGAGCAGCGGTTGCGCGATCACCGCCGACACCCGGGCCGGCAACATCACGCGCCGTTGACCCGAGATCGCCTCCCGGGCAGCGCCGTCGCACGCCGTGAGCACCTCAGCGTCCCAGATTGGATGGTCGTCGGGATCTCGGGCGAGCTGCTGGCCGTCGCCGCCGTACAGGGCGAGCCCGTCGGTTCCGGTCAGTCCACGCAGGAACGGTGCGGCGGTCTCGGCCGAATCGGCGTCCAGGCCGCGGCGCAGCGCCCGCGCCGCCAGAGACGCCGTGTGCAACGCCGCGTGCACGGCCCGCTCGGTCGGGGTGGCGACCACCCGGCGGGTGCGCACGGCGAGCACCACCGCGGCGACCGCAAGCAGGATCAGCGCGGCCGTCAGCGCGATCGCGAGCTCGCCGGACATATCTCTGCTCCTCGCCTGCGGGTTTTGGTCACCTTAATCCGGCGATGTGGCCGATGTTTCGGCGTTGGCGACCTGGGCCGTCGGCAACCGAGCGTGGGAGCGTCGAGTGAGCGTGCGGGCGCCGACCGTGCGGGTCGACCGCGTTGGGTCTGCCTCACTGACCGGTGCGGCGTCACCCGACCGCTCAGCTCCAGGGGTGGGCCGAGCTATTGCACTGGGCAGGCGTATTTCCTGGCGACGTCCATCACCCGGTCCTGCGCTCCCGGGCCGATGACTCCCTGGGCAGCCAACTCCAAGCCGATGTATCCCGGTATGCCACCCACGCAAGCCTGATGTGCGACGCGCCACGCGGTGTCGGGGTTGAGGTTGTAGCCGTTGCGTTGCAGGCCTTGCATGTAGGCCTCGAATTCCGGTGTGCCTTGCTCGGGAATGGCCTGCGCCGGTGAGGCCAAGGCGACTGCTGTCATCACGGCTCCGAACAACGTTGCGACAACACGCTTCATGCCCACCCCCTCGCACTTGTGGCTGTCGTCCACATTCGCATACCGCGTGCACGAATATGGCCGGTTCGACCGGAAATCGAGCCGCTTGACCATGTCGCCGCGAACCGAATCGCAGGGGTCGTGTGACCGATTCGCCGCACGAACCGAGCAGAAGAGGCACCCGAATTCACCGCGGA
The DNA here is from genome assembly GCA_964000695.1 of uncultured Mycolicibacterium sp. Classification (GTDB taxonomy): domain Bacteria; phylum Actinomycetota; class Actinomycetes; order Mycobacteriales; family Mycobacteriaceae; genus Mycobacterium. Next base: position 162 of record CAXEZH010000391.1, on the reverse strand, counting down.
CTGGTGGACGTGTCCTGCCTGTCGTCGCGATCTTTACGCGGTCTCCGCACGCCGTCTTCGTGACGGTGCACGATGGCCGAACCGACGTGCCCTCGCCGCACCCGAAGCTAGTTTCTTGGTGGTGGTTGGGGTTGGAAGGGGGTGTACCACCACCAGTCGGCG
>CAXEZH010000390.1:0-14570 GCA_964000695.1 uncultured Mycolicibacterium sp. | reverse complement strand
TGCCTGAACCCGCTCAGCGGTGACGTGGAGATCGACCTCACCGAGCTGTTCGCCTACCCCGAAAGCACGACCGACGAGACCACCGACGACGACGAGGTCGCCCGTGTCAGCCGCGTCCGCGGCGCCGAGTCCGTGGACCTGGAGCAACCGATCATCGATGCGATCGGACTGGTACTGCCGTTCTCGCCGGTGTGCGGCGACGACTGCGCCGGGCTGTGCCCCGACTGCGGCGTGCCGCTGGCCGACGCCGAACCTGGCCACCAGCACGAGAAGATCGATCCGCGCTGGGCCAAACTGGCCGAACTCCGCGACCAGACGGCAGGTGGAACGCGGGAGCCCAGCGGGGACGAGCAGTGACGCCGGACCGTGCGCCTCTGCTCGCGGCGCTCGGCGTCGACCTGCCCGAGGAGTTGCTGACGATCGCGCTGACGCATCGCAGTTATTCCTACGAAAACGGTGGCCTGCCCACCAACGAACGCCTCGAGTTCCTCGGCGACTCGGTGCTCGGCCTGACGATCACCGAGGAGCTCTACCACCGTCATCCCGACCGATCCGAGGGCGATCTCGCCAAGCTGCGAGCCAGCATCGTCAACACGCACGCACTCGCGGATGTCGGCCGCGCGCTGCCGCCCGACGGGCTCGGCTCCTACCTGCTGCTGGGCAAGGGTGAGGAGAACTCCGGCGGCGCGGACAAGTCCAGCATCCTCGCCGACGGTGTCGAATCTCTTTTGGGCGCAGTGTATTTGGAGCACGGCGCGAGCATCGCGCGCAAGGTCATCCTCAAGTTGTTCGGAGACCTGCTGGACACCGCGCCGACGCTGGGCGCCGGTCTGGACTGGAAGAGCAGCCTGCAGGAGCTGACCGCGTCGCGAGGGCTGGGCGCGCCGACCTACCTGGTGAGCTCCACCGGACCGGACCACGACAAGGAGTTCACCGCAGTGGTGGTCATCGCCGGGGTGGAGTACGGCAGGGGTGTAGGACGGACCAAGAAGGAGGCCGAGCTGCGCGCTGCTGCCGCGGCGTGGAACGCACTGAACCCTGATGCCTGAGCTCCCCGAGGTCGAGGTCGTTCGGCGCGGGCTGGCTGCGCACGTCACCGGCAAGACCATCACCGCGGTGCGGGTGCATCACCCTCGGGCGGTGCGCCGCCACGAGGCTGGGCCGGCCGACCTGACCGCCCGGTTGCTCGGTAGTCGCATCAGCGGCACGGGCCGGCGGGGCAAGTATCTGTGGCTGACCCTCGACGAGGGGCCCGATGAGCCGCTTGCGCGAAGAGAAACTGATTCCGCTCTGGTGGTGCATCTGGGTATGAGCGGGCAGATGCTGCTGGGATCGACACCCAGCACTGGTGCGACTGACCCGCCCCGTGAGCCCAACGAGAACCACCTGCGCATCGCGGCGCTGCTCGACGACGGGACGACCGTGAGTTTCGTCGACCAACGGACTTTCGGCGGATGGATGGTCACCGAGCTGGTCGATGTCGACGGCGCGCAGGTGCCCGAGCCGGTCGCCCACATCGCCCGGGATCCTCTGGACCCTGGGTTCGACCGAGACGCCGTGGTGAATGTGTTGCGGCACAAGAACTCCGAGATCAAACGTCAGCTGCTGGACCAAACCGTCGTCTCCGGTATCGGCAACATCTACGCCGACGAGGCGCTGTGGCGCGCCAAGGTCAACCCGACCAGGCTGGCGTCGGGTCTTTCGCGACGGAAGCTGGCCGAACTGCTCGATGCCGCAACCGCGGTGATGTCCGACGCGCTGGGTCAGGGCGGGACATCGTTCGACTCGCTCTACGTGAACGTCAACGGTGAGTCGGGCTACTTCGACCGGTCGCTCGACGCGTACGGCCGGGACGGGCAGCCGTGCCGGCGATGCGGCGCGGTGATGCGCCGGGAGAAGTTCATGAACCGCTCGTCGTGCTACTGCCCGCGGTGTCAGCCTCGTCCCCGAGCCCGCTGATCTTGCCCATTGCCCGTCGAACCGAGGTTTCGGGTCGTCGTCTGCGCCAGAATCGCGACCGGGAATCTCCGTCCGGAGATCGTTGTAGAAAGAGAACATGACCGAACTATGGGTTGAGCGCACCGGGGTGCGGCGTTACACCGGCCGCAGCTCGAGGGGCGCGGAGGTGTTCATCGGGTCCGAGGATGTCGAGGGCGTCTTCACCCCCGGCGAGCTGCTCAAGATCGCGCTCGCCGGGTGCAGCGGGCTGTCCAGCGACCAACCGCTCCGCCGCCGACTCGGCGACGACTACCCGGCCACCATCCGGGTATCCGGGCCGGCGGACCGCGAGCAGGAGCGCTACCCGCTGCTCGAGGAGTCGTTGGAGCTCGACTTGTCGGGGCTCTCGGCCGACGACCTGACCCGGCTGCTCACCGTCGTCGAACGCGCCGTCGACCAGGTGTGCACGGTGGGGCGCACGTTAAAGACTGGCACCAAAGTGAATTTTGAGGTGAAAGATGTTGGGGGAAAGTGACGTCCGGCTCACCGCCTGGGTGCACGGATATGTGCAGGGCGTGGGTTTCCGCTGGTGGACGCGCTCCAAAGCCCTGGAGTTGGGCCTGACGGGGTTCGCGGCGAACAAACCCGACGGTCGCGTCCAGGTGGTTGCGCAGGGGTCGAAGAATGCCTGTGAACAGCTGCTCGGCGCTCTGGAGGGTGCAGACACGCCGGGAAAGGTGGACAAGGTGATCGCGAACTGGTCGGAACCGGCCGACGCGTTCACCGGCTTCACCGAGCGCTGACCTCCGCGACGGTAGGGTGGCACGTCATGCATCTGAAGAGTCTGACGCTGAAGGGCTTCAAGTCCTTCGCCTCGCCGACGACTCTGCGCTTCGAACCCGGCATCACCTGCGTCGTCGGTCCCAACGGGTCAGGCAAGTCCAACGTCGTCGACGCGCTGACCTGGGTGATGGGTGAACAAGGCGCCAAGACCTTGCGCGGCGGCAAGATGGAGGACGTCATCTTCGCCGGGACCTCCTCGCGAGCCCCGCTGGGGCGGGCCGAGGTCACGCTGACGATCGACAACTCCGACAACGCGCTGCCGATCGACTACTCCGAGGTCTCGATCACCCGCCGGATGTTCCGTGACGGTGCCGGTGAATACGAGATCAACGGCAGCAGTTGCCGTTTGATGGATGTGCAGGAGTTGCTGTCCGACTCGGGTATCGGGCGCGAAATGCACGTCATCGTCGGTCAGGGCAAGCTCTCGGAGATCCTCGAGTCGCGTCCCGAGGACCGGCGCGCCTTCATCGAGGAGGCCGCCGGAGTGCTCAAACACCGCAAACGCAAGGAAAAAGCGGTGCGCAAGCTCGACTCGATGCAGGCGAACCTGGCCCGCCTCACCGACCTGACCACCGAGCTGCGACGTCAGCTCAAACCGCTGGGTCGGCAGGCCGAGATGGCACGGCGCGCCCAGACCATCCAGGCCGACCTGCGCGACGCGAGGCTGCGGTTGGCCGCCGATGACCTGGTCACCCGCAGGGCAGAGTTCGACAACACGAATCAGACCGAGACGACGCTGCGCCGCGAGCATGACGAGCTCAGCGCACGGCTGGCTACGGCCACCGCCGAGCTGGAGGCGCACGAGAGTGCCGTCGGTGACCTCAGCGAGCGCGCTGACGCCGCTCAGCAGCGCTGGTTTCGGCTCTCGGCGCTGGCCGAGCGGGTCAGCGCGACCGTCCGGATCGCCAGTGAGCGAGCCCAGCATCTGGATGCCGAACCCGAGATCTCCGGCGGTCCTGACCCCGACGAGTTGGAGGCCCAGGCCGACGAAGTCGCCGAACGCGAACGCCAGCTACTCGAGGAACTGGCGGAATCCCGCGAACGTCTCGACGCGGCGCGCGCCGAGCTCGCCGAACGTGAGCAGGTCGCGGCTGAAGCGGAACGGGCGCACCTGGCCGCGGCCCGCGCCGAAGCCGACCGTCGCGAGGGCCTGGCCCGACTGTCGGGGCAGGTCGACACGATGCGCACCCGCGTCGAGTCCATCGACGAGACGGTCGCCCGGCTGAGCACCGCGATCGACGACGCGGCTGCGCGCGCCCAGCAGACCCAGGCCGAGTTCGAGACCGTGCAGAGCCGCGTCGGCGAACTCGACGCCGGGGAGGTCGGCCTCGACGAACACCACGACCGCACGGTGACGGCGTTGCGGTTGGCCGACGAACGGGTGGCCGAACTGCAGGCCGCCGAACGCGCCGCAGAGCGTCAGGTCGCCTCGTTGCAGGCCCGTATCGATGCGTTGTCCGTGGGCCTCGAGCGCAAGGACGGCGCCGCTTGGCTACAGGAAAACCACAGGGGCGCAGGACTTCTCGGGTCGATCGCGGGTCTGGTCAAGGTGCGGGCCGGGCATGAAGCCGCCGTGGCTGCCGTGTTGGGCGCCGCTGCGGACGCGCTGGCCGCGCAGGACTCGCGGGCGGCCGGCGACGCGCTGGCCGCCCTCAAGGAAGCCGACGGCGGGCGGGCGGCCATCGTGCTGGGCGACTGGCCCGTTCCGGCCGCCCCGACGCCTGGCCCGCTGCCCGGCGGTGCGGTCTGGGCTGCCGATGTGGTCGACGTCGATCCCAGCGTGCGCAGTGCGGTGACGGCGATGATCGCCGGGGTGGCGGTCGTCACTGATCTCGCGGCCGCACTCGATCTCGTTGCCGCCCAACCTGAATTGCGCGCGGTGACCGCCGACGGTGATCTGGTCGGCGGCGGTTGGGTCAACGGCGGCTCCGACCGGCGGCCCAGCACGCTGGAGATCGCCTCCGAGGTCGACAAGGCGCGCGCGGAGTTGACCGACGCCGAACGCCAGACCGGCGAGTTGTCGGCCGCTCTGGCCGGGGCGTTGGCCGAACAGACCGCGCGCCAGGACGCCGCGGAGCAGGCGCTGGCTGCCCTCAACGAATCGGACGCGGCGATCTCGGCGATCTACGAACAGCTGGGTCGATTGGGTCAGGACGCCCGCGCGGCCGACGACGAGTGGCAGCGGCTGATCAAACAGCGCGACGAACTCGAGGCCGGTCGCACCCGGACCGTCGACGAACTCAGTGCGCTCGAGGCGCGTCTGCACAATGCGCAGCAGGAGCCGATGTTCGAGGTGGCACCGGTCGACCGCGAAGAGTCCACCGCGGCCGCCGAAGCTGCGCGCTCGGCCGAGGTGGAAGCCCGGCTGACGGTGCGCACGGCCGAAGAGCGAGCCAACGCTGTTCGTGGAAGAGCGGATTCGCTGCGTCGCGCCGCCGCCGCCGAGCGGGAGGCCCGGGTGCGGGCCGCGCGGGCCAGGGAGGCGCGGGTACATGCGGCGGCGATGGCCGCCGCGGTCGCCGAATCCGGGCGGGCGGTTGCCGAGCGGTTGAGCCAAGCGGTGGCGGTGGCGTCGCGGATTCGCGACGAGGTCGCCGCCGAGCGGCAGACCCGGGCGGCGGCACTGGGCCGGGCGCGCGACGAAGTCGGTGAGCTGTCCACCCGGATCGCCGCGCTGACCGATTCCCTGCACCGTGACGAGGTGGCCAAAGCACAAGCGGCGCTGCGCATCGAGCAGCTCGAGGAGCAGGTGCTCGAGCAGTTCGGCATGGCGGCCGCCGACCTCGTCGCCGAGTACGGGCCGACGGTGCCGTTGCCGCCGTCGGAGTTGGAGATGGCCGAGTACGAGCAGGCCAAGGAGCGCGGCGAGCCTGTCACCGCGCCGGCCCCGATGCCCTATGACCGGCCCACCCAGGAGCGGCGCGCCAAGCGCGCCGAGCGTGAGTTGAACCAACTGGGCCGGGTCAACCCGCTGGCGTTGGAGGAGTTCGCCGCGCTGGAAGAGCGGTACAACTTCCTGTCCACCCAACTCGAGGACGTCAAGGCCGCGCGCAAAGACCTGCTCGACGTGATCTCCGATGTCGACGGCCGGATCCTGCAGGTGTTCACCGACGCCTACGCCGACGTCGAGCGCGAGTTCGCCCAGGTCTTCTCGACGCTGTTCCCCGGTGGGGAGGGCAGGCTGCTGCTCACCGATCCGAGCGACATGCTGACCACGGGAATCGAGGTCGAAGCGCGGCCGCCGGGCAAGAAGATCAAGCGGCTGTCGCTGCTGTCGGGCGGCGAGAAGTCCCTGACTGCCGTCGCGATGCTGGTCGCGATCTTCCGGGCGCGCCCGTCCCCCTTCTACGTCATGGACGAGGTCGAGGCGGCGCTCGACGACGTCAACCTGCGCCGGCTGATCAGCCTGTTCGAGCAGCTCCGGGAGCGCTCGCAGCTGATCGTGATCACCCACCAGAAGCCCACGATGGAGGTGGCCGACGCGCTGTACGGCGTGTCGATGCGCGGGGACGGCATCACGACGGTGATCTCGCAGCGCATGCGCGGCCAGGAACTGGTCAGCAGCCGGACCTGAGGCTCAGCGGGCGGCGCAGACGCCTCTGCGCCGCAGCGCTGTCAGGTCGGCCGCGCCGCACCCGCGCAGGCAGATCCGCAATTCGTGCAGGAAGCATTGCAGCCAGGCGACGACCGCGTCGACGGACTCGATGGCCGGCGCCAGCAGCGGTCGCGCCACGGCGACCATCTCGGCGCCCATCGCGAGCGCCTTGGCCGCATCCATGCCCGTCCGGATACCGCCCGAAGCGATCAGCGCCATGTCAGGGAGCATCTCGCGCACCTCGGACAGCGCCTGCGCGGTCGGGATGCCCCATTCGGCCAGCGCCGGATAGCGCACCTCGCCGTACCGGACGAACTGTTCGATGCGTGCCCATGACGTGCCCCCGGCGCCGGCGACGTCGACCGCGGCGAGCGGGCAGTCGACGAGTTCGGCCGCCGCTGCCGCACCGATCCCGTGGCCGACCTCCTTGAGCACGACGGGATAGCCGATCGCCTCGACCACCTCACGCAACCGCCCGATCGAGCCGGAGAAGTCGGTGTCGCCCTCGTGCTGCATGGCTTCCTGCAGCGGATTGGTGTGTACCGCCACCGCGTCGGCGCCGACCTCGGCCAGCGCGTCGGTGAGGCCGGGCACCAGTTCCGGGCCGAGCTGGGCCAGCCCGATGTTGCCGATGACGGGGATGTCGGGTGCCGTGCCGCGTACGTCGAAGCTCACCGCGGTGGCCGGGTCGTCGATCATCACCCGCTGGGATCCCAGCATCATCCCGATACCCAGCTCCTGAGCTGCGGCGGCCAGGTTGCGGTTGATGATGCCGGACAGCTCTGCCCCGCCCGTCATCGCGCCGATCAGGACCGGAGCGCGTAGCCGGGCACCGAGGAACTCCGTGCTCAGATCCACACTGTTCAGGTCGGTCTGGGTCAGCGCGTTGTAGGGCAGCCGGTAGCGCTCCAGGCCGGTGCTAACGGACTGGTAGTCCACCTCTTCGGTCAAGCAGACGTCGATGTGCCTGCGCTTGCGGTGTGCCGCGGTGAACGTGGGGTCGGGCGTCATCGTTCAGGCCCCCTGCGACAATGGCGTGGTGTCTGAGGGTCTCTGGATCGCGATAGCGGTCATCGCCGTTCTGCTGGTTGCTGCGCTCGTGGTCGGATTGCTGCGGTACCGCAAGCGGCGGATCAGCCTCGCCCGTCCAGACACTGCCACTCCTGTTGATCGCTCGGGCGGCTACACCGCCTCGTCGGGCATCACGTTCAGTCAGGCCACTCCGACCGTGACTCCGCCGGAGGTGAAGCCGCCGAGCCGGCCGGAGCCGGCGCCGCCGAGCCGGCCGGAGCCGGCGCCGCCGAGCCGGCCGGACACCGCCCCGCCGCAGCCTGAGCGCATCGACACCACCGGGCTACCCGCCGTCGGCGATGATGCCACCATCCCGCGGGACGCGCCGAAGCGTCCGATCGCCGATGTCACCCTTCCCGAGCCGACCGCGCCGCCGGTCGAGAGGCCCGCGCCCCCGGCGGAGACACCCCCGCCGGTTGCCCCGGCTGAAGCGGCTGCGCCTGAGGCCCCCGCCCCTGAGGAGATTCCGACCGGCGCCGAGGCGCCGGACATCGAGGCCATCGCGCCGCCGGAGGGCCGTCTGGATCGACTGCGCGGCCGGCTGGCCAAGTCGCAGAACACCCTCGGTCGCAGCATGCTCGGCCTGCTCGGCGGCGGCGATCTCGACGAGGAGTCCTGGGAGGAGATCGAGGACACCCTGCTGATTGCCGACCTCGGCCCGGTCGTGACCGAATCGGTGGTGGCGGCGTTGCGCGCCAAGATGGCGAGCAGCCAGGTGCGCACCGAGGCCGACGCCCGCGCCGTGCTGCGCGACGTGCTGATCACCGAACTGCAACCCGACCTCGATCGCTCCATCCGAGCGCTGCCGCACGACGACAAGCCCTCGGTCCTGCTGGTCGTCGGCGTCAACGGAACGGGCAAGACCACCACCGTCGGCAAGTTGGCCCGCGTCCTGGTCGCCGACGGCAGGCGGGTGGTCCTCGGGGCCGCCGACACGTTCCGCGCCGCCGCCGCCGACCAGTTGCAGGCCTGGGCGTCGCGGGTCGGCGCACAGGTGGTCCGCGGCGCGGAGGGCGCCGACCCGGCCTCGGTGGCGTTCGACGCCGTCGACACGGGCATCAGCTCCGGTGCCGACGTCGTCGTGGTCGACACGGCCGGACGGCTGCACACCAAGAGCGGCTTGATGGACGAGTTGGGCAAGGTGAAGAGGGTGGTGGGTCGCCGGGCGGCGGTCGATGAAGTGCTGCTGGTGCTCGACGCCACGATCGGCCAGAACAGCCTGCCGCAGGCCAGGGTGTTCGCTGAAGTCGTCGACATCACCGGTGTCGTGCTGACCAAGCTGGACGGTACGGCCAAAGGCGGCATCGTGTTCCGCGTCCAGCAGGAGTTGGGTGTGCCGGTCAAACTCGTCGGACTCGGCGAAGGGCCCGACGACCTCGCGCCGTTCGAACCCTCGGCCTTCGTCGACGCGCTGCTCGGCTGACCGTCCTTCGCGGCGCCACGCCGCAATACCGGGGACGAAAATTGTTCCACGGCGCGACCTTTTTTGCTGAACGTGCCTGGTGAAACCTGAGCGTAACCGGATGTGTGAACCCGTTCACGTAGCCGAAACACGAACGAATCACGGGTGAAACGCGCGCACAAGAGTCTCTTCGGGAGGCCGATCATGTCGGCTCACGTCCCAAGGAGGTTCAAACAAAGTGGTTTTTGGCTTGCATGACGTGGCCCTAGCCATACCAGATGATCAGTTCCTGCCGTTCGGTGAAGGCGGCCTGAGCGCGGGCGATACGGCGTGGATCATCACCGCCGCTGCGCTGGTGTTGTTCATGACCCCCGGCCTCGCCTTCTTCTACGGCGGGCTGTCGCGGCAGAAGTCCGTCCTGAACATGATGATGATGTCGTTCGGCTCCATGGGTGTCGTCAGCGTCATCTACGTGTTGTGGGGCTATTCGATGTCCTTCTCCTCCGCGCACGTCGGCGGTGGAAACTACCTGGGTCTGTTCGACAACCCCTTTGCGTTGTTCGGGGTGAACCAGCTCACCGAGACCCGCGAGATCGACGGGGTCGACACCTTCGTGCTGGGTGGATTCGGCACCGTGCCCGCCATCGTGTGGGTGGCCTTCCAGCTGACATTCGCCGTCATCACCGTCGCCCTGATCAGCGGCGCGGTGGCTGAGCGGATGAAGTTCGGCACCTGGCTGCTGTTCGGCGGCATCTGGGTCACCCTTGTGTACTTCCCACTGTCCCACATGGTTTGGGGCGGCGGCCTGCTCTCGGGTGCTGAGGGCGGCATCGCTGCAATGATGTTCGGCACCGACGAGGAAGGTGGCGCCAACGTAGCGCCCATCGACTTCGCCGGCGGCACCGTGGTCCACATCAACGCCGGTATGGCCGCACTGGTACTGGCGCTGCTCCTCGGAAAGCGCAGCGGCTTCGGCAAGTCCGCCTTCCGTCCGCACAACGTCCCGTTCGTGCTGTTGGGCGCGGCCATTCTGTGGTTCGGCTGGTTCGGCTTCAACGTCGGCTCCGAAGGCGCCGCAGACGTGCTCGCCGGTCTGGTGTGGGTCAACACCACCGCGGCGACCGCGGCCGCCATGCTGGCCTGGTTGCTGGTGGAGAAGATCCGGGACGGCCACGCCACCAGCGTCGGCGCCGCGTCGGGTATCGTCGCCGGTTTGGTCGCAATCACCCCGGCGTGCGGTAACTTGACCCCGATCTGGTCGATCGTGGTCGGCGCGATCGCGGGTGTGCTCTCGGCGCTGGCGATCGGACTGAAGTACAAGTTCGGTTACGACGACTCCCTCGACGTGGTCGGTGTTCACCTGGTCGCAGGCCTGTGGGGAACCATCTCGCTCGGCTTCTTCGCAACCGACGCCGGCCTGTTCGTCGGCGGCGGCTTCGAGCAGCTCGTCGTGCAGTTCGTCATCGCGCTGGTGGCCGTGATCTTCACCGCGGTCATGACCCTCATCATCGCCTTCATCGTCAAGCCACTGGGCTGGCGGGTGTCCAAGGAAGACGAGGACACTGGTATCGATGAAACCGAACATGCCGAAACGGCTTACGAGCTCGCCTGATCGGCGACAATTTCATCGGAAGGGATCAACTACATGAAGCTGATTACTGCGATCGTCAAGCCGTTCACTCTCGAGGACGTCAAGACTGGTCTCGAGCAGACGGGTATCCTCGGAATGACCGTGAGCGAGGTTCAGGGTTACGGTCGCCAGAAGGGCCACACCGAGGTGTACCGCGGTGCCGAGTACTCCGTCGATTTCGTGCCGAAGGTGCGGGTCGAGGTCGTCGTGGACGACGCCGCCGTCGACAAGGTCGTGGACGTGATCGTCCAGGCTGCCCGTACCGGGAAGATCGGCGATGGCAAGGTCTGGGTGAGCCCGGTCGAGACCGTGGTCCGAGTCCGCACCGGTGAGCGGGGGGCCGACGCCCTGTAATCGCCCATCCATCTGAGGACGTCGTCTCCCGGCTCTGCGCCGTGTGAGCGCTGGATCGTTAAGTGCCGGGAGGACAACAAGTCATGACAGAGCGGAAAGCAGACCCCGCCGCCGGAGCGCCCCGATGGGTGCGCCCGGCGGCGGGTTCGTCTCGGCCGGCGACCGATCTGGCAGCGGCCGCAGAGCAGCTGCTGGTGGGCGGCTCTCGCCAGCTCGAGTCGGCCGCCCTTCGCGATGCCCTGCTCGATCTGTACGACTTCTGGCTGACCACAAAAGCCACCGAGATCGGCATCACCGCGAGCAGCGGGTTCGCGATCGTCGCCACCGGCGGGCTCGGCCGCGGCGAGTTGTTGCCGTACTCGGATCTCGACCTGATGCTGGTGCACGACGACATGCCCACCGACATCGTCGCCGAGGTCGCTGAGCTGTTGTGGTACCCCCTGTGGGACGCCAACATCCGCATCGACCACAGCGTGCGGACCGTCGAGCAGGCGCTCACTGTCGCCGGGGAGGACATGTCGGCCGGGTTGGCGATGCTCGAAGCACGGCACATCGCCGGTGACCCCGACTTGTCGGCGATGCTGATCGGGGGTGCGCGCAGGCAGTGGCGCACCGGGATCGCCTCGCGGTTCGACGAACTGGTCGAGCACACCAGGGCGCGTTGGGAACGCAGCGGTCAGATCGCCCACCGTGCGGAACCCGACCTCAAGTGCGGCAGGGGAGGACTGCGCGACGTCCAACTGCTCAACGCGCTGGCCATTGCCCAGCTCGCTGATGTCTATCCCTCCCGCTCGCTGGTCTCGCCGACTGAAACCCTTGGCGACGCGCATCTTTCGCTTCTCAATGTGCGGACCGAACTGCACCGGGTGGCGGGCAAAGGCCGCGAACTGCTGCTCGCCCAGTATGCCGACGAGATCGGCGCCGCACTGCGCATCGGCGATCGATTCGACCTGGCGCGCATGCTCTCCGATGCCGCGCGCACTGTCAGCTACTACGTTGACGCCGGAATCCGAACGGCTGCCAATGCATTGCCCCGCCGCGGGCTGGCCGCACTGCGCAGACCGGTGCGCCGTCCGCTCGACGAGGGCGTGATCGAGTTCAACGGCGAGGTGATCCTCGCCCGCGACGCACGTCCCGAGCGTGATCCCGGACTCATTCTGCGGGTCGCCGCCGCGTCGGCGACAACCGGTCTGCCGATGGCTTCCTCCACGCTGAGCCGACTCGTCGAGACTGCGCCGGAGCTGCGCACCCCATGGCCCCGTCAGGCACTCAAGGACTTGCTCGTGATGCTCGCCGCCGGTCCGTCCGCGGTGGGGACCATCGAGGCACTCGACCGGACCGGGCTGTGGGGCAGATTGTTCCCCGAGTGGGGGGCGGTGCGCGATCTGCCGCCCCGCGACGTGGTGCACATCTGGACGGTCGATCGTCACCTCGTCGAAACAGTATCTCGGGCAAGCGCCTTCACGACCCGGGTGGCCCGGCCGGATCTCCTGGTCCTCGGCGCGCTGGTGCACGACATCGGCAAGGGGCGCGGCGGCGACCACAGCATCATCGGCGCGGAGCTGGCCACCCAGATCGGAAATCGGTTGGGGTTGTGGCCCTCGGACATCGACATCCTCGCCAAAGTGGTGCGCCACCACCTGCTGCTGGCCCACACCGCGACCCGGCGAGACCTCCAGGACCCCAACACCATCGCCTCCGTGGTGGACGCCCTCGGCGGCGATCTGGTGGTGCTGGAGCTGCTGCATGTTCTGGCCGAGGCCGACTCGCTGGCCACCGGTCCGGGGGTGTGGGGCGACTGGAAGGCCTCGTTGATCGGCGACCTGGTGCGTCGGTGTCGGCTGGCGATGGCCGGTGAGCCGCTGCCGCAACCAGATCCGGTGGATCCGCGGTTCATGTCGCTCGCTGCGCAGCACAAAGTCCATGTCGAACTCACCCCGGCCGACACCCCACACATCTTCAACGTCACGATGATCGCCCCTGATCGGCGAGGGCTGCTGTCGAAGGCGGCGGGGGTGCTGGCGCTGAACTCGTTGCGGGTGCACTCGGCGTCGGTCAACGGCCACCAGGGCGCCGCGATCAACACGTTCGTCGTCTCACCGCGCTTCGGTGCCCCGCCGGCAGCGGAGCTGCTGCGTCAACAACTGATCCTCGCCCTCGAGGGTGACCTGGACGTGGTCCGAGCGCTCGAGCAGAAGGAAGCCGACAGCGCGGGCCCGGGCCGGGCAGGAGAAGTGCGTGCCGCGGTGCCGATCAACGCGCCGGCGGCGCCACCGCGTGTGCTCTGGCACCACAGCGAAGGCACCGACCAGGTGATCGCCGAGATCCGGGCCACCGACCGAGCCGGTCTGCTGGCTCTGCTGACCGCAGTGTTCGAGCGCGCCGACGTCGACATCTCGTGGGCGAAGGTGACCACCCTGGGTTCCTCGGTGGTCGACGCCTTCGGCATCGTCCTTGCCGGGGCCGACGAGGCGGCGGTGCGCCAGAATCTGGAGGCCGAGTTGATGGCCATCCTGCCGACTCCGCCGCCCGCCAAGCCGGCCGAACAGGCCAGCTGACGCCGCGTTCGAGGGGGCAGACCCACTACAAGTAGTCTTGGGTGCGTGTTTGAATCGCTGTCCGACCGGTTGACCGGAGCTCTCTCGGGACTGCGTGGCAAAGGTCGGCTCACCGACGCCGACATCGACGCCACCGCCCGCGAGATCCGATTGGCCCTGCTGGAAGCCGACGTGTCGCTGCCGGTGGTGCGGCAGTTCGTCACGCGCATCAAGGACCGGGCCAAGGGCGCGGAGGTGTCGGCGGCACTCAACCCGGCCCAGCAGGTCGTCAAGATCGTCAACGAGGAGCTGATCGGCATCCTCGGCGGCGAGACCCGCCAACTGGCGTTCGCGCGCAACCCACCGACGGTGATCATGCTGGCCGGTCTGCAGGGCTCGGGTAAGACCACGCTGGCGGGCAAGTTGGCCCGCTGGCTGAAGGGCCAGGGGCACACACCGCTGCTGGTGGCGTGCGACCTGCAGCGCCCCGGCGCGGTCAACCAGCTGCAGATCACCGGTGAGCGCGCGCGCGTGCACGTCTTCGCCCCGCATCCCGGCGTCGCGCCCGGCGGTGCCGAACTCGAACAGATGGCCGCCGGTGACCCGGTGGCCGTCGCGGCGGCAGGCCTGAACGAAGCCAAGTCCAAGCACTATGACGTCGTGATCGTCGACACCGCGGGTCGGCTGGGCATCGACGAGGAACTGATGCGCCAGGCCGCCGCCATCCGCGATGCGGTCAACCCCGATGAGGTGCTGTTCGTCCTCGACGCGATGATCGGTCAGGATGCGGTCACGACGGCCGACGCGTTCCGCGAAGGCGTCGGGTTCACCGGCGTCGTGCTCACCAAGCTCGACGGTGATGCGCGGGGCGGTGCCGCGCTGTCGGTCCGCGAGGTGACCGGCGCACCCATCCTGTTCGCCTCGGCGGGGGAGAAGCTGGAGGACTTCGACGTCTTCCACCCGGACCGCATGGCCAGCCGGATTCTCGGCATGGGCGACGTACTGACGCTGATCGAGCAGGCCGAGCAACACTTCGATCAGGCTCAGGCCGAGGCGACCGCAGCCAAGATCGGCAGCGGTGAGCTGACGTTGGAGGACTTCCTCGAGCAGATGCTGGCGATCCGCAAGATGGGTCCGATCGGCAATCTGCTGGGCATGCTGCCCGGCGCAGGCCAGATGAAGGACGCGCTGGCCGCCGTC
>CAXEZH010000389.1:0-5451 GCA_964000695.1 uncultured Mycolicibacterium sp. | reverse complement strand
GTCGACCGCGCCCGCGTGCTCGCTCTCCTCGGGTGGGGCTATGACCAGCAGCGCCATGTCGTCCAGGGAGAAACCCAACGAGCTGCCGCAGTTCAGGCACACCGAGTTCTCGAACGCCAACCGCTGACCGCAGTTGGGGCAGGTGAAGTCACGCACGCAGCACCTCCCCCTGGTGTGGCGCCACATCGACGGAGACGTCGATGACGCTGCTCTCGGAGTCGGTGTAGATGATGCCGCGCAGCGGCGGGACGTCGGCGTAGTCACGACCGAATCCCACTGTGACGTAGCGCTCGTCGACCATCTGGTCGTTGGTGGGATCCAGTCCCAGCCACGCGTTCTGAGGCGTCCACACGGCTGCCCATGCGTGCGTTGCGTCGATCCCGACCATACGTTCCTTCCCGGGGGGCGGGTCGGTGGCCAGATACCCCGAGACGTAGCTGGCCGCCAGACCGTTGGCGCGCAGGCAGGCGATCGCCAGCCGCGCGAAGTCCTGGCATACCCCTTCGCGGGCCGCCATAACCTCGCTCACCTGTGTCGACACCGTGGTCGACCCCGACCGGTAGGTGAAGTCTCGGTAGATGCGCGACGTCAGGTCCTGCAGCACGTCGATCAGCGGCCGCCCTTCGGTGAAACTCGGTGCCGCATAGTCGCGTACTTCGTCGGTGATTTCCGGCGGCTGCAGATCCAGCGTGAACTCGGTCGCCAGCGCGCCGTCGGTGCCGACCGGACGCGCGATCTCCCATGGTGCGCGCGCCGACGGACCCTGGTAGAGATCGGGCGGCGGGGGGTCCACCTCGACGACGGAGCGGCTGGTGATGCTCAGCTTGCGGTGCCGCTCGGTGACGTGGAAATACGAGCTGAGATTGCCGTACGCGTCCCGGCTGGTCGAACTGTCGGCGGCTTCGGGGTCGATGACGAGTTCGTGGACGAGGCAGCGTTGTCGCGCCGAGTCCCGCGGAGTGAGGAATCCGCGGCCGTATGAGCTGGTGACCACATCGGAATAGCGGTAGACGGTGCGGTGGGTGACCTGATAGCAGCGGCTGGTCCCCGAGGCGGTCGGCCCGTCCGGGAACGCCGTCACGGCATCACCCGCCGCGCGTCGGGGCCCCACAGCGGTTGCATGCCACCCGGCAGCGACAGATGGGTGGCGGTGATCACGCCCGAGAGCTCACGGAGGTCGATGTTCATGCCGCGCAGCAACCCGGCGAGCTCTTCACGTCGCCCGTCGGCGGTCACCTCTTCCAGCTCGGCAGGTTCGATGCGGCGCAAGCGGGTGGCCACCTCGTCGACCATGCGTTCGGGACGCGACGATCCCGAGGCTCCCGGCAGAGCCCTCAGATCGGTGCGCAGCCGATCCAGCTGGTACACGAGCGAACGCGGGTTCTCCGCATCGAACAACACCAGCTCGGCCACGCCCGCCACACTAACCTTGCCCGGGTTGCGCCGGCGGTAGGTCACCAGGGACTCGCACGCCACCAGCGTGGACTCGGTGATCGTCTGCTCGGCTTCGGGGTTTCGCGCGGTGGTCAGGGTCGCCCGCAGCAGCGCCGTGAGCCACTGGCCGCGCTCGATGCGTTTGCCGATGTCCATCATGATCCAGCCGGTGTCGCGCACCATGGACTCCGAGACGACGCCTGACAGTGCCAGCATCCCGGCGAGCGCGAGTGTGTTCGTCGACGACAGGAACGACTCGCCCTCCGCCTTGGAGTCCGGCGGGGTCTCCGGGGAGTGCAGCAGGGCACGCTCGAGTGCCGAGAGCACCATCCAGGTGTCGTTGGACATCTGGTCGCGCACGGCGCGCGCAGCGAGGCTCAATCGTTCGACGGACTGCGCCAGCGAACCGGGACGACGCCGGTCGGCCGTCAACGCCCACAGCGTGGTGGGCGCGGTGGCCACCAGCTCGTGGTAGTCGCCGCCGGCGACGGTGTCGGTTCCGGTGATCGTGCCCAGTGCGGTGAGCAGAACGGGCACGCACTCGCTGCCGTCCATCGTCTGTCGGTAGCGGTACTCGTGGTATCGCTCGCGGGTCACGGTCAGCAACCGGGCGGTGTTTTCGGCCCGTTCGGCGTATCGCCCGATCCAGAACAGATCGGAAAGCACACGCGGCGAGCTGATCTCCGGGGTGGGCCGGGAGGTCAGCATCGCCGGCAACCGGACGGCCTCGGCCGCGGTCGGTTCGGCGGGGAGGGCGGCGGGGGTGATCTCAGCCGTGACCCGGGTCGGCGTGCGCACCCAGATGTCTTTGGCGGCAATGGAGTTGAGCCGATAGGCCGCGGTGCCGGGGGCCAGCAGGTATCCCAGGCCACCGATCATCGGGGCGTAGCCGCTGCGCTGGGAGACGGTGAACAGCCGCATTCCGACGCTCGAGGAGGACATGCCCAACGGCAGGTAGTCCGACGGGGCGGAGGAGAACTGCGGGAGCTCCTGGCCCACCCACTGCCAGGGGGTCGCCTCGATGCGTGCGGCGAGCGACTCGCGCTGCGCCGCCGACAGGTCCGGTCCGACGATCGGCTCGCCACCGGCGACGGGCTTGATCAGCAGGCTCGACAAATTGGCCAGCAGGTGCGAGCGCTCGAGGTCGGCACCGCCCCAGTACATCGGCGCGGTCGCCAGCAGTGGCGTCTCGCCGAGGAGCCTCTCGGCGAGCTCGGGCAGGAAGCGCAGCACACCGGGGCTTTCCAGCACGCCGCTGCCCAGCGAGTTGACCACGGTCACCGCGCCCCGGCGCAGCACTTCCACCAAGCCCACGACACCGAGCCGGGAGTCGGCGCGCAGATCCAACGGATCGGTGTAGTCGGCGTCGACGCGTCGCAGCACCACGTCGACGCGCTGCAGTGTGCCCATCGAGCGCATCCACAGCTTTCCGTCGCGGACCACCAGATCAGCGCTCTCCACCAGCGGCAGACCCAACAGGCTGGCGAGATAGGCCTGGTCGAAAGCGGTTTCGGAGTGGATGCCGGGGCTGAGGACCACGACGACGGGCTCTTCGGCCGTCTCGGGCGCCGCCTCGATCAGCGCCAGGCGCAGCGCTTGCGCCCACGGGGAGGCGGGCCGGGGACCGATCTCCTCGTAGAGGTCGGGGATGGCGTGCGCGACCACCCGCCGGTCGGCCAAGGCGTAGCCGGCGCCGGACGGGGCCTGCGTCCAGTCGGCGTTGACCAGGAAGTCGCCGGATGAACTGCGACTGACGTCGCAGCCGTGCAGGAACAGCTGATGACGTCCGGGCACCTCGATGCCGCGCGCCGCACGCAGATAGCCGGGGTGGGCGAACAGCAACTGCGGGGGAAGCACTCCGCTGGTCAGCGACCGGCGGGCGCCGTAGAGATCGGTCAGCACCGCGTCCAGCAGCCGGGAGCGCTGCACGAGTCCGGCTTCGAGGGTGTTCCAGTCGCTCTCCGAGATCACCAGCGGCAGCGCGTCGAGCTGCCAGGGTCCGGGCACGGCACCGCCGTCGCCGTTGGTGATCGCGTCGCCGAGGTGGTCGGTCTGGATGTAGGTGATGCCGTCGTTGTCGACGAGGCTGCGGATTGCAGCGCGCAACCGGTCCAGCCCGCCACGGCCGCGGTCGCGGACGCAGTCGGCGACCTCCTGCCAGGCGGGACGCACATCGCCGTTCTCGTCGATGAACTCGTCGTAGCCCGCGTCGCCCGGCCCGGTGGCGGGCTGCAGATCGAACAGTGCCGGCTGCGCCCGCACGGTGTCGTACGGCACCAGCGGGTTGTCGAAGTCTGTCCGCCCGACCCCGCTCGGAGATGTCGGACGGCCTACCGGGAGCGCCATTACTGCAGCACGGTACGCACTCGCCGCAGATCCAGGATCCCCGGCGCGCCCACATCGGTGGATTGGCGGGCCTGCTTCTCCCTGAGCGCGGCGAGGTCGACCTTGCCGGGGGTGAAACCGGTGGCCTCGAAACGTCGCCCACGCCGTGATTCGGCCTCGACGGCGTTGACCGGCGGGCTGTCGTAGGCGCGTCCGCCCGGGTGCGACACGTGGTAGGTGCACCCGCCCCGGGATACCCCGGTGGCGGCATCGATCAGCTCGAAACGCAGGGGCCCGTCGACGGTGATGGTCGGATGCAGCGCGCTGGGCGGTTGCCAGGCGCGATAGCGCACGCCGCCGACCTGGACGTCGGGGTTGTCGGTGGCCAGCAGCGGAATCGGGTGGCCGTTGACGGTGACGATGTAGCGCTGCCGATCGGCGCCGATGAGCCGCACCTGCAGGCGTTCGACCGACGAGTCGACGTAGCGGGCGGTGCCGCCGGCGGTGGACTCCTCTCCGAGCACGTTCCAGGGCTCGATCGCTCCGCGCAGTTCGATCTCGACGCCGCCGAACACGGCGGTGCCGATGCGCGGGAACCGGAACTCGGTGAACGGATCCAGCCAACTGGTGTCGAAGTTGATCCCGTAGGCCCGCAGATCGGCGGCCACCTCCGCGATGTCCTGGATCAGGAAGTGCGGCAACAGGTACCGGCCGTGCAGGTTGGCGCCGTGGCGGATCAACGGCGCCCGCAGTGGCTGCTCCCAGAACCATGCCACCAGGGAGCGCACCAGCAGGGACTGGACCATCGCCATCTGATAGTGCGGGGGCATCTCGAAGCCTCGCAGCTCCAGCAGACCGAGCCGGCCGCGTGCGGAATCCGGGCTGTAGAGCTTGTCGATGCAGAATTCGGCGCGGTGGGTGTTACCGGTGATGTCGGTGAGGAGGTGACGGAGGGCCCTGTCCACGATCCACGGAGCGGAGCTTGCGGAGCGACCATGTTCCGGAGCGGAGCTTGCGGAGCGACCATGTTCGGCAGCGGATGGCTCGGCGTGCCCGCCGGAATGTGAGGCCAGCCGCGCGATCTCGGCGAAGGCGATCTCGAGTTCGTACAGCGACTCCGGGCGGCCCTCGTCGACGCGCGGCGCCTGCGACGTGGTTCCGATGAACCGTCCGGCGAACAGATAGGACAGCGACGGATGCCGCTGCCAGTAGGTGAGCAGCGAGACCAGCAGGTCGGGACGGCGCAGCAGCGGCGAGTCCGCGGGTGTGATTCCACCGAGGGTGATGTGGTTTCCGCCGCCGGTTCCACCGTGGGTGCCGTCGACCTCGAAGGACTCGGTCGACAATCGCGCCTGGCGCGCTTGCTCGTAGAGCGTCTTGAGCTGTTCGCGCTGCTCGGTGAAGCTCGCGGTGGGTGCCACGTTGACCTCGATCACCCCCGGGTCGGGCGTGATCGTCATCGATGACAGCCGCGGGTCGGCGGGCGGACCGTAGCCCTCGATGACGACGGGACAGCGGGTCGCGGCCGCCGCGGTTTCGATGCGGCCGATCAGGTCGACGAAGTGCTCGACGTCATCGGTGGGCGGTAGGAAGACATACAGCAACCCGTCACGGACCTCAGCGACCAACGCGGTCGTCGGCGTCCACTCGGCGTCGTCGTCGACGTCCTCGACCACCGCGTCGGCGGTGGCC
>CAXEZH010000388.1:0-3608 GCA_964000695.1 uncultured Mycolicibacterium sp. | reverse complement strand
CCGTCGGATCCGGCGCGCTGCTGGTCGGGGTGGATCTGATCGGCATGCGCACCGCAGTGAACCTGGCCTGGATTCTGTGGATCGCCGGGACGATCGGCGGGCTGGTCACGGCGCTGAGCATCCCGTATCTGATGTTCACCCGGCACCGGGTGGAACCCGACGCCGCGTTCGGCGGTTGGCTGATGCCTGTCGTGCCGCCGATGGTGGCCGCTGCCACGGGCGGGTTGCTGATCCCGCACATGGCCGATGGGCCCGGCCGAGCCACCATGCTCTACGGCTGCTACGCGATGTTCGGCCTGTCGCTGATCGCGTCGCTGATCATCATCACCATGGTGTGGAGCCGACTCGCGCACTTCGGCACGTCGGGCACCGCCCGGGTGCCCACGCTGTGGATCGTGCTGGGGCCGCTGGGTCAGTCCATCACGGTGGCCGGGTTGCTCGGCGCCGATGCCGCCCTGGCCGTCGACGAGAATCTCGCCGACGGTATGAGCGTGTTCGCGGTGCTCTACGGCGTTCCGGTGTGGGGTTTCGCGGTGCTGTGGATCGCGCTGGCCACCGCATTGACCGTGCGCACCCTGCGCCGGGGCATGCCGTTCGCGCTGACATGGTGGAGCCTCACGTTCCCGGTCGGCACGTTCGTCACCGGGACCACCCAGCTGGCGGTGCACACCAACCTGCCGGCGTTCCGGTACGCGGCAGCCGTCGCCTATGTGGGGTTGTTGTTCACCTGGCTGCTGGTGGCGGTCCGCACGCTGCGGCTCGGTTGGCGCGGCGCGTTGTTCACCCCACCGGCGGCCGACCCCATCCGGGCCCGCAAGGATCCGGCGCGCTGACGCACCCACCGTGACGCCGTGCGCGCCCGATTCACCCGGCGTGCCAGAATCGCCGACGTGCGAATCGGGATGACGATGCCGGTGATGGAACCCGATCTGGACCGGGGGACGCTCAAGGCGTGGGCTCAGCTGATCGACGGCGGCGCGTTCTCGTCGCTGTGCTGGGGGGAACGCATCGCGTTCGACAACCCCGAGAGCCTGACCCTGCTCGGGGCGCTGGCGGCCTGGACCGACCGGGTCCGGCTGGTGACCACCGTGGTGGTGCCGCAGTTGCACGACCCCGTCATGCTCGCCAAGCAGCTGGCGACCGGTGACCTGCTGTGCGGCGGACGGCTCACCGTCGGCATCGGGGTGGGCGGGCGCCACGAGGACTACCACGCCGTCGGGGCGGACCCGGCAACGCAGACGATGCGCCAGATGGCCGAGCGGGTCGCGGTGATGAAGCGCGTCTGGGCGGGGGAGAAGATCACCGACTCGACGCTGCCCGTCGGGCCTCCGCCGGTGCAGGCGGGGGGCCCGCAGCTGGTGGTGGGCACGATCGGGCCCAAAACCGTGCGCAGCGCCGCCGCCTGGGCCGACGGTCTGGCCGGGATCACGCTCGACCTCGATCTCGACAAGGAGTCCGCGCTGTTCGACGTGGCTCGGCAGGCGTGGCAGGAGGCGGACAAGCCGGCCCCGCACCTGGCGACCTCGTTCTGGTTCGCCCTCGGCGACGGCGACGAGCCTCGTGCGCAGGTGCACCGGCATCTGCGCCGCTACATGAACTGGATTCCCGCCGAGGTGGTCGACGCGATGGCGCCGACGACCGGGTGGGCCGGTACCGACGACGAGTTGCGAACGGTGCTGGGCCGCTTCGCCGAGATCGGCGCCGACGAGGTTCATCTGATCCCCACCAGCTCCGACATCGACCAGGTGCGCCGGGTCGCGGCGATCGCCGAAGAGTTCTGACAGCCGACGCGCGCGGTTAGGGTCCGGACCTGATGGCGGGATGACACGCTGCTGACATGACGATCAGCTGGGGCGGTCGCGCCAAGCAGATGTGGCAGGCGGTGAGCAAGCAGGTGCCGGCTCCGTTGGCCCCACCCGACACGTTCCCCATCGACGAGGTCGCCGAGATGCTGCGCGACATCGGCATCGCCCTCATCGAAGTCCAGGTGCCCAGCGGCGTCGTGGAGTCGCGGTTGGAACGCATCGCCGCGCGCTACACCACCGAGCCGGTGCGCGTCGTCGCGTTGCCGACGGTACTGATCGTGCAGGTGGGACGAGTCGGACACGAAGTCGCGGCCTCCACGGGAGGCACCACTCAACTCGACCGTGCCGGCAAGGTCGACGCGGTGGCGCGGCTCGCGACAGCGGGCGCGGTCACCCCGCGCGACGCCGTCCGCGCCATCACCGAAGCCCGTACCGCGACGCCACGCTTCGGTCCGGTCATGATCCTGGTCGGCTACGTCATCACCACACTGGGCTTCGGCATCGTCATCAACCCGGCGTGGACGGCGTTGTGGGCGTATGTGTTTCTCGGCGCCGTGGTCGGTGCTGTGGTCGTCGTCGCCGGACGCATCCCGACGCTGGCCGTCATCATCCCGTCGCTGTCGGCGGCGTTGGTGACGACGTTGGCGATCTGGTTCGTCGCCGACGCCGCGAACGACGAATTGCTGCGCATCATCGCTCCCGCGCTGGTCGCCACGTTGCCCGGCCTGTCGCTGACCATCGGAGCCATGGAGCTGGCCGGTGGCGCCATCATGGCGGGATCGAGCCGACTGGTGTACGGAGTGGTCCAGCTCATGCTGCTGGCGTTCGGGGTGGCGATCGGGGTGGCCATCGCGGGTAGGCCGGGGTCGCCTGCCGTGGCCGACCGGATGGGTCCGCTGTCGTTCTATGTCGCGATCGTCGTCATCGGGATCGGGCTCTTCATCTACCTGTCCGCGCCGCGCGGGTCGCTGCTGTGGGTGACCGCCGCCGTGGCCGTCGCACTGATCGGCCAGAAGATCGGCGGTCTGTTCCTGTCGTCGGCGCACTCCGGGGCCCTCGGTGCGCTGCTGGTGTTTCCGTTCGCCGTGGCCGCGGCGAAGTTGAAGACGGCCCCGCCGGTGTTCGTCATGTTGCTGGCAGCGTTCTGGTCGCTGGTTCCCGGCGCGCTGGGTTTCGAGTCGATCACCGCGGCCGCCGTGCAGCGGTCGCTGGACGCCGCCACGTTGGGCAACACCTTCTCCGCGGTGTTCTCCATCGCGCTGGGCACATTGGTGGCCTGGAGCGTCTACGACACGGTGTTCGCGCGCCGAGATGACGGCCTCAACAGTGGCAAGCTCGAAGCATGACCGACACCCACGCGTTGCCGCCCATCGTGTCGCGAGCCGAGTGGGAGACGGCGCGCGCCGAACTGCTGGTGCTGGAGAAGGACCTCATCCGAGCCAAGGACGCGGTCAGCGCCGCCCGCCGCCGACTGCCCATGGTCGAGATCGACACTCCGTACGTGTTCGACACCGAGACGGGCCCGCTGACGCTGCTCGACCTGTTCGAAGGACGCAGGCAGCTGATCGTCCAGCACTTCATGTTCGCGCCGGAGTGGGACGAGGGTTGCGCCGGGTGCTCGATGATGGCCGATCACATCGGGCCGCTCTCGCACCTGGACGCCAAGGACACGGCGTTCGTGCTGGTGTCGCGCGCGCCGGTGGGCAAGCTGGTGGCCTTCAAGGACCGCATGGGCTGGGACCTGCCCTGGGTGTCATCGGGCCGACCGACGTTCAACGAGGACTTCCATGCCACCGTCGACGG
>CAXEZH010000387.1:0-2931 GCA_964000695.1 uncultured Mycolicibacterium sp. | reverse complement strand
CTTCCCGACCGCGGTGGACGGCAATGTGGGCATCGCGACGAGGGCGTCGGGTCGCGCGTGCGCAGACACGCCACGCTCGTCGAGGAAGGCGTTCAGTTCGGCCAGCGTGATCGGCCGTCCGCGAAAAACGACCGCCGCGCAGATCTTCTCGCCGAGGTACTCGTCGGGCAGCGCCACCGCGGCCGCGCTGTAGATGTGGGGATGGGTATGCAGATGGTCCTCCAGGTCGGTCGCCGACACCGTCTCACCGCCGCGGTGGATGACGTCCTTGATCCGTCCAGTGACCTCGACATAGCCAGCCCTCGGGCCGTGGTCGAAGATCCGCACCCGGTCGCCGGTGCGGTAGAAGCCGTCCGGCGAGAAGGACCGCGCGTTGGCATCGTCGGCGCGGTAGTACCCGTTGAGTGTGTAGGGCCCCCGCACCAGCAGTTCGCCTTCTTCACCGGGAGCCACCTCGTTGCCGTTGTCGTCGACGACGCGCATCTCGTCGGCCGGTGACATCGGCCGCCCCTGGGTGTGGACGACGACGTCGAGCGGATCACCGGGTCGGGTGAAGTTGAGCATTCCTTCGGCCATGCCGAAGATCTGGGCCATACCGGGGGTGAGCCTGTCGAGAATGAAGCGAGCGTCCTCGGGGCTCATGCGGGAGCCGCCGACCTGGACGTAACGCAGCGACGTCGGCAGCACTGGTTCCCAGTCGCAGGCCTGAGCCCACAATTTGGCCAGCGCGTTCACCAAACCGGTGACGGTGACCGAGTGCTTGGCGATCAACGCGAAGGCGGACTCCGGGCTGGGGTCGGCGGTGAACACCGTCGTCGCACCCACCGTCATCGAGCCCAGCAGGCCCGGACACGCCAGCGGGAAGTTGTGGCCGGCCGGCAGTGCGACGAGATAGACGTCCTGAGCGGTCATCTCGCAGGTCTGCGCACACGTGCGGGCGTTGTAGAGGTAGTCGTCGTGGGTGCGGGCGATCAGTTTCGGCAAGCCGGTGGTGCCGCCGGAAACGAGCAGCAGCGCAGGACTGCTCGGGTCGACGGGCCGACGGTCGGTGGGTTCACCCGGATGCTCGACGAGTGAGGACCATGGCACGAAGTCCGCGCAGTCGCCGTCGACGATGACGTGGCGCAGGGCAGAATGCTCGGCGACGAGCGTGGCGGCCATGTCGCGGTAGTCGAAACCGCCCACCTTGTCGGCGACGATCAGCGCGACCGCCCCGCTGACCTCGGCGAAATGTCCGAGTTCGGCTGTGCGGTGGCCCGGCAAGCACATCACCGGCACCGCCCCGGCGCGCAGCAGCCCGAACAGCGCCACCGCGAATTGGCAGGAATTGGGCAGCTGCACCATCACCCGGTCGCCTTCGGCGATGCCGAGCCCTGCCAACCCCGCGGCGACCCGGTCCGCCACGGCCGCCAACTCGGCGAAGGAGTACGAGGTCGCGGAGTCGACGATGGCGGTACGGTCCGGCCATCGTGCGGCGGCGTCGGTCAGAATCGAATTCAGTGGCCGGCCCGTCCAGTAGCCCGCCTCCCGGTAAGCCTGGGCACGGTCCTCCGGAAAGGGCACGAAACCCGTAAGCAGGTCAGCGGAGGCGTCTCCATGTGGTTTGCCCTGGTCAGCTAAGAATCCGGTGCTCATCTGGTGAAATCGTCCGCTCGGGGTAGAAGTGTTCGGTGACCCGAATATAGGGTAGCCTCCACAAAGTTAGGGCAGCCTGACTTAACGCTGGAGGCTTTGTGGGTGTGGCGGTGACCAGAGCGCAGACGGTTCGAGACGAAGTCGCCGAACTGCTCGGCATGAGTGCGGATGAGCTGGATCCGCATGCCGACCTGATCGCGTCCGGCCTGGACTCCATCCGGATGATGTCGCTGTCGGGGCGGTGGCGCCGACAGGGCATCTCCGTCGGGTTCGCCGATCTGGCCGCCAACCCGACCGTGGCTGCGTGGGCCGACCTCGTCGCCGCTCACGACGCCACGACACCGACCGACACCACCGGGAGCCCGGGTGCTGAGGGCTCGAGTTCCTGCAACGACCACATCGAGGACAACGAACCCTTCCCGCTGGCGCCGATCCAGCACGCTCTGTGGGTGGGCCGCAACGACGATCAGCAGCTGGGGGGAGTGGCCGCTCACCTCTATGTCGAATTCGACGGTGTAGGAGTCGATCCCGAGCGGTTGCGGGGCGCCGCGGCGCGGCTGGCCCGTCGCCACCCCATGCTGCGGGTGGAGATCCTGGCCGACGGGACGCAACGCGTCGGCGACCGCAGCCTGCCGGTCACCGTCTTCGACCTGCGCGACCTCGACCTCGCGGCGGCTCAGCGACGCCTCGACGAGATTCGCGACGCCAAATCGCATCAGATGTTGGTGGACGAGGTCCTCGAACTGTCGCTGTCACTGCTTCCCGACGGCAGCACCAGGCTGCACGTCGATCTGGACATGCAGGCTGCCGACGCCGTCAGCTACCGCAACTTCATGTCAGATCTCGCGGTGTTCTACAACGGCGCAACGCTGCCAGAGCTTGGCTACACCTACCGCCAGTACCGAGCCGCGGTTTCGGCCGACAACGACCAGTCAGAGGCTGACCGCCAGTGGTGGGCCGAACGGATTCCGGAGCTTCCGGAAGGCCCTGCGCTGCCGCTGGTTCCGCGCGACGAACAGACCGATCCACGCCGCGGCACTCGGCGCTGGCACATTTTCGACGTCGAAACCCGCGACGCGTTGTTCGCCGCGGCGCACCGGCGGGGGATCACCCCGGCGATGGCCGTGGCCGCGTCCTATGCGGGCACACTGGCGCGCTGGTCGACGAACCGGCGGTTCCTGCTGAACCTGCCGATGTTCGGCCGTGAACAGTTCCACGCCGACGTCGACAAGCTGGTGGGGGACTTCACGTCATCGCTGATGCTCGACGTCGACCTCACCGATGCCGCCACTCCCG
>CAXEZH010000386.1:0-6919 GCA_964000695.1 uncultured Mycolicibacterium sp. | reverse complement strand
CTACCGGTACGGCTCCGCGGGCTGATTTCGAGTATTGTCTTGGTCGTCATTTCCGGTGGGTGAATAGCCGATCATCTGTCAAGAGATCCGGGTCTTTCTGGAGCTCGGCTCGGTACTGCCGAGGGGTCTTGCCGAACCAGCGTCGACAGGAGCGATTGAGGGTGCTCTGTTCGGCGTAACCGAGTAGGCCGGCGATCTGGCCGAGTTGCAGGCCCGGTTCGGCCAGATATCTGGTCGCCAGAACGCGGCGTTCGCGCTCGATCAGGTCCTGACATCGGACATCCTCGGTGACCAGGCGCCGTTGCAGCGAGCGGGGATGCATGGCGAGCTGGTCGGCGATCGCATCGACGTTGCACTGGCCCGTGGGTAGCAAACGGCGGGCCAGCTCGGCCACCCGGTCAGTGAGCGATGCGGTCCGCGGAACATAGTTGGATTCAAGGTATTTCTCAGCGAGGCGCAGGGTCTCCGGGTCGGCACTCTCGATCGTCTGATCAGCCAGGCGTTGGGATATCTCGAGTCCGCACCATGTCTGCCGGAAGCGCACCGGGCACCCCAGCGCATCGCGATACGCCGCGTCGGAGCCCTGCTGGTCGTGGATGAACGAGATCGAGCTGGGGCGCGCTTGCGGACCACCCAACAGGCGAAGGATGCGGACCACGATGGCCATGCTGATCTCGTGCCCCTGGATGACGGTCCCGAGGCCTGGTTCGGTGACCTCGTAGATGAAAGTGAGATCGCCGCCGGTAACTGGTGGCGCGACAGTGAGTTTCAACGCGGGCGAATGGACGTACAGATAGCGAGCGATCATCTGCAGCCCGCCGAGCACGGTCTGGGCGTTTCGGGCGATCACCGCGACAGGCCCGAGGATGTCCAGACCCTGCCACCGCGAGAGGCGAAGTCCGAAGTCCGGACAGCGTAGATCCTCGGCGCTGGCCTGCAACACCCGCACATACGCATCGATGGGAATGAATGCATCGTCGCGGTCCTCGACTCCCGGCGGGATGCCGTAGCGCGTCAGGAAATGTTGCGGGTCCCCACCAAGCTCCAGCACGAGCTCGCGGTATCCCCACAGTGTGGTGGCGCGGATCAGACTGCCCACGAACGACTCCCTGTGTCGGGAACTGAGAAGAGTATGTCGCACATCGGCGTCAGGCCGGCGCGTAGTGCTCACGCAGCGCGGTCTTCTTGAACTTGCCGGTGGCAGTGCACGGGATCGTCGCCACGAACTCGAAACGATCCGGCAGCTGCCACGCGGCGAACTCTCCGGCGAGGTGCTCGCGCAACTCGCCCGGCGAGACCTCCGAACCCGGCAGCACCGACACGACGGCCAGTGGACGCTCCCCCCATCGATCGTGGGGTATGGCGATGACCGCGGCCTGCGC
This sequence comes from uncultured Mycolicibacterium sp., assembly GCA_964000695.1. Lineage (GTDB taxonomy): Bacteria > Actinomycetota > Actinomycetes > Mycobacteriales > Mycobacteriaceae > Mycobacterium. The sequence goes on along the minus strand of CAXEZH010000386.1, from coordinate 5,537 downwards.
CACCGCCGGGTGCGACATCAGATGGTTCTCCAGGTCCACCGAGGAGATCCACTCGCCGCCGGACTTCACCAAATCCTTTGACCGGTCACAGATCCGGATGCTGCCACGGGCGTCGATCCGAACCACGTCCCCGGTCCTGAACCAGCCGTCGGCGGTGAAGCTGTCGGCTCCACGACCGGCGTGGTAACCGGCTGCGACCCAGGGTCCGCGAACCTCGAGCTCACCCACGGCGGTGTCGTCCCAAGCGATCAACTGACCCTGATCGTCTCGTGCGCGCGTCTCGAAAAGCGGGAGCGCAACACCCTGCCTGCCGCGGCAGCGGTACTGTTCGTCGGCCGACCAGTCGTCGAGGCCGGCCGGTAGCCGGCTGACCGAGCCCAGGGGGGCGGTCTCGGTCATGCCCCAGGCCTGGATGACGGTCAGGCCGTGTCGATCGAACCCCTCGAACATCGACCGCGGCACCGCGGCTCCGCCGACGACCAACCGATCCAGCGCCGAGAGGTCCCACCGCTCGGGCTCAGCGTCGAGCGACGCCAGCATGGCGATCCAGACCGTGGGTACGCCGGCTGCCATCGTGACTCTCTCCTGCGCGCACAGATCGAGCACGCTCTCCGGGTCGAGCTGAGGACCCGGCAGCACCAGATGCGCCCCCGCGAGCGCTGCTGCGTAGGGCAGGCCCCACGCGTTGGCGTGGAACATCGGGACGACCGGAAGGATGGTGTCCCTGGCCGACACCGACAACTGATCCGGCATCGCAGCGACCAACGAGTGCAGCACCAGAGCGCGGTGCGAGTACACGACGCCCTTGGGGCGGCCGGTGGTGCCCGAGGTGTAGCACATCGCCGCTGGGTCACGCTCGTCGAGCGCCGGCCACTCGACGGCGGTGCCGCCGGCGATCAACGACTCGTAGTCGAGCATCCCGGGCGGCACCTCAGCTGAGCGGGCGACCACGATGATGTGAGCGAAATCTGTTGCCGTCCGGAATTTTTCGAAGACGCCCAGCAGTGATTCGTCGACAACGATGGCCTTGTCTCCAGCATCCCGGACGATGAAGGCGAGTTCGTCGGGGGACAACCGAGGGTTCAACGTGTGGATGACCGCACCCATGCCGGGCAGCGCGAGGTACAACTCGAGGTGCTCACTCTGATTCCACAGCAGGGTGGCAACCGGATCTCGCGCACCGACGCCGAGTTCGGCCAGCGCCCCGGCGAGCCGGCGTGCACGGCCGGCGCAGGAGCCGAGCGTCGTACGGGTGACCGTCCCGCACGGCCGCCGGGACGACACCTCTCGATCTGGAAACAAGCGCTCGACGCGCTCGATGATGCTGGTGAGCGTGAGCGGGTAGTCGTCCATGCTGCCGCCGGTATCGTTCGCGGTCATCGCGCCGTCTGCTTTCCTGCTGAATGGTTGAGGGGTCATGTGGTCGGGCTTTTCGAGGAACGGTCAGTGCACGATGACGCCGCGGATGTTCACACCGTCGCGCAGGTCTTGGTAGCCCTGGTTCACTTCCTCGAGGGTGTAGGTACGCGTGACGAGCTCGTCCAGTTCGAGCTGACCGGCGTCATACAGTCGCAGCAACCGGACGATGTCGTACTGTGGATTGCAGGAGCCGAACAGCGATCCCTTGATCGTCTTCTCGTTGAGCGTCAGGTCGGTTCCCGAGAGTTGCACGGTCAGCGCGGCTGGGTCCGCCAGGCCGGTGATGACGACGGTGCCGCCCTTGCCGATGACGGCGGTCGCCGCCGAGACAACTTCCACTTCCACGGTTCCGACCAGGATCAGGGCCGCATCGGCGCCCTGCCCCCAGGTGAGCTCGGCGACCTTCTGCGCGGCCTCGGCGGCCCCGGCGAACACATGGGTGGCGCCGAACTGCAGCGCGGTCTCACGCTTGAGTGCGACCGGGTCCACCACCACCACGTACTTGCAACCCGCCGAGACCGCCCCCTGGATCGCGTTGATGCCCAGTCCGCCGGCCCCGTAGATGACGGCGGTGTCCCCGGCCCGCAGATTCCCGGCGTTGACGGCGCTGCCCCAACCCGAGGGCACGCCGCAGCCCACCAGCACCGCCGTCTCCAGCGGCAGCCAATCATCGACCTTGACGACCGAGTGCTGCGAGATGGTGGCTCGTTCGGAGAACGTACCCAGGATGCACATGGCGCCGAGATCCGTCCCGTTGGCGTGGAACCGGAACCCGCCGTCGGGCATGCAGCCCTCCAGGATGGTGGCACCCAGGTCGCAGAGGTTCTGCCGGCCGGTCGAGCAGTATCGGCAGGTCCCGCAGTTCGGGATGAAGCTGCACACCACGTGGTCGCCGGGTTTGACCTTTGTGACTCCCGGACCGGTGTCCTCGATGATCCCGGATCCCTCGTGGCCGCCGACGATCGGATAGCGCGCCGGCAGATCGCCGTCGGCGAGGTGCAGGTCGGAATGACACAAGCCGGCGGCGGTGTACTTGATCAGCACCTCGCCGTGCCCTGGGCCGTCGAGGTCGAGTTCCATGAGTTCGAACGGCTTGCCCGCATCGAGCAATACCGCGGCAGTGGTTTTCATCGTGTCGTCCGTTCTCGGCGTAGAAGGCTATTTGGCCCAGGGAAAGAATCTGGCCACCGCCGCGGCGATGACCCGCTGATAGGACGGGCCGGTGATTCGGGCCAGCACGTCGAGGGACTTGGCGTCCCAGCCGATCAACACCCGGGAGTGGCCCTTGGCGACACCGCGCAGAATGGTCGCCGCGGCCATGTCGGGCGACTTGTGGGCCAGCCGCTTGTCGAAGAAGTCCGCGAAGGACTGCTGGTCCTCGTTGTCGGCGACGGCCGCGTTGCGGGCCACGTTGGTCTTGATGCCGCCGGGGTGGACGCAGGTCACCTTGACGGGGTGCCCGCCGACGAGCATTTCCTGGCGCAGCGCTTCGGTGAAGCCGCGGACGGCGAACTTGGCGGCGTTGTAGGCGCTCTGGCCGGGGACGGCGACGAGCCCGAACACGCTCGAGATGTTGATGACATGCCCGTCACCGGATGCCATCAGGTGCGGCAGAAAGGCCTTGGTGCCGTTGACGACACCCCAGAAGTCGATGTCGATGACGCGTTCGATGTCCTTGAACTCGGACTTGTCGACGTGACCGTGGTAGGCGACACCGGCGTTGTTGTAGATCTGATGGACCGTGCCGAAGCGTGCGATGACCGAGTCTGCGTAGGCCAGCACGGCTTCGCGTTCGGCGACGTCGAGCCGGTCGGACTTCACCTCCGCACCGAGCATCTGCGCTCGGCGCACCGTTTCGGCGAGGCCGTCGCTGTCGATGTCGCTGAGAGCGAGCTTGGCCCCCCTTCCGGCGAGGTCGAGCGCCAGCGCACGGCCGATCCCGGAACTGGCTCCCGTGACGACGGCGACTTTGCCTTCGAATGAGCTCATCTGGATGAAACCTCTCGGTGGTGTGGAATGTGGACGCTGGCTGCGCTGACGGCTGCCGTGTCGAACTCGAGCAGACCGTCGTCGACGGGATCGTCGAGCAGCATCGTGCGGTCCTGCTCGTAGTCCATGAGCACCTTCCAGGGAGGCGTCGAGCCCTGGCGAGGCAGAGTCTCCTGCGCGCGCTGCACGTAACCCGAATTGAGCTGATTGAACATGCCGACGTCGAGTCGCGCGCCCGTGGCGTCACGGGGGATGGCCACCGTGTGGCCGTGCGCCGCCATGTACTTGAACAGCCGGCACAGGTAGCGGGCGGCGATGTCGGACTTCAGCGTCCACGATGCGTTGGTGTATCCGACGATCCATGCGAGGTTGGGAATGTCCTCGATCAACACGGCCTTGTAGGTCATCTGGTCGTGCAGTTCTCTCGGTTCACCGTCGACGAAAAGCTTTATGCCGCCGAGCATCTGCACGTTGAGACCGGTCGCTGTGACGATGATGTCGGCCTCGAGTTCCCGCCCGGATTTCAGCAGGATGCCCCTCTCGGTGAACGTCTCGATGTGATCGGTCACCACCGATGCCCGACCGGATTTGAGCGCCTTGAACAGGTCGCCGTTGGGCACCGCGCACAACCGTTCGTCCCAGGGCATGTAGGTCGGTGTGAAGTGACTCATGTCGACGGCTGGCCCGACCTGTTGTCGAACCAGCCACAGCAGGATGCGACGCATCCGCTCGGGCCAACGGCGACAGGCTTGGTACAGCCGCCGCTGGACCGCGATGTTCCGTTTGCGCGCCAGTCCGTACACCCATTTCTCGGGAAGGAAGCGGCCGAGGAATCCCGAGATCCTGTCGACGGCGGGGAGCGTGAAGATGTACGACGGCGAGCGCTGCAGCATGGTGATGTGCTCGACGTCGTCGGCCATGGCCGGGATGAGCGTGACCGCGGTGGCGCCGCTGCCGATGACGACGACGTTCTTGCCGGCGTAGTCGAGGTCCTCCGGCCAGAACTGGGGGTGCACGACGCTGCCCGTGAACCGGTCGGCACCGGGGAAAGCCGGCAGGTAGCCCGCGTCATGGTTGTAGTAGCCGGTGCAGCTGATGAGGTAACGACAGGTGTAGGTGCGGGGGTGCTCGGCGGTGTCGTGTTGAGCGGTCACCGTCCAACGACTTTCGACGCTGGACCACTCGGCCGCCAGCACGGTGAGGCCGTAGTGGATTTTGTCGTCGATTCCGAATTCGGCTGCGGTGTCGGCGATGTACTGCTGGATCGACGGGCCGTCGGCAAGCACTTTGACGTCCAACCAGGGGCGGAACTCGAATCCGAAGGTGTACATGTCGGAGTCCGATCGGACGCCGGGATAGCGGAACAGGTCCCAGGTGCCACCCACTCGTTGGCGCCGCTCGAGCACGGCGACAGTCAACTGGGGCAGCTCGGCCTGGAGGTGACACGCCGTGCCGATGCCAGACAAGCCGGCTCCGATGATCAGGACGTCGAAGTGTTGTGCATTCATGGCTTCCTCGCGCTCCTCGCGCTCCTCGCACCGCTGCCGTAGCGGACGTTGCCATCAGAATGCGCGCACCGGCGTTCCCGGGTCTTGACACTTTCCGACAGATTTTTGTCATTTCACGACAGGTTGTGCCGGGTATTGTCGCGATGACCTTGGCCGGGTTGCCGAGTCTGTCGGAGTATGGACGCCAGAATGGGACGTGTGGACCTCCCCGTGCAGCCCCCACTGGAGCCGATGCTGGCCAAGGCTCAGGCCACGGTCCCGGCCGACGAGGGGGTCTGGTCCTACGAACCGAAGTGGGACGGATTCCTTCACTGGACTTGTCAAGGTTGTTCAGGGGGCCGAAGGAAGGTTGTCTTGCGTAATCGCTAGTCAGGCCCGTGCGGTGCCCGCCGTGCCATTAGTCACCACATGGTGCCGTGCTGCGGCAACTACCAGTGCCTGTGGCGGCTCCGTCTGGTCGGTGTGCTTCTTCGGTTCAGCGGCCCGGTCCCATCGTGCCGTGACCCATGCCGGGACCCATCATTCCGTGACCCATGCCAGGTGGTCCCATCATCCCGCCGCCCATCATTCCGCTCATCATCGCCGGCATCCCTTCGACGACGAATCCGGTGACTTCGCGGG
>CAXEZH010000385.1:0-19988 GCA_964000695.1 uncultured Mycolicibacterium sp. | reverse complement strand
CCCCGAACTGCGCATCAGAAGAACGTATGGATCAGTTCGGTCCCCCGGTCGTCGTCGTCGAGTCCCGGGATCCCCCGCCACTTGTCGAACACCGTGCACGGGTGCGAGATGCCGAAGCGCAGCCAGGCACCCACCTCAGGAGCGTCCTCGGGTCGGACCGTGAGGTAGGCGTGTTGGTCGTTGAGGCGGTCGACGGTGGCGCCGGCAAGGTCCAGCGGTACCGGGAGACCTGAATCGAACGCGACGTCGCGGCGTCCCATCGTCAGAACCGCCGACTCGGGCTCCGGTCGCGACACCACCTGCGCGTGCACCTCCAGGGCCGGCCGCAGCCCGGCGCCGCCGTCCCGGGTCAGGGGTGACGTGCGCGCATACAGGCCGTGGTCGTGGGTGAGATAACACCCGCTGCGCAGTACGGTGCGCAGTGCCGAGCCCGCCGGCCAGTCGGTCAGTGCGGCCGCGACGGCGTCGAAGTACGTACTACCGCCGGCGCTGACGAGCGCGGTGTCGGTCTCGAACAGGGGTCGGAGCCGCAGCGCCGCCGCGCGCAGCGTCCCGAGATGGTGATGCACCGCGGCCAGAGCCGTGTCAATCAGCTCATGTCCGAGTGCCGCCTCGTACCCGGCGACACCCACCAGCCGGAGCCGGGGCGACGCGACAACCGCGCGGGCCACCTCGTCGACGCTCTGCGGGTCGCGGCAACCGGTGCGCCCGCCGGGCAGGCCCAGCTCGACGCAGACGTCCAGTGGACGGGTCGCCCCGCGCAGCGCCGCGGTCATCAGCTCCACTCCGCGCACGGAGTCCACCCAGCAGGTGAACTCCAGGTGGGGGTCGGCGTCCAGTTGGGCGGCCGTCCACCGCAGCGCGGCGGCGTCGACGAGCTCGTTGGCCAGGATCAACCGCTGCACGCCGAAGGCCCGGTAGACCGCGGCCTGACCGGCGGTGGCCACCGTCACCCCGTACGCCCCCGCGTCCAGCTGTCGCGCCGCCAGCTGGGGAGACATGTGGGTCTTGCCGTGGGGAGCCAGCTCGACACCGTGCCGGCGGCACCACGTGGCCATCGTGGTCAGGTTGTGGGTCAACGCCGCGGCGCGCAGCACGCAGACGGGCCCGAACGGGTCCGCGTCGAACAACGCCGGCGCCGCCGTGGTGACCTGGGTGCTGGTGCGGCCCCACCACGCCGGGGGGATTCCCTTGTGCGACCAGTCCAGCGTGCGCTCGGACAAGCTGCGCACCGCAGCATGGTCGATCGGCGGGTGGGCGGGCGCGGTCATCTGTTCATTTAAGCTGGCACGTCGTGACTGACGTTTCTCGCGACCCCGATGCCGACGCAATCCCCGAGCAGTTCCGGATTCGTCAGGACAAGCGCGAACGGCTGCTCGCCGAGGGGCACGAGCCCTATCCCGCAGAGGTGGCCCGTACGCACACCCTGGCCGAGCTGCGTGCGGCCTATCCGGACCTGCCCACCGACTCCGCTACGGGCGAACAGGTGGGCGTCGCCGGCCGGGTGATCTTCGCCCGCAACTCCGGGAAGCTGTGCTTCGCGACGTTGCAGGAGGGTGATGGAACGCAGCTGCAGGCCATGATCAGCCTCGACCGGGTCGGGCAGGAGGCGCTCGATGCCTGGAAGACCGAGGTCGACCTGGGTGACATCGTGTTCGTCCACGGCGAGGTGATCAGCTCCCGACGCGGGGAACTGTCTGTGCTGGCCGATTCCTGGCAAATGGCATCCAAGGCTCTTCGGCCGCTACCGGTCGCGCACAAGGAGATGAGCGAGGAGGCCCGGGTCCGCCAGCGCTACGTCGACCTGATCGTGCGCCCGGAGGCCCGCACGATCGCCCGGCAGCGCGTTGCGGTGGTGCGGGCAGTGCGCTCGGCGCTGGAGCGCAGGGGTTTCCTGGAGGTGGAGACACCGATGCTGCAGACCCTGGCCGGCGGTGCCGCCGCGCGGCCGTTCGTCACGCACTCCAATTCCCTCGACGCCGATCTGTACCTGCGGATCGCGCCGGAACTCTTTCTCAAGCGGTGCGTCGTCGGTGGGTTCGACCGGGTTTTCGAGTTGAATCGGGTGTTCCGCAATGAAGGCGCGGATTCGACACATTCGCCGGAATTCGCGATGCTGGAGACATATCAGGCCTACGGCACCTACGACGATTCCGCCGTCATCACTCGTGAACTAATTCAAGAGGTCGCCGACGAGGCGATCGGAACCCGGCAGGTCTCTTTGCCCGACGGCAGCGTCTACGATCTCGACGGGGAATGGGATTGCATTCAAATGTATCCGTCTTTGTCCGAGGCGCTCGGTGAGGAGATCACGCCGGAGACATCCGTGGAGCGTCTTTGGCAGATTGCTGATGCGCTAGAAGTCGAGATTCCTCGCGATCGTGGCTTTGGTCACGGAAAATTGGTGGAGGAACTCTGGGAATACAAGGTCGGCGAGACGTTGTGGGCGCCGACATTTGTCCGGGACTTCCCGGTGGAAACCACGCCGTTGACAAGGGAGCACCGCAGCATCCCCGGGGTCACGGAGAAATGGGATCTCTACGTCCGCCACATCGAACTCGCAACGGGCTATTCCGAGTTGATCGATCCGGTTGTCCAGCGGGAACGGTTCGAGGCGCAGGCCCGTGCGGCGGCGGCCGGCGACGACGAGGCAATGGCGTTGGACGAGGATTTCCTGGCCGCGCTCGAGTACGCGATGCCCCCGACAACAGGTACGGGAATGGGTATCGATCGGTTGTTGATGGCACTGACAGGACTGTCGATTAGGGAGACGGTTTTGTTCCCGATTGTTCGCCGTCACGGCAACTGAACCGGCTCGATTCATGCGTTGTTGAATGAATTGTTCTTTTGTGGCACATTGGTGCCCGAGGGGCGGGTCTTATTCATAGCACGCAGAAGGAAGCACCAGTAATGGCCAAAAAAGTCACTGTCACGTTGGTCGATGATTTCGACGGCGAGGGTGCCGCAGACGAGACGGTGGAATTCGGACTCGACGGCGTCAGCTATGAGATCGACCTCTCCGCCAAGAACGCCGCGAAGCTGCGCAACGAGCTCAAGCCGTGGCTGGAGGCCGGCCGCCGCGTCGGCGGTCGTCGCCGCGGACGTGCCGTCGGCACCGGTCGCGGCCGCGCCGCGATCGACCGCGAACAGAGCGCGGCGATTCGCGAGTGGGCCCGCCGCAACGGGCACAACGTCTCCACCCGTGGGCGGATTCCCGCCGACGTGATCGACGCATTCCACGCGGCAACATAGTTTTCGCGCGGCAACAGTAGTTCTCGCACGGCAACGAAGTCGAAGGTTGCCGCGCGCCCGTGGGTGCCCACTGCGTTCGCTGCGGGCGAACCCGCCGTCGCCGGGCGTCGGAAACGAATCGCTGCCCTGCCGCGTTGGTCCTACCAGCGTCGGATAGTCAACAGATGCCGAGCCGGGTCCGGTCCAGTCAGGGGCCGACAGGCGGGGCAGTCCGCGTCGCCGCCCATTAGAGTGGACGGCAGGTGCACAGTGCTCCTCGAGTTCGCCGGATGAGCTCGGCGGGATTGCGGCGCACCTACCTATGCGATGGAGAGCAGGTAACCACGGATGTTCGAAAGATTCACCGACCGTGCGCGTCGGGTTGTCGTCCTGGCTCAGGAAGAAGCCCGGATGCTCAACCACAACTACATCGGCACCGAGCACATCCTGCTGGGACTCATCCACGAGGGTGAGGGCGTGGCCGCCAAGTCACTCGAATCGCTGGGCATCTCATTGGAGGGTGTGCGCAGCCAGGTCGAGGAGATCATCGGTCAGGGCCAGCAGGCGCCGTCCGGTCACATTCCGTTCACCCCCCGCGCCAAGAAGGTGCTGGAGCTGAGCCTGCGCGAGGCGCTGCAGCTCGGCCACAACTACATCGGCACCGAGCACATCTTGCTGGGCCTGATCCGCGAGGGCGAAGGCGTGGCCGCGCAGGTGCTGGTCAAGCTCGGCGCCGAGCTGACCCGGGTCCGTCAGCAGGTCATCCAGCTGCTGTCCGGCTACCAGGGCAAGGAGACCGCCGAGGCCGGCACGGGTGGCCGTGGCGGAGAGACCGGCAACCCGTCCACCTCACTGGTGCTCGACCAGTTCGGCCGCAACCTGACCGCCGCCGCCATGGAGGGCAAGCTCGACCCGGTGATCGGCCGGGAAAAGGAAATCGAGCGGGTCATGCAGGTGCTCAGCCGGCGCACCAAGAACAACCCGGTGTTGATCGGCGAGCCCGGTGTCGGCAAGACCGCCGTCGTCGAGGGCCTGGCACAGGCCATCGTGCACGGCGAGGTTCCGGAGACGCTGAAGGACAAGCAGCTCTACACCCTCGACCTGGGTTCGCTGGTGGCTGGCAGCCGCTACCGCGGTGACTTCGAGGAACGCCTGAAGAAGGTGCTCAAGGAGATCAACACCCGCGGCGACATCATCCTGTTCATCGACGAGCTGCACACGCTGGTCGGGGCGGGCGCCGCCGAGGGCGCGATCGACGCGGCCAGCATCCTCAAGCCGAAGCTGGCCCGTGGCGAGCTGCAGACCATCGGTGCCACGACGCTCGACGAGTATCGCAAGTACATCGAGAAGGACGCCGCCCTGGAGCGCCGGTTCCAGCCGGTGCAGGTCGGCGAGCCGACGGTCGAGCACACCATCGAGATCCTCAAGGGCCTGCGCGACCGCTACGAGGCGCACCACCGCGTCTCGATCACCGACGGTGCCATGGTGGCGGCCGCGACGTTGGCCGACCGCTACATCAACGACCGCTTCCTGCCGGACAAGGCGATCGACCTGATCGACGAGGCCGGTGCGCGGATGCGCATCCGTCGGATGACGGCGCCGCCAGACCTGCGCGAGTTCGACGAGAAGATCGCCGACGCCCGCCGGGAGAAGGAGTCCGCGATCGACGCGCAGGACTTCGAGAAGGCCGCCAGCCTGCGTGACCGCGAGAAGCAGTTGGTCGCGCAGCGTGCCGAGCGGGAGAAGCAGTGGCGCTCCGGTGATCTCGACGTCGTCGCCGAGGTCGACGACGAGCAGATCGCCGAGGTGCTGGGCAACTGGACCGGTATCCCGGTGTTCAAGCTCACCGAGGAGGAGACCACCCGTCTGCTCCGCATGGAGGACGAGCTGCACAAGCGGATCATCGGCCAGGAGGATGCGGTCCGGGCGGTTTCGAAGGCCATCCGGCGCACCCGCGCGGGCCTGAAGGATCCGAAGCGTCCGTCGGGTTCGTTCATCTTCGCCGGTCCGTCCGGTGTCGGTAAGACCGAGCTGTCCAAGGCGCTGGCGAACTTCCTGTTCGGCGACGACGACGCGCTCATCCAGATCGACATGGGCGAGTTCCACGATCGCTTCACCGCGTCGCGGCTGTTCGGTGCGCCTCCGGGGTACGTCGGCTACGAAGAGGGCGGCCAGCTCACCGAGAAGGTGCGCCGCAAGCCGTTCTCCGTGGTGCTCTTCGACGAGATCGAGAAGGCTCACCAGGAGATCTACAACAGCCTCCTGCAGGTCCTCGAGGACGGTCGCCTGACCGACGGTCAGGGCCGCACGGTGGACTTCAAGAACACCGTCCTGATCTTCACCTCGAACCTGGGCACGTCCGACATCTCCAAGGCGGTCGGGCTGGGCTTCTCGCAGGGCGGCGGTGAGAACAACTACGAGCGGATGAAGCAGAAGGTCAACGACGAGCTCAAGAAGCACTTCCGTCCGGAGTTCCTCAACCGTATCGACGACATCATCGTCTTCCACCAGCTGACTCAGGACGAGATCATCAAGATGGTCGACCTGATGATCGGCCGGGTCGCCAACCAGCTCAAGGGCAAGGACATGGCGATCGAGCTGACCGACAAGGCCAAGGCTTTGCTCGCCAAGCGGGGCTTCGATCCGGTGCTGGGTGCACGTCCGCTGCGGCGCACCATTCAGCGCGAGATCGAGGACCAGCTTTCGGAGAAGATCCTCTTCGAGGAGGTCGGTCCGGGCCAGCTCGTCACGGTCGACGTCGAAGGCTGGGACGGCGAAGGTGCCGGCGAGGACGCCAAGTTCACGTTCGCCGGTAGCCGCAAGCCGGTCGGTGACGCCGAGCCGGACCTGGCTCAGGCCGGGGCGGCAGGCGCGCCGAGCGCAGCCGAGTAGTTCGCACTGACCACGAAGGCGGTCACCCCTGGCGGGGTGACCGCCTTTGTGCGTGCCGGGGTCGCAGTCCCGGTGCGGCCCCCGGATCGGTTCAGATGTCGCTGGGCCGCAGCACGGTTCGGTTCAGGCGCCGTGACACCGCTGCACCCCACGGCGTGGCGAGCCGAGCGTCGGCGAGCAGAGCGTCGTCGCACAGCAGCTCGTGGGTCGGTCCGCGGCGCACGGTGTGCTCGCTGAGGATGAGGGTGTCCTGCGACCATGTCCAGGCGACGTCGACGTCGTGGGTGGCCAGGACGACGGCGGTACCCGCGCGCGACAGCGCGGTGAGCGTGTCCAGCAGGTCGTGCACCGCTTTCGGGTCCAGGCCGGCGGTGGCCTCGTCCAGGAGCAGGACGCGGGGCCGCATGGCGACCGCGCCGGCGATGGCCACGCGCTTGCGCTGACCGAAGGACAGGTGGTTGGGGGTCCGGTCGGCGAGATCGCCGATGTCCAGCGCATCCATCGCCTCCTCGACGCGGGTGATCACCTCCTCGCGCGGCAGGCCCAGATTGCTCGGACCGAATGACACGTCGGCACGCACGGTCGCGGCCACGATCTGATCGTCCGGCTCCTGCAGCACCATCTGGACCCGGGTGCGCAGCCGGGTGCGGTCGGCCCGGGAGGCGCGCAGCGGGGCACCCTCGAGCCGCACCGTCCCGGCCGACGGCGTCGTGAGCCCCACGAGGATCCGGAGCAGCGTGGTCTTGCCCGAACCGTTGGCGCCCAGCAGCGCGACCCGCTGACCAGGCCGCAGCGACAGGCTCACGCCGTCGAGGACACCCGGCCCGCGGGGGTAGGCGAAGTCGACGTCCCGCAGTCCGAGAACCTCGTCGTCACCCGCCATTCCATGCCCTCCAGGTCAGTATCGAGGTGGCTGCGATCACGATCAGCACGGTGATGCTGGCCGCGATCCGTGCCGGGCGTACCGCCCGGTCCGCGGTGAGCACCGCGGTCATGCCCGGTTCGGCGCGCAGTGACATCGCCTCGGACATGGCCCGGCCCCGTTCGGTCGCCCGGACGAAGATGAGGGCGGACTGGGCGCCGATCACGCTGATGGCATCCCGCGGTGTCTGCAGTCCCAGTCGCAGCGCCACCGACTCCCGGGCCGCGCGCGCCGAGCGGATCAGGATACCGACAAGCCGGTACGTCAGGTCGGCGACGTGGCACAGCGGGGCCGGCACCCCGGCTCTGCGGGCCAGGTCGAGCAGGTCGGCCATCAGGGTGGTCACTGCCAGCCCGATGGTCGCCGACGAGGCCGCGATCGCGCGTAGTGAGGTGTCAACCGCGAGGTCGAGTCCTCCGGGCTCGAGATGCGGCCCCCCACGCAGGCCCACCGCAATCGGCACCGATCCGAGCGCGATGAACACGGCCGGACCGATCAGTGCGAGGACGAACAGGCGGGGACGAACCCGGGCGAGCACCAGCGTCGAGATGACGACCGCCAGAAGTACCAACGGGGCGGCCGTGCGCGGTGGCAGCACCATCGCGCACAGCAGCAACCCGCCGTACAGCACGAGCTTCTCCGCGGCTGGGTGGCTCGACCACCGGTTCTGGGCCGCGCTGAGGTCGAGGGGATTCACCGCGGCGGCTCAGGCGCCGCCGGGCGCTCCCTGGTCAGCCGGGGGCAGCGCCTCCGTGCGCCCCCGGTGCCGGCCCGCGTACCACCCGACCGCACCGCCGAGAACGATGCCTCCGAGCCCGGCCTGCAGCGCGAACAACCCCGACTCGACCTCACCGGGAAGCTCACCGACCAGGGCGTCATACCACGGCTCGTAGCTCTCATCGATACCGGCGATCACCTCTTCGGCCTGGCCGTCGGCGCCCCCGAACTCGGCCTCGGCGTCCTGCGAGTAGCCGTAGAGCAGGGAGCCGACGGTGATCGCGGCCGCGACGGCGAGTAGCACGACGGCCAGCACCCAGACCGAGCGGGAACTGGATTTGGTGGTTGGTGAGCTCATCGCTGGGCCTCCTCGCGCTCGCTGCGGCGGGGCTCCTCGTCGGCGCCGGCCGGAACTTCCTTGCTCTTGAGGAACCCGAGGTTGAGCAACTCCGACGAGGCGACCTGCATGAGCACGCGGACCACGACGACGGTGATGAGACCCTCGACGATCGCCAGCGGCACCTGGGTGATCGCGAAGACCCCCATGAACTCCACGAAGCTCTCTCTGAAGCCGCCCTCAGCGGAGGGGAACGCCAGCGCCAGCTGGAAACTGGTGACGATGTAGGTGAAGAGGTCCGCGACGAAGGCCAGTGCGAATACCGCCGGCAGCACCCCGACCCCTGCCCTGCGCAATGCGAAGAACACCGCGAAGCCCGCCCAGGGGCCGGCGATCGCCATGGAGAAGGCGTTGGCGCCCAGGGTTGTGATGCCACCGTGAGCGAGCAGCAGAGCCTGGAACAACAGCACGATGGTGCCCAGGAATGCCATCACCGGGGGCCGGAATATGGCGGTGCCGAGCCCGGTACCGGTGGGGTGTGAACTCGAACCGGTGACCGACGGAAGCTTGATGGCCGACATGACGAACGAGAACGCCCCGACCGCGGCCAGCAGCGGACCCGCCGACGGTTGTCGCTTGACGGTGGCGACGACCTGCATGGCGCCGTGGACGACGAAGGGAGCCGCCGCGACGGTCCAGGCCACCGCGTGGGCCGGGGGGAGAAACCCCTCTGCGATATGCATTTTTCGGATGTGCCTTTCCGCCCAGCACCTCGTGGGCATCGATATCGATGCTGTGGTCGGTCTCCTGGCTCACGGGTCCGACGGATCTCCCCGGGGGAGGTCCGAAACGCCGGAGTCCACCTTCCCACCCGCGCGGCGCGCGAGCAGTGGCATGCAGGACACCGACTTCCCGTTCACAGTGGCGAGGGCCGCCCCGGTCTTGCACCGGGTTCCCGTTCACCGCAGCAGACGGAGCATAACCCCCACGGGAGCGACGTGGTCGCCCCGGCGGGTTAGGTTTCGATCAGGCCGAACATCTGCTCGGCAATCGACAGCAGCCACGCGGCCGCGGTCTGGCTGCGATATTCGGGCCAGTTCGACTGCAGGCTGACCACCCAGCCCTGACCGGTGTGGTCGACGGCGTACCAGCTGAACGTCAGGTCACCGGGTAGGTTGCCGGCCTTCGCGCCGATGTAGGGCCATTTCGTGCGATCGAGGTCGATGCCGGGCACGAAGGACAGGATGTCCCTGACGGGTGCTGCGGCTCCCACAGCCGCGCTCTGCAGCGCGGCGTGCAGCCGGCAGATGTCGGCGGCGCTGGCGTACCACTCGGCGCCGATGGCCGAGGCGGGGGTGTGGGTGCGTTCGGGGTCGGGTTGGTACGGGCGCGTGTTGGTCTGCTGCAGCAGCTGTGCTCGTCCCTGCGGTGACGCCTTCTTCCACTCGTCGCGCAGGTCAGGCTCGCCCCAGCCGACCGAGAACATCTCGTGCATCGTCGGGAACGGCGTCATGCTGGTGGGGTCGTGGTGCCCGGCGGCGACCAGGGCGCGCTCGATGGCGCCCGGCCCGAGTCGGCCGATCAACAGATCGGTGGCCATGTTGTCGCTCGCCGAGATCATCTGCTGCGCAGCCTCGCGCACGCTCACTTCAGTGCCAGGCGGCGCCTTGTCGAAGCCCGAGGAGCCGACCGCCTTCGCTTCCTTGGTGATGGTCAGCTGGTCGGACCAGGCCAGCGTGCCGGCTTTCACCGCGTCGGCGACCGCAAGCAGCACGTACAGCTTGAAGATCGACGCCAGCGGCAGCGAAAGGTCGGTGTTGGTGCCCGCCACCTTGGTGCAGCGTCCGTCGTCGACCCGGGCGACCTGATAGGAGTACCGCGCTCCGGAACTGCTCAGCTCGGCGTCGACGTCGGCCCAGTCGTCGATCTGCGGCCGGACGAGGGTGACGTTGAAGCGGTCGACCATCCCGGCGTCATCGGTGCGCAGGGTGATCGTCTGGCCGACCCCATAGGACGTGACGACGTCCAGGGTCGCGTTGCCGGCGCCGATGTCGACGTCGGTGACGGTGAACGGTCGGTCCCACCACATCCTGTCGAGCGTGACGCCGACGTGTTCGACGATGTCCGGAGCGGCCAGCGTGCGGATCCCGACTTCGCCGATCGGCCAGTCGCTGTTGAGCATGTCCATGGTCTGCTTGGCGCGCAGACCCTGCGGAGTGTTGATCTGGATGGGTGCGCCGTAGCTGCCGTCGGCAGGAGCCGGTCGGGGGCCGGCGCACGCGCAAGCCAGGGCGGCGACGAGGGCGAGCGCGACCGTCAGCCTCGCCCGGCGCCGGACCCCGGCCGCGTCACGCCGAGGTGTCAGTCCCTGCAACGTCGAGCACAACCTCGAACTCCAGCAGCGACGCACCTTTGGCGACGGGGTTGGCCCGCTCGCCGGCGTGCGCTTCGATGGCAGGCCCCGTCGCCCAGGCCTGGAAAGCTTCCTCGGACTCCCACTGGGTGACGACGAAGTAGCGGTCTTCACCCTTGATCGGGCGCAGCAGCTGGAAGCCGAGGAAGCCGGGCTGATTGTCGACGGCGTGGGCGCGGTGGGCGAACCGCTTCTCCAGCTCCGGGCCGGCGTCGGGCGGGACCTCGATTGCGTTGATCTTCACCACAGGGGTCTGGCTTGCCATGGCCATCAGGCTACCGCGTGGGGTCGGCATGATGAGCCCATGGATTCCCCACCGGATGCCTGTGCGGGCGCGCTGCTGACGTCACGGGGCGGGCAGGGCCGGCCGCTGGTCCTGGTGCACGGATTGATGGGACGGGGCAGCACCTGGTCGCGTCAGGTCCCGTGGCTGGCCCGCCACGGCGAGGTGTTCACCTACGACGCGCTCTGGCACCGCGGCCGCGGCGTCGACGACCCGCACCCCATCTCGACGGAGCGTTTCGTCGCCGATCTGGCGGACGCCGTCGACGCGCTGGGACGTCCGGCGGTCCTGATCGGACATTCGATGGGTGCGCTGCATTCATGGTGCCTGGCAGCGCAGCGCCCGGAGTTGGTGGACGCCGTCGTGGTCGAGGACATGGCGCCCGACTTCCGGGGCCGCACCACCGGGCCGTGGGAACCGTGGCTGCACGCGCTACCGGTGGAGTTCACCGCGGCTGAGCAGGTGTTCCACGAGTTCGGGCCGGTGGCTGGGCAGTACTTCCTGGAGGCGTTCGACCGCACACCGACCGGCTGGCGGCTGCACGGGGAGACGCGTCGCTGGATCGAGATCGCCGCCGAGTGGGGAACGCGGGACTACTGGGATCAGTGGCGTGCGGTGGCGGTGCCGACGCTGCTGTTGGAGGCCGGCAATTCCGTCGCCCCGGCCGGGCAGATGCGCAGGATGGCCGATACGGGGCCTCGGACCACGTATGTGCACCTGCCCGGCGCGGGTCATCTCGTCCACGACGAGGCGCCGGGGAAATATCGAGATGCCGTCGAGACGTTTCTAACGTCGTTCACCCAGGACGCGTGAGCTCGGCCAGTGCGGGTGCTGCTCGAAGCGGGTGCGGACGGCGTCGACGTCGTGCCGGATTCGGTAGGCGTCCGGATCGTTGTCGCCGAACAACCGGCCGCTCAGCGGTGCC
Organism: uncultured Mycolicibacterium sp.; assembly: GCA_964000695.1. Lineage (GTDB taxonomy): Bacteria > Actinomycetota > Actinomycetes > Mycobacteriales > Mycobacteriaceae > Mycobacterium. The sequence continues at coordinate 8,268 of CAXEZH010000385.1, read as the reverse complement.
GCCATCCGGAACTGGTCGAGGCGCAGTCGGCGTGAGCTCGTCCGGTTCGCCACCCGGACGAGCAGCGCAATCACGGTGAACGCGACGGTGAGGATCAGGAAGGTCACAGCGGTGTTCATGGCAGTAATCCTGCGCTTGCACAAAATGGCGCCACCAGTGGCAGAACGGACACCCTTCGCTAAGATGCTGCCATGGCGATAAGGAGCGTCTCGGCCCTCGTGCTGGAGGGGCTGGCGGTCTTCGAGTTCGGCGTCATCTGCGAGGTGTTCGGCATCGACCGCTCGGCCGACGGCGTCCCCAATTTCGACTTCAAGGTGTGCGGACCCGAACCGGGTAAGCCGCTGCGGACCTCGGTCGGCGCGTCCATCATCCCCGACCACGGTCTCGATGACCTGGTGGGCGCTGATCTCGTCGCCATCCCGGCGATCGGATCGGCCGAATACCTGCCTGAGGCGTTGGACGCCGTGCGCCGGGCGGCCGCCTCCGGGTCGACGATTCTGACGGTGTGTTCGGGTGCGTTCGTCGCCGGTGCGGCCGGGCTGCTGGACGGACGTCCGTGCACCACCCACTGGATGCACGCCGACCAGCTTCAGGCCATGTATCCGACGGCCAAGGTGGACCGCAACGTGCTCTTCGTCGATGACGGTGACCTGATCACCAGCGCCGGCACCGCCGCCGGCATCGACGCCTGCCTGCATCTGGTGCGCCGCGAGATGGGCAGCGAGATCACCAACACGATCGCTCGGCGAATGGTGGTGCCACCACAGCGAGACGGCGGCCAGCGGCAGTACATCGACCAGCCCATCCCGGTCCGCTGCTCCGAACGGTTCGCACCCCACCTCGACTGGATCCTGGCGAACCTGGACAAGCCGCACACCGTGACGTCGCTGGCCCGGCGGGCCCACATGTCCGGGCGGACGTTCGCGCGTCGGTTCGTCGAAGAGACCGGCCGCACCCCGATGCAGTGGGTGACCGATCAGCGGGTGCTGTTCGCGCGGCGTCTGCTCGAAGAGACGACGCTGGACATCGACCGGATCGCCGACCAGTCCGGATTCGGCAACGCGACGCTGCTGCGCCATCATTTCCGCCGGGTGATCGGCGTGACGCCGTCGGACTACCGCCGCCGATTCGCGTGTGGCGCCGGTCGCGGTGTCGAAGAAATCGGTGTCGAAGAAAGCGCTGTCACTGCCTGATTGCCGGCCCGCCGGCGTGCCTGATTGCCGGCCTATCCGCCCTCGCCGCAGAGCGCGAAGCGCCCATCGGCAGTCTGCTCGACCAGTCCGTCCACCAGCAGCGAGTCCAGCGCACGGTCCCGCTGCGCCGGGTCGGTGGTCCAGGCCACGTCGAGATCCGCGCGACTGACCGGGGAACTGCTGGCGCGCAGAACGTCGAGCAACCTGCCCCGGACCTGACGGTCGGTACCGGCGTACTTCTGCGTCCGACGGGGCGCCGCGGTGCCCGCCGGAAAGCCCCGCGCCCGCCACGCGCAGTGATTCAACGGACACACGCCGCAGCGCGGTGCCCTGGCGGTGCACACCGTGGCGCCCAACTCCATGACGGCGACGGAGAAGACCGGCGCGCGTTCATCATCGGGCAGCAGTGCGCAGACATCCTCGAGGTCGCGCCGCGACGGTGACCCGGCATCGGGCAGGCCGTGCACGGTTCGGGCCACGACCCGGCGCACGTTGGTGTCGACGACGGGCACCCGCTGGCCGTAGGCGAAACAGGCCACCGCCCGCGCCGTGTACGTTCCGATCCCCGGAAGCGTCAGCAACGTCTCGACGTCATGGGGAACCACGTCGTCATAGCGGGTGGCGATCACCTCGGCGCACTCGTGCAGTCGTTTGGCCCGGCGCGGATAGCCGAGCTTGCCCCAAGCCCGCACCACCGCGGCGGCCCCGGCGTCCGCAGTCGCCGACGGGGTCGGCCAGCGGGCCACCCAGTCGCGCCAGATGGGGTCCACGCGAGCCACCGGGGTCTGCTGCAACATGAATTCGCTGACCAGGATCTGCCAGGCCGAAACACCCGGTCGACGCCACGGGAGATCCCGCTGGGCGACCGAATACCACTCGAGCAACTCCTCCGGATCGATCATCGATACCCGCTGAGGCAGAATGTCGGCCATGCCCAACACGAATCCGTTGACCGCCTGGAAAGCACTCAAGGAGGGTAACGAGCGCTTCGTCGCAGGCAAGCCGATGCACCCCAGCCAGAGCATCGAGCACCGGGCCAGCCTGGCCGCAGCCCAGAAGCCGACCGCCGTCGTGTTCGGCTGCGCCGACAGCCGGGTGGCCGCCGAGATCATCTTCGATCAGGGTCTGGGCGACATGTTCGTGGTCCGCACCGCAGGTCACGTGATCGACAGTGCCGTCCTCGGCTCCATCGAGTACGCGGTCCTGGTCCTGAACGTGCCGCTGATCGTGGTACTCGGCCACGACAGCTGCGGCGCCGTGGGAGCCACGCTGGCCGCACTGGACGAAGGGGCGGTTCCGCCCGGATACGTCCGTGACGTCGTCGAACGGGTGACCCCGTCCATCCTGCTCGGCCGTCGCGACGGTCTGGAGCGCGTCGACGAGTTCGAGGCCCGCCACGTCACCGAGACCGGCAAGCAACTGCTGAGCCGCTCGACCGCGATCGCCGAGGCGGTGCGGGAAGGACGGTTGGCCATCGCGGGCCTGACCTATCAGCTGGCCGACGGCAAGGTCGTGCTGCGCGACCATATAGGCGATATCGGCGAGAGCTGAGGGGCGACACGCCGGGCAACGTCGAACAAAGGCACGTGACGTGCCCTTACCGTGATGTCGTGCTGGATCTAGAACCGCATGGCCCGCTGCCGCAGCAGATCTATTGGAGACGCCGCATGCTGGCGCTCGGTGTCGCGGTGGTGGTCATCGGCATCATCGCCGTGATCGTCATGGTCGTCGTGATGAACAGCACCAGCTCCGAGCAGCCCACCGCCAACGAAACGGCGGACCAGAATGCCCAGGCCGCCCCGCCGACGCCGCTGCCCGGCGACAATCCTGAGGTCAAGACGCCCATCCAGCCGCCCGCGCAGCAGGCGCCGCCGCCGACGGCCACGCCGACGGCCGCGGTCGTCCCGCCGCCGATCCTGCAGGAGGGCGACGACTGTCCCGACTCCACGCTCGCGGTGAAGGGCATCACCAACGAACCGCAGTACGTCGTCGGTGACCAGCCCAAGTTCACGATGGTCGTCACCAACATCGGCCTGGTCGCCTGCCAGCGTGACGTCGGCGCCGCGGTGCTGGCGGCCTACGTGTACACCCTGGAGAACCAGCGGTTGTGGTCCAACCTCGACTGCGCGCCGTCGAACGAGACGCTGATCAAGACGTTCCAGCCGGGCGAGCAGGTGACCACCGAGGTGACCTGGACCGGGATGGGTTCGGCGCCGAACTGCCCGTTGCCCCGTCAGCCGATCGGCCCGGGGATGTACAACCTGGTAGTGCAGTTGGGCAATCTGCGCTCTGCGCCCGTGCCGTTCATCCTCGCCGATCCGGCTGCCGCGCCTCCGCCCGCCGACGCGAACGGTGCACCGCACCTGCCGCAGCCCGGCCCGGTCGGCTGACGGTCCGCTAAGCCAGCCGGTCTGCGATGGTCGATTCGGCCAGCTGCGACAGTCCTTCGCGGATGTGGCGGGCCCACATCGACCCGATCCCCTCGACCGACTGAAGGTCGCTCGCGGTGGCGGCCAGCAGGCCCTGCAGCGAGCCGAACGAGCGGACCAGCAGATCGACGTGGGCGAACTGCAGACGCGAGATCCCCGACATGGCGCGGTAGCCGCGTGAACTCATCGCCGAATCCTGCGCTTCGGCCGTCGATGGGTAGCCGAAAACCCTTGCCAACGTGGTGAAGTCGAGCAACTCGTTGTCCGACAGCGAGTCGAGCTCTTCGAGGGTGGCGCTGACCTGGGCGGCCGAGGGGGGCTCAGGGTTGGCGTGGTAGTCGCGCACGATCAGCTCGCGGTCGGTCTCGTTGTCGCCGACCAGCTCGTCGAGCTGCAGTTTGAGCTGGCGCCCATCGGTGCCGAGTTCGACGACGTGCGCGTCGATCTCGAGGCTGATCCGGCGCACCATCTCCAGTCGCTGCACCACGGTCATCACGTCGCGCAGCGTCACGAAGTCCTCGATCTCGGCGGTCGAGAGTTGCCTGCTGACTTCGTCGAGCCGGGTCTTGTATCGCTCGAGGGTGGCGATGGTCTGGTTGGCCCGGGACAGGATGGTGGCCGACTCTGGAACCACATGCCGGCCGCCGGCGACGTAGACGGTGACGATGCTCATCGAGTGGCTCACCGAGATCACCGGATACCCGGTCTGGATCGCGGTGCGCTCCGCGGAGCGGTGCCGGGTGCCGGATTCCTCGGTCGGGATGGACGGATCCGGCACGAGCTGGACGTTGGCCCGCAGTATCCGGCTGCCGTCGCTGGACAGCACGACAGCGCCGTCCATCTTCGAGAGCTCCCGCAACCGGGTGGGGGCGTAGCGCACGTCCAGCTGGAATCCGCCGTCGCAGATGGCTTCGACGCTGTCGTCGTAGCCGATCACGATCAGGGCCCCGGTCTGCCCGCGCAGAATGCGTTCCAGGCCGTCGCGCAGCGGTGTACCTGGCGCCAGCCGTGCGATGGTCTCCCGCAGCGTCGGTCTGGCCAGCGGCACGACCGTGCGGGTCGTCCGTCCCGACCCGGAAGTCGCGGGCTTCACGGCCATCTCATCTCCACGGGTCAAAGCGCTAGGTGGGGCCATTCTGGCTGATCCGTGTCAAGACCTGCAACGCCGAGACGATGTCGTCGGCGGGCAGGGTGCGCAATCCGGCCGGTGCCGAGGCCGTCCCGGCCGGCACGACCGCGCACGTGAAGCCCAACCGCGCGGCCTCGGCCAGCCGCCGGTCCATGCCGGTGACCCGCCGCAGATCCCCGGCCAGTCCCACCTCTCCGATGGCCACCGCCGTGGCGGGCATCGGCAGGTCCACAGCCGCCGAGGCGATCGCCAGCGCCACCGCCAGATCCGAGGACGAGTCCGTCAACCGCATGCCGCCCACCGTCGAGAGGTAGATGTCGTTGGCGCCCACAGGCAGCCGGGCACGCTTCTCGAGCACGGCGGTGATCATCGCAGCGCGGGCGGAGTCGATGCCGCTGACCGCGCGGCGCGGACTGCCGCTGGCCGGGGCGCCGATCAGTGCCTGTACCTCGCCGATCATCGGACGCTTGCCGTCGAGGGTGACGGTGACGGCGGTACCGGGAACCGCCTTGGGGCGCTGGTCCAGGAACAGCCCGGACGGGTCGGCGACACACTCGATGCCGTTGTCGTGCATGAGGAAACAGCCGACTTCGTCGGCGGCGCCGAACCGGTTCTTGATGCCGCGCACCATCCGCAGCGCCGACGCCCGGTCACCCTCGAAGTGCAAAACGACGTCGACGAGGTGCTCCAGCGAGCGCGGTCCTGCGATGGCGCCGTCCTTGGTGACGTGGCCGACGAGCAGCATCGCGACCCCGGTGGTTTTCGCCGTCATCGTCAGGGCTGTCGTCACGGCGCGGACCTGGGTGACCCCACCGGTGACGCCGTCGGCTTCGGTGCTCGACAACGTCTGCACCGAATCCACCACGACCAGGCTGGGCCGTACAGCGTCGATGTGTCCCAGCGCCGTCCCCAGATCGGACTCCGCTGCGAGGTAGACCTCGTCGTGCGTGCAGCCGGTGCGTTCGGCGCGTAGCCGGATCTGACCGGCTGACTCCTCTCCGGACAGGTACAGCGCCCGCCGCCCGGACTCCGCCCAGCGGTGGGCCACCTCGAGCAACAGCGTGGACTTTCCGACCCCGGGATCACCAGCCAGCAGCGTCACCGACCCCGGGACCAGACCGCCGCCGAGCACCCGGTCCAACTCGCTGACACCGGTGTGGAAGTGCCGGGTGGTGCCCGGGTCGATGGAGCTGATCGGCACTGCGGGCGAGGCCGGCGCCACCGCCAGTCGCGATCCGGACGCCCCGACCGCGGCGAGGGTGACCTCCTCGACGGTGCCCCAGGTACCGCACTCGGGGCAGCGGCCCACCCACTTCGGAGTGACGTGGTGACACTCCGAGCAGCGATGTTGCGCGCGCGTCTTCGATGTTGCCCTGGCCACGCCGTGACGGTAGCGGCCGCGACCGACAGAACCCTCCCCTTCGACGCCGTGTCGCGGCGCGGGGTCGGTCGGTGACCTCGCTCAGTGACCGCCCGAATGTCCCGAGGACTCGCCGGCGGCCCCGGCGTCGTCGCGCCGTGGCTCCTCGCCGGCGGAGATCGGCACGGCCACGGTGGTCTGGCCGCCTTCTTTGAAGGTGAAGGTGAAGTCGTAGGTCAAGCCGTTGGTGATGGGCTGGCTCAGGTCCACGGTCGCTTCGGCGTCCACGGCGGGTTCGACACTTTCCAGGGCGGCCAGCTCGCCGGTGTCCGGCGCACCCACGATCAGCGCCCCGTTGACGGGAATGGCGGTGTCCCCGGTCAACGTCACCTCACCGACGTCGGAGGTGATCGACTCCAGTTCGTCGGCGACGTCCGGCGAGCCGTTCGCGGCGACGAAGATCAGCTCGACCTCGGTACCGGGTTCGACATAGTCGGAGGTCTGTGGGGCGCGCAGGTGGATGTTGCGCAGGTCGATCGTTCCGGCGCCGGCGCTGGTGCCGTTCACGGCCGGTTCCTGCGTCGCGGTCTGAGCCACCTGGCCGGCACTGCATCCGCCGAGCACCACGGACGCGGCCAATCCACAGGATGCCAGCGCTGCGGTCATGACTGGGGTGCGCCGGTTCAAGGGTTTCACGGGGGCCTCCTGCTCGGCCGACGAGGCGGCGTGACCGGCCGCTGCGTCGGCGGTCACTGTGGATTCGACTATGCAGAGTAGTAGGTCGCTCATCTGTGCGGTAGCCGAGGTCCGAAGCGTCTGACGCCGTGCTGATCCCGAATGCCGACCGACCCGCAGCCGGAGTCGCCCCGGGCTGCGAAATGGCCCCTCCCGGGCGTGCAGCGGGACGTGGAAAAGCGCTTTGCCCACCTCCGGGTGTAGACGTCCACCTTGCACGGATTGGCCGCGCTGTCAACCCCCAGTGTTGGTCGACGGTGCCCCTGACCTGCATTGTTGATCCGCGCCTGATTCCGTCACGTGTTAACATCGAGGGGTGAAAGGGGCTCGAATCTGATGATTTTCAAGGTCGGAGACACCGTTGTCTATCCACACCACGGTGCTGCGTTGATCGAGGCGATCGAAACCCGGACCATCAAAGGCGAGCAGAAAGAATATCTCGTCCTGAAGGTCGCGCAGGGAGACCTGACCGTTCGGGTACCCGCAGATAACGCGGAGTACGTCGGTGTTCGCGATGTCGTCGGGCAGGAGGGCTTGGACAAGGTCTTCCAGGTTCTGCGCGCACCGCACACCGAGGAGCCCACGAACTGGTCGCGTCGGTACAAGGCCAATCTGGAGAAGCTCGCATCCGGTGACGTGAACAAGGTCGCTGAGGTGGTGCGTGATCTGTGGCGGCGGGACCAGGAACGTGGTCTGTCGGCGGGGGAGAAGCGCATGTTGGCCAAGGCCCGCCAGATCCTGGTCGGTGAATTGGCTCTTGCCGAGAACACCGACGACGCGAAGGCGTCGACCATTCTCGATGAGGTTCTGGCTGCAGCGTCCTAGTCGCTCTCCGCTGGAGCCTCGATGACGTTACGCGTCGGGCTCGGTACCGACGTCCATCCCATCGAACCCGGGCGTCCATGCTGGCTGCTGTGTCTGCTTTTCGACGACGCTGACGGCTGTTCCGGCCATTCCGACGGTGACGTCGCCGCACACGCATTGTGCGACGCGTTGCTGTCGGCCGCCGGCATGGGCGACATCGGCGAAGTGTTCGGCACCGGTCAACCCCAATGGCTGGGCGTCAGCGGCGCCGACATGCTGCGCCACGTGCATACGCTGCTCCGCGGAGCGGGTTTTCGGATCGGTAATGCCGCCGTGCAGGTGGTCGGCAACCGGCCCAAGGTGGGTCCGCGCCGCGCGGAGGCCCAGCAACTGCTCTCGGAGCTGCTCGGGGCGCCGGTGTCGGTGTCGGCCACCACGACCGACGGGCTCGGCCTGACCGGCCGGGGTGAGGGTCTGGCGGCTATCGCCACGGCCCTGGTTACCGACGAGCGCTTGCGCGAGGAGCAGACCAATACCGGCGATGAGGGTCGGAGCGGAACCGGCCGGTAAGCTGGCCCGTCGTGACCGAACGCCCCGCAGCCGTGATGCGGCTGTATG
>CAXEZH010000384.1:0-40340 GCA_964000695.1 uncultured Mycolicibacterium sp. | reverse complement strand
TGGGGAAGTGGGCATCCGCACCGGCCGTGCCGTCGAACCAATCGCGGTTCTCGAACGGGTAGTGCACCTGCGCATACGGCATCGATCCCGAGTCGAACCACACATCGAGGACGTCCTCGATCCGGCGCATCGTCGATCGGCCGGTCGGGTCGTCCGGATTCGGGCGGGTCAACTCGTCGATGAACGGGCGGTGCAGGTTGTCCGGCCGCACCCCGAAGTCTCGCTCGAGTTCGTCCAGACTGCCGTAGACGTCGACCCTCGGATACGCGGGATCGTCGGACTTCCACACCGGAATCGGCGTGCCCCAGTAGCGATTCCGGGAGATCGACCAGTCCCGCGCGCCGGCCAGCCATTTGCCGAACTGGCCGTCCTTGACGTGCTCGGGGTACCAGGTGATCTGCTGGTTCAGCTCCACCATGCGGTCACGGATCTCGGTGACCTTGATGAACCACGACGACACCGCCCGGTAGATCAGCGGATTGCGGCAGCGCCAGCAGTGCGGGTAGGAGTGCTCGTAGGTGTCGTGGCGCAGCAGCACCGCGCCGTTGGCCTGCGCAGGCCCGGATCCGCCTTTGAGGTCCCGGATGATCTGCGGGTTGGCGTCGAACACGTGTTGCCCGGCGTAGTCGGGCACGGTGGTGTCGAACCGGCCCTTGGCGTCGACGGGCGTGACGGCGGTGATACCGGCGGCCTGCGCGGTGGCCATGTCGTCTTCGCCGTAGGCCGGGGCCAGATGCACCAGGCCGGTGCCGTCCTCGGTGCTGACGAAGTCGGCGGCCAACACCTGAAACGCGTTGGCCGAGTCCATGAAGTACGGGAACGGCGGCACGTAGTGGGCGCCGACCAGCTCGGCCCCGGAGAATGTGGCGAGCACCGTCGGCTCCTCGCCGAGCTCGCGGGCATAGGCCCCCACCCGGGCCTCGGCGAGCACGTAGCGGCGACCGTCCTTCTCGACCACGACGTAGGTGACCTCGGGATTGACCGCCACGCCCTGATTCGACGGCAGCGTCCATGGCGTCGTCGTCCACACCAACAGATGGGCGCCGAGCAGTTCGGGGGCTCCCCCGTCGATGCGGAATCCCACCGTCAGCGCCGGATCCTGGCGATTCTGGTAGACGTCGTCGTCCATCCGCAGTTCGTGGCTGGACAGCGGGGTCTCGTCGTTCCAGCAGTACGGCAGCACCCGGTTGCCCTCGTAGGCCAGGCCTTTGTCCCACAGCTGTTTGAACGCCCAGATCACCGACTCCATGAAGCCGATGTCCAGGGTTTTGTAGTCGTTGTCGAAATCCACCCAGCGGGCCTGGCGGGTGACGTAGTTGCGCCACTCGCCGGTGTACTTCAACACCGACGCACGGCAGGCATCGTTGAATTTCTCGATGCCCATCTCCTCGATCTGGGCCTTGTCGGTGATGCCGAGCTGGCGTTGCACTTCGAGTTCAGCGGGCAGGCCGTGGGTGTCCCAGCCGAAGCGGCGGTCCACCTTGTAGCCCCGCATGGTGCGGTAGCGCGGAACGATGTCCTTGACGTAGCCGGTCAGGAGGTGACCGTAGTGCGGCAGGCCGTTGGCGAACGGCGGGCCGTCGTAGAACACGTACTCCGGGCAGTCGTCCCGACGGGTGATGCTCGCCCGGAACGTGTCGTCGCGTTCCCAGTAGTCCAGCACATCGGCTTCCAGCGCCGGAAAACTCGGCGCCCCGGCGGTGGGCTTCGGATATGCGGTCACGTGTGTCGTCTCCTGTGCCTCGCGTTGTCGACGACTGTGTCGTCGTCCAGGCACGGGGACGAACGTCGCGCCGGGTGCGCGAGCGCCGCGGTACCACCCCGCTTGCGCGCACTGACGCGCGCCGCTCCACTGAAGGCGATGACGGGCCCACCCGTTCGGCTCTACTGGGCTGGGGTCGGCAGCACCGGCCACAGCTGTTCTTCCGAAGGCTCCCCGGTGATGGCCGGATCGACGCCGATGGCGCTCAGTTTAGCGGGCCGGCACGCTCGACTCACATCACAGCGGCGCGGCGGCGTCCGAAGTGATCTCGATCAGCGCCAACGGAAACTGCTCGGCCATCTCCTCGACCGAGTACCGGTCCAGGCGGCCCGGGTCGTAACACCATTCGATGTGCAGGCCGTCGGCCAAGCGTGCGACGCGCAGCCCCAACGCTCGCGGACTCGCGATGGTCGCGCTGTCCCCGGTGACGTCGAGCAGGATCTCGGAGTGCGCGTCGACTTGGCCGGACGCCGCGGTCAGGCTGTTGTGCGCACCCTGCAACATCTCGGTCGGTCCCATCGGCGCACCGGCCGCGCACAACAGTGACACCCGCCGGCACACTCCAGGTTGACCGCCCACGACGTCGACGACGACAGCCCCGTCGCCGCGGGTTCGGCCGAAGGTCCGGCCGAGGGCGGCCAGCAGAATTTCCTCGACCGTCACGCCGAGCCATTCCGCCGACGAGTCGAGCTCCGCGGACAATTCGCTCGACGGCGGGGTAACCACATTCTCGAAATGTCGAGCTTCGCCGTCTGCCGCGGCGTGATCGACAACAACCAGCGATTCCGGTGCGGAGGCGACGAGAGTGTTTCTGACCTCGTCAGCCATGTACGGAGCGACCATGCAGCCAACCGTACAGCGAATGTCCCAGATATGGGAGAGTGCTCCCAGAACTGTGACGGCCGTGTCAATTAAGATTGTGTTATCCGTTTGCCGGGTGACCCTCCCCATTTGCCGGAACGAAGTTTATGGTGGTCAGATGCCACGGACAGACGAGAACGGTAGACAGCTCAAGGCGCTGCTCGACTACCTCCTCGACGGAGAGATCGACGCGAAGGACCTCTTCGACGCCTTGGGCATCTCCAGCAGCACGTATTACCGGCGCATCAAAGAGGCCGACTACCCCAGCGCCGAAGAGCTGCGCCTGGTCGCCGATCGCTTCCAGCTCAACTACCCCGATCTGCAGATCCAGTTCGGCTTGATGAGCAGGCAAGAGGTGTGGCAGTACATCGAGTCGACGGCCGCCGTGGACGGTCCTGGCCGCGGCATCGACACGGCGGTCCGCGCGGGCAACACCACCGAGACACGGCGTCGTCCCAAGCTCTCCGAGCTGACACCGCGGTTCGACGCTCCCCCCCTGTAGGCGTCTGACCGCATACACTGTTTGCTGATCAGGCTCAGCTCGAAGGCGACACCCCATGGCTCTGGCAACTCTCATCGCGATCACGTTGATGTGCATCGCGTGGAGCCTGTGGATTCGTCGGGTCACCTGGTCCTGTCGGTGGGAGGTCGCGGCCACCCTGAACATCGCCCTGCAGGGGCTGGCGGTGTTGCTGATGTCGCCGCTGGCCTCGGAGACGCTCGGACATTGGCTCTACTCGCTGACCGGTAAATGGAATCTCGAGGACTACCTCGGGCACGACGCCTACATCGTCGCCGCGTCGGCGGTGGTGTACAACACGCTGGGCCGGCTGGAGCAGGACAACGCCATGCACCAGCGCTTCCGGCAGTTCGTCGAACGCCCCGCCACGCTGTGCATCCCAGTGCTGCTCGCGCTGTTCTGGATGGGCAACGGTGCGGCGATCTACCGGCCCGATTTCTTCGACGTGCCGACCGACTTCTGGCTCAACATGTATTGGCTGCTGCTCTGCGGCATGCTGATCTATCTGCTGGGATACGGGGCCCGTGCGCTGCTCATCCTGCGCACCGACCCACGGTCGCGCCACATCGCCAACGTCTATCTGTTCGCCTCGGCGATGGGCATCATGGCGTGCGTGGTCCGCATCATCACCGCGTTGGTGCCGACGCTTCAGACCGTGCAGGGCAGCACGCTGGTGTGGTTCTTCGCCTGCGCCTGCGGTGCCGCCTTCGCGCTGACGTCGGCGCACTCCTGGCGGATCAAGACGAAGTGGTTCACGCGGGCCAACAGCTGAGGACCGCCGCGAGCGGCGAATCAGACCACCGCCGCGAGCGGCGAATCAAACCAAGCCGCGAGCGGCGAATCAGACGGCCGTCGCGGTGGCCGGGGCGTAGGGCGCCCCGTATTCGCGCACGGCGCGGTACCCGTTCCGGCGGGCCGACGCGGCTCCACGCCGGATCAGTGCCGCGGTGGCCACGAAGCCCGCCTGATCGGAGGCGACCAGCGGGGTCAGCAACCGATTGTGAACGTAGCCGAATCCCAGTCCGGTTGCCGGGTCTGCCCAACCCAGTGAGCCACCGAGCCCGACGTGGCCGAAACCGGGCAGCACGCCGGGGAAGGGCAGCCCGTGGTAGCCGAGGTGGAACGACAACGGCATCACCATGCTGTGGTCGGGACGCAGGCTGGGCCGACCCACGAGCGCGGCGGTGGTCTCCGGGGACAGGAACTGGGTGCCGTCGATCTGGCCGCCGTTGGCGATGGCGCCGTACATGCGGGCCAGCGCACGCGCGGTGGCCACTCCGTTGGCGGACGGGATCTCACTGTCCAGCAACGGCGTTTCGCCCTGAACCATGGCCTTGACGCCCGGGAAGTAGATCGCGCCGAACGCGGCGGAGAAGGGCAGTGCGGCCACGTGCGGCGCCACCATGTTGAACAGCGGGTTCTGCAACGCGCTCTGCGGGCCGATGATCTGCGCGGCGTGGGTGGCTGCCCCCGCCGGGGGCCGTCCCAGGTGTAGACCGTCGGTGCCCAGAGGCTCGGCCACCTCGGTGCGCATGAGTTCCCGCATACCGGTTCCGGTCACGGCCCGGGCCAGTCCGGACAGCAGCCAGCCGAAGGTGAGCGCGTGGTAGGCGGGTTTGCCGTGCAACCAACTCATCGGGGCCGCGGCGAGGCGCTCCTCCATACGCAGATGGTCGAGCAGGTCAGCCTTTCGCACGCCGTTCAACTGGGACAGCCCGGATCGGTGGCGCAGAACGTCGCGGACGGTGATGGTGGACTTGCCGTTGGCGGCGAACGCTCGCCAGTACTCGGATACCGGGGCGTCGTAGTCGATCAGCCCGCGGTCGACCAGGCGGTGGATGACGGTCGCCGCGACCCCTTTGGTGGCCGAGAAGACCATGGTCCCGGTGTCGGCCGTCCAGTGCTGCGAACCACGGCGGTCACGGAACCCGGTCCACACGTCGACGACGGGCTCGCCGTCCAGGTACACCGAAAGTGCACCGCCACCGAGCCGGCGCCAGGGGAACATCTGCGCGAACGTGCGCACCGCCAGCATGAAGTTCTCGTCGGCGGCGCCCTGTACCCCTCGGGGCAGCGGCGCGCCGTCGACGCTCTGTGAGGGCGCCACGTTGCGCTCCCCGAAGTTGACGGACGTCACAATGATTTGAATTTACCCCGCCGGACGGCAAAGTAGACAGGTGTTACCCATTTGTTAACCGTCGGCTTTGGCCGGCCAGTCCACCGCGTCGAGGATCTGCTGCGCAGCAAGCGCCGGGGTGAGCTCCCCGTCGCGCACCTTCTGCTCCACGTCGTCGCGGATGGCGCGCACCCCGGCACTCGACAGCACCCGGTCGAGCACGGTGTCGCGGACCATCGACCATGTCCACTGCACCTGCTGGGTGCGGCGGCGCGCCTCGAACTCCCCTGCCTCGGTGAGCACTTCGCGGTGTTTGAGAACGGTGTCCCACAATTCGGTCAGCCCGGTTCCCTGCAGCGCACTCATCGTCAACACCGGTGGCCGCCAGAGCGTTTCACGCGGATAGAGGAGCCGGATCGCACCGGCGAGTTCGCGCGCGGCCGACTTCGCCTCCACCGCATGCTCACCGTCGGCTTTGTTGACCACGACGACGTCGGCGAGTTCGAGCACACCCTTCTTGATGCCCTGCAGTTGGTCACCGGTCCGCGCGAGCGTCAGGAAGACGAAGGTGTCGACCATGTTGGCAACCGTCACCTCGGACTGCCCGACACCGACCGTCTCGACCAGGATGACGTCGTAACCGGCAGCCTCCAGCAACACGATGGTCTCGCGTGTCGCCTTGGCCACCCCGCCCAGCGTGCCCGAGGTCGGCGACGGCCGGATGTAGGCGTCGGGGTGCACGGCGAGCTTGGCCATGCGGGTCTTGTCACCGAGGATGGAACCACCGGTGCGGGTGGACGACGGGTCGACGGCCAGGACGGCGACCCGGTGACCCTGTTCGATCAGGTAGATGCCGAGGGCTTCGATCGACGTCGACTTACCTACCCCCGGCACGCCGGTGATGCCGACGTGCAACGCGCGGCCCGCGTCGGGCATGAGCTCGAGCAGCAGTTCCTGCGCGGTCTGGCGGTGATCGGCGCGGGTCGATTCGACCAGCGTGATGGCCCGAGCCAGCGCGGAGCGGTCACCGTCGCGGATCGCCGCGGCGAGCTCGCTGACCGATTGGCTCATCGCGCTACTAAAGGGTGTAGCCGAGGCGGTGCGCGAGCTTGTCGAGCAGGCCGATCGCGGCGTCTGCGATGACGGTGCCGGGCGGGAAGATCGCGGTGGCCCCGGCCGCGTAGAGCTCCTCGAAATCGCCCGGCGGGATGACGCCGCCGACGACGATCATGATGTCGGGGCGGCCGACCTCGGCGAGGGCGTCCCGCAACGCCGGCACCAGCGTCAGGTGGCCGGCGGCCAGCGACGAGACACCGACGACGTGCACGTCGTTGTCTGCGGCCTGCCGCGCGACCTCGTCGGGCGTGGAGAACAGCGAGCCGACGTCGACGTCGAAACCGATGTCGGCGAACGCCGTGGCGATGACCTTCTGTCCGCGGTCGTGCCCGTCCTGCCCCATCTTGGCGACCAGGATGCGGGGCCGTCGACCGTCGGCCTCGGCGAACTTCTCCACCATCTCGGTGGCGCTGCTGACGTTGCTGGCCATCCCCACCTCGTCTCGGTACACGCCGGCGATGGTCCGGATCTCGGCCTGGTGCCGGCCGTACACCTTCTCCAGGGCGTCGGAGATCTCGCCGACCGTGGCCTGGGCTCGGGCCGCGTTGATCGCCAGCGCCAGCAGGTTGTTGCCCAGACCGTCTTCACCGGCGGTGCCGGTCGCCGCCGCGGCCCGGGTCAACTCGGCGAGCGCGGCCTCGGTGGCGTCGTTGTCGCGTTCAGCACGCAGCCGCTCGAGCTTGGCGATCTGCTCGGCACGCACCCGACTGTTCTCGACCTTGAGGACCTCGATCTCGTGGTCCTCGTCGACCTGGTAGCGATTGACCCCGATGACGGTCTGCTGCCCGGAGTCGATGCGGGCCTGGGTGCGGGCGGCGGCCTCTTCGATGCGCATCTTGGGGATGCCCTCGTTGATCGCCTGCGCCATGCCGCCGTGCTCGGCGATCTCGGCGATGTGTGCGCGGGCCTTCTCGGCGAGCTGATGGGTCAGCCACTCCACGTAGTACGAGCCGCCCCACGGATCGATGGGCCGGGTGGTGCCCGACTCCTGCTGCAGCAACAGCTGGGTGTTGCGTGCGATGCGCGCCGAGAAGTCGGTCGGCAGCGCCAACGCCTCGTCGAGGGCGTTGGTGTGCAGCGACTGGGTGTGCCCCTGGGTCGCCGCCATCGCCTCGATGCACGTGCGCGCGACGTTGTTGAAGGCGTCCTGCGCGGTCAGCGACCAGCCCGAGGTCTGCGAATGGGTGCGCAGCGACCGCGATTTCGGGTTCTTGGGGTCGAACTGTCCGACCAGCTCGCTCCACAGCAACCGCCCGGCTCGGAGTTTGGCGACCTCCATGAAGAAGTTCATGCCGATCCCCCAGAAGAAGGACAGCCGCGGGGCGAACTTGTCGATGTCCAGTCCGGCGTCCAAACCCGCCTTGATGTATTCGACGCCGTCGGCCAACGTGTACCCCAGTTCCAGGTCGGCCGTGGCCCCGGCTTCCTGGATGTGATAGCCCGAGATCGAGATGCTGTTGAACTTGGGCATTTTCACGCTGGTGTAGCCGAAGATGTCGGAGATGATCCGCATCGACGGCTTCGGCGGATAGATGTAGGTGTTGCGGACCATGAACTCTTTGAGGATGTCGTTCTGGATGGTCCCGGCCAGTTTCTCCGGCGGTACGCCCTGTTCCTCGGCGGCCACCACGTACAGCGCGAGGATGGGCAGCACCGCACCGTTCATCGTCATCGACACACTCACCGCGGACAGGTCGATGCCGTCGAACAGCTGGCGCATGTCCAGGATCGAGTCGATGGCCACCCCGGCCATCCCGACGTCACCTGCCACCCGGGGGTGATCGGAGTCGTAGCCGCGGTGGGTGGCCAGGTCGAAGGCCACCGACAGACCCTTCTGTCCCGCCGCCAGATTGCGACGGTAGAACGCATTGGACTCCGCCGCGGTGGAGAAGCCCGCGTATTGGCGGATGGTCCACGGCTGGTTGACGTACATCGTCGGGTAGGGACCGCGCACGAACGGCGGCTCCCCGGGCAGGCTGGCCAGCGGGAAGCCGGCATCGACGACCTCGTCGCGGTCGGCCGCGATGTAGACGGGTTTGACGTCGATGCCCTCCGGAGTGGCCCAGTCGAGCTGCTCGGCGGTGTAGCCGTGGGCCGCTGCCGCGGCCGAGACCTGTGCATCCACCTGCTGGTGAGTCGGCGACGCCCCGGCGTCCCTGGCATCCCCGGCGTGCAACGGGACGTCGGCGAAGCTCCCGATCTTGGGTTGTGTCGCAGTCACCTCAGGCCCCCAATCGGGTCAGCAGGTCCGACAGGGTGCTGACCGCGTCGATCTTCATGGTCAGGTATCCGTCGGGCTTCGAATCCGCCTCCGCGACAACCTTCTCCGGTCCGGCCAGCAGAACGTGGCGCACCCCGGCCGCCCTCGCCGCGTCGACGACAGCGCCGGCCTCCTCGGAGTAGCGGGCGTCGGTGCCGCAGATGACGGCGACCTCGGTGGACGCGGTATCGGCGACCGCGGCACCGACGCCGTCGGCGGTGAGTGGACCGGGGTTGACCGCTTCGATCCCGCCCGAGGCCAACAGATTCACGGCGAAGGTGGCCCGGATGTTGTGCTCGGCCAGCGGGCCGAGCGGCAACAGCAGAGCCGTCGGCCGCGCCCCGGTGGTCTGCAGGTGCGCATCCGAGCGATCCCGCAGGGCTTCGAAGTCGGCCGCGTAGCGCCGGACGTGCGGCAGCGGATCGCCCTGCGGCAGAGGGACTTCGGCGAGATCTGGATACTCGTTCACCCCGGTCAGCGCCGTCCGGCGATGCGCGATGTCGCCGGCTCGGCGCTCGGCGACCTCGGCGATCGCTGCCAGGATGTGCTCGCGCGCCGCCTCGAAACCGCCCTGCGCCTCGATCTGTTGGAAGTGCGACCACGCCTGCTCGGCGAGCTGGCTGGTGAGGTCCTCGACGAACCACGATCCGCCGGCAGGATCGAGCACGCGGCCGATGTGGGATTCCTCGAGCAGCAACAGCTGGGTGTTGCGGGCGATGCGACGCGCGAAACTGCGTGCGGTACCGGGAAAGCCGCCGTCGATCGCCACGTCGAAGGGATGCACCTGCACGGTGTCGGCGCCACCGACAGCTGCGGCGAAGGCCGCGACCGTCGTGCGCAGCATGTTCACCCACGGGTCCCGCTGCGACATCATCGGCAGCGATGTGGTGACGTGAACGCTCGCTGCCCCGGCGTCACGCTCCCCCACCACCACCTCAGCCACGCGGGCCCAGATCTGGCGCGCGGCACGCAGTTTTGCGATCGAGGTGAACTGGTCGTCGTCGACGGCGAACCGGAACGCGACCTGTCCCAGCGCAGCCGGAACCGACAGACCGCCCTCGACCAGATGGCGCACACACGACACACCCGCGGCGATCGCGGCGCCGAGCTCCCAGGCGGCGTTGGCGCCCAGGTTGTGGAACACCGGTCCGTCCACGGTGACTGTTCGCACGTGGCCGTCGTAGGTGCTGGCCTTCGTCGCTGTCGCGACGACGTCCTCGAGGTCGGGCGCGGCCCGGCCGGCCAGTGGCGCGACGAGCGGATCGGCGCCCAGGTCGATCGAAAGCCTGGACCGCTGTTCGTCATCGAGTCCGGTCACCAGGGCCAGCACGGCGTCCGCGGCGGAACGGAACGCGTCACCGACCGGCTCGACCACGATGGGGACGAGGTCGAGGTACACGCCGTCGAGCAGGCGCTCGAGATCGGCGGGGGCCACCGCGTCGCCGGCGTCACCGCTGCCGACGCGCAACACCAGTGCACTGATGCCCTCGGTCAGCCCCAGCAGAATCGACCCGTTGACCTCGGCGACGCCCGCGTTGGCCGCCGGGTAGACGTCGGCGACCTTCCACCCGGCCTTCACGTCACGCAGTGCGTCGCCGCCCCGCACGTAGGGCCAGTGCCCGGGGAGGGCTGGTTCAGCCAGCTCGTCGGCGCCGGTGTACAGGGGCCGGATCGGGAAACCGTCGTAGGTGTCCGAATCGAGCAGCCGCTCCGGCTGGGCGCCCAGATCGGCGGGGTCCCGCTTCGTGGACTTCGCCAGAACGCCCGCAACTGCGGAGCGCCATCGGTCCAGATCGGAGTCTGCTACCCCGGCAGAGCCGGCGCTGGGTGTCTGCACAGCCATCAGGCTAAATGATGGGCGTCACATCAGCGCACGCCGGTGTGCAGAGTCCACACTGCGACATTTCAGCCGGTGAGCGCGCACACCCGTACTCTTGGAAAGCGTGAAATCCGTCGTCAGAACGCTGCGCACCGCCCGCGCCGCGTTTTTCGGCACCCTGGCGACCATCCCCCGCGGCAGGCTCGTGGCGGTGTTGTGCGCAATTGTGATTCTCGTCGCAGTTGCGCTGCTGGTGCCGATCCCGTCCGCCGTTCAGCTGCGCGACTGGGCGACCTCGGTCGGTGCGTGGTTTCCGTTGGCGTTCTTCGCCGCCCACGTGGCGGTGACGGTGTTCCCGTTCCCGCGCACCGCCTTCACGCTGGCCGCGGGGCTGCTGTTCGGTCCGGTGCTGGGGATCCCGATCGCCGTGGCTGCGAGCACGCTGTCGGCACTGATCGCGCTGTTCGTGGTGCGCTCCGCCGGGTGGCAGGTCAGCAGCCTGGTCCGGCACCCCAGAATCGACGCCGTCGACGCGCGGTTGCGGGAACGTGGTTGGCCGGTGGTGCTGGCGACCAGGCTGATCCCGGCGGTGCCGTTCTCCGTGCTGAACTACGCCGCGGGTGCGTCGTCGGTTCGGGTCCTGCCCTACACCTTGGCGACCCTGTTCGGCGTGCTCCCCGGCACCGCAGCGGTCGTGATTCTCGGCGACGCTCTCACGGGTCGGGTGAGCCCGCTGCTACTCGCCGTCTCGCTGTGCACCGCCGGCGTCGGCGTGGCCGGCTTGGCCTACGAGATACGCCGGCACCGCCGCGCCGAGGACGCCGTCAGCGTCCCCTGAGGTCGGGGCCCTCGACGGTCATCGTGCCGAAGAGCGCCAGGAACGCCGACGCCGCGATCAGGTTGGGGCTGAAGTCGCGAACTCGCAGGTGCGATCCGACAGCCAGCACGAAGTACACCGTCAACATGAACGTCGTCAGGCGGGCCAGTGCGGGGAAACGCACCACCGACAGCAGGCCCACCGCGCTCGCGGCCTTGACGACCGGGATGAGCGGGCGCAGTTCCTCCGGGAGGCCGACATCGTCGAACGCCTTCTTCACCGGCGCCACGGGCCCGACGCACGCCGCTGCGTCGGCCGCCTGGAGCACGGCCAGCGCCAGGTAGGCACGTCGGGAGGTCAGCGCGCTCACTGATTCTCCCCCGACGGGGTCGAGCCCAGTTGCGGGTTCCGTGGCGCCGACGAGAGCAGCCCCGGACCTTCCACCGGTGAACGGGCCTCCGCCTCAGCCTTGGCCACCGCCTGCGCGATCGCCGGATCGGTCTCGGTGGAAAACCAGTCGGCGACGGCCTCGCTGTCGTCCTCCGGACGGGCCAGATCGTCCTCGACCGGCGGCGGTGTCCAGCGGAACACCCCGTCCTCGCCGGGCGCGCCGAGCAGCTTGGTGAAGCCCTGCAGCGCGGTACCGAAGTCGCTGGGCACCACCCACACCTTGTTGGCGTCGCCTTCGGCCATCTTCGGCAGCGTCTGCAGGTACTGGTAGGCCAGCAGCTCCGGGGTGGGCCGACCCGCCTTGATCGCGGCGAACGTCTTCTCGATCGCCTTGGCCTGGCCCTGAGCCTGCAGGTAGGCCGCGGCGCGTTCACCTTGTGCCCGCAGCATGCGGGACTGGCGGTCGGCCTCGGCGGTCAGGATCGCGGCCTGCTTGGCGCCCTCGGCGGACAGGATGGCGGCCTGCTTCTCGCCTTCGGCCTGCTTGATCGCCGATTCGCGATGGCCCTCTGCGGTCAGGATCATCGCGCGCTTCTCCCGGTCGGCGCGCATCTGCTTTTCCATCGAATCCTGGATGGAGGGCGGCGGATCGATGCTGCGCAGCTCGACCCGGGCCACCCGCAGCCCCCACCGGTTGGTGGCCTCGTCGAGCACCCCGCGCAACGCGGTGTTGATCTGGTCGCGGGACGTCAGCGTCTGCTCCAGCGTCATCCCGCCGACCAGGTTGCGCAGCGTCGTGGTGGTCAACTGCTCCACACCGACGATGTAGTTGCTGATCTGGTACACCGCGGCCTGCGGGTTGGTGACCTGGAAGTAGACGACGGTGTCGATCTGCACCGTGAGGTTGTCTTCGGTGATGACGGGCTGCGGCGGGAAGGACACCACCCGCTCGCGCAGATCGACCCGGGCCCGGATCTTGTCGACGAACGGCAACAGCAACGTCAGCTGGCCGGACACGGTCTTGCTGTAGCGGCCGAGTCGCTCGATCACGGCCGCCTCGGCCTGTGGGATCAGGGCCACCGACTTGGCGACCACGATCACGGCGAACACGACCAGCACAGCCAGCAGGACCAATCCTGCGATGGGGCCGTCCATGATGGGGCTCCTTCCCTCGCCGAACTTCTCAGGCGATCTTCGACACCACCGCGGTGGCGCCGTCGATCTTCACGACCAGGACCTGGTCGCCGGGTTCGTACACATCGTTCTCGTTGAGCGGCCGCGCGGTCCAGACCTCACCCTCGAGTTTCACCTGGCCTTCGTGGCGCGCGACGCGGCCGAGCACCAACGCGTTCTTGCCTTCCAGGGCGCGGGCCGGCTCAGGCAGACCCTGACCGGATTGCATCCGTCGCCTCAGCGCCGGCCGGACGCCGACCAACAGCAGCACCGACACCAGCAGGAACACCAGTCCGTCGGCCCAGATCGGCCAGTCCAGCACCCACGCCGACCCGGCGGCCGCCAATGCACCGCCGCTGAGCATGAGCAGGAACAGATCGCCGGTCAGCGCCTCGGCGCCGGCCAACGCCAGGGCCGCGATCAGCCAGATCAGCGCAACAGGCATACCGCCAGCCTATCGCGCGACCGACCGGGCCAGCATCGAACAACTACACTGCTGCCATCATGTGGTGTCCCAGTGTTTCGCTTTCGGTGTGGGCCAATTCGTGGCTGGCCGGCGCCGCCGCGCCTGACGACGTCCTGGACGCGTTATCTCTGTGGACGCCAAGGCATTCGGTCACGGCGTACGACTCCGCTGCGGCGGAGCGCACCGGCTTGTCGTGGCCCGACCTCGACGATCCGGGTGCGGTGTCGCTGCTGCAGACCATGCGCACCGCGGCCCGGGCCACCGGCACGCAGCCGGCGATCTCGCTGGCGCTGCCCGTACCCGGCGACGTCCGGGGCCTGCCGCCCGGCACCCAGTTCGGGCGCGACGCCATCGCCGCCGGTGAGGCGGTTCTCGTCGGTCCGCCCGAAGCGCTCGTCGGTCTCGTCCCCGACTTCGAGTACCCCGACGGCTTCCCCGAGACCGACCTGGGCACCGACATGTTCGATCCCGACGTCTTCGACCCCGAACCCAGTGGCCTGTCGTGGACGGTGTACTCGCTGCCCGGCCCCGTCATCGTCGAGTACTTCGATCTCGGCGAGGCCGAGTACGCCCTGCGCGACGCGGTGCGCTCGGCGGCCGACGCGCTCGGCGCGTTGCGGGCAGGCGCGTCCGGCGGTGACATCGGCGACCCCCGCCGGCTCGTCGAGCAGGTCCTCGACTCCACTCTCGCCCACCGCGTGCCCGACCATGCGCCGGCGCGCGCGGTGCGGGTGTTGGAGAACGCCGCGCACGTGGACGCGATCATCACCGTCAGCTCCGGGTTGATCCCGAGCGGCCTGCAGAGTTCCTCGGAGGTCCAAGTCGCCAGCGACGCACTGCGTCCGCTGACCGCGGTGGTCCGCTCGGCGCGGCTGGCCGCCGTCGAGGCGATCCTGCATTCCGCCTGGCGTCGTTGAGATTTGGGCGCTCGTCAGGCCTCGCAGTCCGGGGTGCACACCGCACCGTTGACACTGCAGCCGTAGCCGGGTACCGGCTGCGGCCCGGTGACCCGAGCCGCCGGGGCATCCGTCCGCATCTCGTCGAGCAGGTCGATCGCCAGCTGGGCGAAGCGGGTCTGGGCGTTCGGCGTGGAGGCCCGCGCGAACGCGATTCCCGCCTGCGCGGCCTGCTCGGCCAGTTCGTTGTCCAGGTCCCACACCACCTCGATGTGGTCGGCGACGAACCCGACCGGACACACGATCACCGCTGAGGTGCCCGCGCGCTGTAACGCCTCGAGATGGTCACCGACGTCCGGCTCGAGCCACGGCACCTGCGGCGGTCCCGAGCGGGACTGCCAGACGTGGTCGTAGTCGAGGTAGCCCGCGGCCGCGGCCACCAGCCGGCAGGTGTAGCCGACCTGGCGTTCGTAGAGGTCGGGGCCGCACCGGTCGGCCGCGCGCAGCGGGATCGAGTGCGCGGTGAAGACCAGGCGGGCCTCGTCACGCAGTTCGGCGGGCAATGTGGCGGCGGCGTCGCGGATCGCGTCGGCGAACATCTCGACCAACAGCGGATGGTCGAAGTACTGGCGCAGCTTGACCAGCTCCGGTGCCCCCGCCCCGGCGGCCGCGCGGCCGCGTGCGATGTCCTCCTGGTACTGCGTGCAGCCCGAGTAACCACCCCACGCCGAGGTGGTGAAGACCGCTGCGCGTTCGATGCCGTTGTCGCGCATCTGCGTGACGGTGTCTTCGACGTAGGGCTCCCAGTTGCGGTTGCCGAAGTAGACCGGTATCCGGCGGCCGCGGCGGGCCAGCTCGGCCTCGATCTCGGCGATGAGCGCACGGTTGATCCCGTTGATCGGCGAGACCCCGCCGAAATGCAGGTAATGCTCGGCCACCGACTCCAGCCGCTCCCGCGGGATGCCGCGGCCGCGAGTGACGTTCTCCAAGAACGGCATCACCTGGTCGGGCCCCTCGGGACCACCGAAGGACAGCAGCAACAGCGCGTCGAACTCCATGGTCACAACAACTGGGTGCTGGCTCCGCCGTCGGCGTAGATCACGGTGCCCGTGGTCGCCGGCAGCCAGTCCGACATCAGCGCACACACCGTCTTGGCCACCGGTGTGGGATCCTTCATGTTCCAGCCCAGCGGCGCACGCTGGTCCCAGCCCTCTTCGAGCAGCTGCATCTGCGCCCCGGCCTCCTCACCGAGCGCGCCGCCGACGATGGCGCTCATCGCCAGAGTCCGGATCGGTCCGGCGGCAACGAGATTGGAGCGGACGCCGACCTGGCCGGCCTCGCGGGCGACGAAGCGGTTCACCGATTCCAGCGCGCTCTTGGCCACCGTCATCCAGTTGTAGGCCGGCATTGCGCGGGTCGGGTCGAAGTCCATGCCGACGATGCCGCCGCCGGGATTCATGATCGGCAGCACCGCTTTGGCCAGCGAGGCGTAGGAGTAGGCCGAGATGTGGATGCCTTTGGCGACGTCCTCGTAGGGCGCGTCGAAGAACGGGTTGATGCCCATGCCGGTCTGCGGCATGAAACCGATCGAATGCACGACGCCGTCGAGCTTGTTGCCTTCACCGATCTCGGCGGTGATCCGGTCGGCCAGCGTGTCGAGGTGCTCGGTGTTCTGCACGTCGAGCTCCAGCAGCGGCGCCGGATTCGGCAGCCGGTCGCAGATCCGCCGGATCAGCTTCATCCGGTCGAACCCGGTCAGCACCAGTTCGGCACCGGCCTCCTGGGCCACCTTGGCGATGTAGAACGCGATCGACGAATCGGTGATGATGCCGGTGACGAGGATGCGCTTGCCCTCGAGAATGCCAGTCATGTGATCGTCCTTATCTATGTCAGGGCCGCTGAGGCCTCGCTAGTGGCCCATACCCATGCCGCCGTCGACCGGGATCACCGCGCCGGCAATGTAGTTGGCGTCTTCTGAGGCCAGGAAACTGACGACACCCGCCACGTCGGCGGCGGTCCCGACCCGCTTGGCCGGGATGAAATCCAGCGCTCCCTGCTGGATTCGCTCGTCGAGCGCACGGGTCATCTCGGTGTCGATGTAGCCGGGGGCCACCACGTTGGCGGTGACGTTGGCCTTGGACAGCTCCCGGGAGATCGAGCGCGCCATCCCGATCAGTCCGGCCTTGGAGGCCGCGTAATTGGCCTGATTACCGATGCCCCACATGCCCGAGACCGACCCCACATAGATGATGCGGCCGAAGCGCTTGCGTTGCATGGTGCGCGACGCGCGCTGGGTCACCCGGAAAGCCCCGGTCAGGTTGGCGTCGATGACCTTCTGAAACCGTTCCTCGGTCATCCGCATCAGGAAGGCATCCGCAGAGATACCCGCGTTGGAAACCAGCACCTCGACCGGGCCCTGGTGCTCCTCGACCTCGGTGAACGCGCGGTCGACGGCATCGCTGTCGGTGACGTCACACTGCACGCCGAACAATCCGTCCGGGGCACCGGACCCGCGGTGGGTGACCGCGACCTTGTGGCCGTCAGCGGCGAGTCGCTGCGCGATGGCCAGTCCGATCCCCCGGTTGCCGCCGGTGACCAGCACAGACCGCGACACAAAAGCCGGCCGGCCGGTGTCGGTGGGTTCGGCGACGGCGTTCGCTGTCTCCGCCTGAGCGGCTCCGGAGGTGTCGGTCATGCCGCCAACTTAGTGCGTGGACTGCACGGATCCGAAATCAAGGTCGGCGAGCTCGGCTACTAGTTGGGCAACCGACGGTTGATCAGCAGCGCACCCAGGGCGGCACCGGCCAGTACCAGTGCACCCAGCCGCAGCCAGCCCACGCTCGCATCACCTTTGATGGTTTCGTAGCCGATCTGCTCCTGCAGGTTGCTGAACACCTGTTTGAGCTGCTCGAGGCTGGACGCGGTGAACGCCTCGCCGCCAGAGAGCTCGGCGATCTTGGCGAGCATCTCGTCGTCGACGGGCACCGGCTGGCGCTGCTCGTTGATCTCGACGTACCCGTACGGCGTGCCGAACGACACCGTCGAGATCGGCACGCCCTGATCCTTGGCGGTGCGGGCCGCGGTGTAGGCCCCTTTGGGGTTGTCCGGATTCGACGGGACGGTTTCCTTGCCGTCGGACATCAGCACGATGCGCGCCGGCGGCGGTTCGTCGCCGCCACCGATGACGGCTCCCACCGTCGCGATGGCCTGCAGCGCGGTGAACACTCCCTCACCGGTCGCCGTGCGGTCGGCCAGCTGCAACTTGTCGATGGCGTTCTTGGTGGCCTCGCGGTTGGTGGTCGGCGAGACGAGAACCGTGGCGGTGCCGGCGTAGGAGATCAAACCGAGGTTGATGCCGGGGGTCAACTGGTCGGCGAACTGCTTGGCGGCTTCCTGGGCGGCCACCAGCCGGTTGGGCGACACGTCGGTGGCGCGCATCGACTGCGACACGTCGATCACCAGCATCACCACCGCGCGGTTACGGGGGATACGCACGTCGTGGGTCGGGCCGGCCATCGCGATGGTGAACAACACCATCGAGGACACGAGGAGCACCGCAGGCAGGTGACGCCAACGGCTGGGACGCTGCGGGGCAACACTTTCCAGCAGCTCCATGTTGGCGAATCGCAGCATGCGCTTCTGGCGCGCCATCTGCACGATGACGTAGAGCGCGATCAGCCCGATGACGACCAGGAGGAACAGGAAGAACCAGGGATGCTCGAAGCCCGTCAGCGACATCGGGCCGAAAAACGGTAAGGTCATGTGCTAGTTGTCATTTCGTTGGTCATCGCGCCGAGGCCAGGGCACCGCGGCGCCGGCTCGCGACGAAGCGCACCACGTCCGCGATCCAGTCTCGATCGGTGCGCAGCGTCAGCAGCGGGGCGTCACAACGCCTCAGCGTGCGCGCCACCTCGGCGCGGTGTGCGGCGGCGGCCCGCTCGAAGTCGCTGCGCAGCTGTTCGTCGATGGTGAACTCGCGGGTGCGCCCGGTCTCGGTGTCCTGCAGGATCACGTCTCCGACCGGCGGCAGCTCGATGTCACGGGGATCGAGGATCTCGATCCCCAGCACCTCGTGGCGACCCGAGATGGCGCGCAGCGGACGCATCCAGTCGATCGGGCCCAGGAAATCGCTGATGATCACGGCCATTCCACGTCGACGTTCGGGCCGGCGCAGCGCATCGATCGCCGCGGCGAGGTCACCCCGGGTACCCATCGGGGCCCGGGGGGTGGTCGCGATGGCGCGCAACAATTCCTGCTCATGCATCCGGCCGGACAGGGCGGGCACCCGGCGCATGGTGTCACCGTTGGAGATGATCGCGCCGAGCCGGTTGCCGCCGCCGCTGTTGAGGAAGGCGATCGAGGCCGCCGCGGCGACGGCCAGATCACGCTTCTCACAGCCGGTCGTACCGAAGTCCAGGCTGGCGGACACGTCGACCACCAGCCACGTCTCCAGCTCACGGTCGGCGATCATCTGCCGCACGTGGGGTTGGGTCGTCCTCGCGGTCACCGACCAGTCCATGCGACGCACGTCGTCGCCGGGCTGGTAGCTGCGGGACTCGCCCGGTTCTGTTCCGGGCCCGGGCAGCAGACCGAGGTGGTCCCCGTGCAGCACGCCGTCCAATTTCCGGCGCACCGTCAACTCGAGCTTGCGCAGGGCCGCGGTCAGTGCCGGGTCCCGGATCTCCCCGCGCTGCAGAGAGGGCAGGTCGATGGAACGAGTGGAGTTGGTGGAACCAGAGGGACTAGAGGGATCTGGAGGAGCCGTCACCGCGTGAGCCGCCTACGCATGCTCAGCGCCCGCCCGCCGCCGCGGCGGCGGGAACCCCGGGCGAAGCGGACGGACCTTGCTGCGGAATGGCGTTCACCTGAGGAAGTGCCACGGTCTGCATGATCCGGTTGATCACCGTCTCCGAGGACACTTCGTCGGCGAGCGCGTCGTAGGTGAGCACCAGCCGGTGTCGCAGCACATCGGGGATGATCTCGACGACGTCCTGCGGGATGACGTAGTCGCGACCGCGCACCAGGGCCAGCGCCCGGGCCGCCGCGATGATGCCCAGCGACGCACGCGGTGAGGCGCCGTAGGCGATCCACGCCTTGGCGTCGGGCATCCCGAACTTCTCCGGCTCACGGGTGGCGGTGACGATCCGCACCACGTAGTCGACCAGCGCGTGGTGGACGAAATTGTTGGCCGCGGTCTCCTGCAGCCGCAGCAGATCACCGGTGTTGAGGATCTGCTTGGGTTCCGGCGGCTTCACGCCCATCCGGTAGATGATCTCGCGCTCTTCCTCCGGCGAGGGGTAGCCCACGTTGAGCTTGAACAGGAAGCGGTCGCGCTGCGCCTCGGGCAGCTGATAGACGCCCTCCTGCTCGATGGGGTTCTGCGTGGCCATGACCAGGAACGGACTGGGCAGCGGGAACGTCTTGCCGCCGATGGAGATCTTGCGTTCGGCCATGATCTCGAGCAGCGCGGACTGCACCTTCGCCGGCGCGCGGTTGATCTCGTCGGCCAGCAGGAAGTTCACCACGCAGGGGCCGAGCTCGATGTCGAACTCCTCCTTGCCCTGACGGTAGATCCGGGTGCCGACGATGTCGGTGGGCACCAGGTCGGGAGTGAACTGGATGCGGGCGAACGTGCCGCCGACGACCTTGGCGAAGGTTTCGACCGCCAACGTCTTGGCGACCCCGGGGACACCTTCGAGCAGAACGTGCCCCTTGGCCAGCAGACCGACGAGCATCCGCTCGACCAGTTGGTCCTGACCGACGATGATCCGCTTGACCTCGAAGATGGCGCGCTCGAGCGTGTGCACCTCGTGCTGCATGCCGCCGTTGGTGCCTGACGAACCCGACTGTCCGGTGCTCGGTGCGGCATGCGCACCCGGGGAGTAGCCGGGTGCCGGGGCCTGCCCGGGAAATCCTCCAGAGCCCTGCGGCGGCCCACTCGGTGCGGTCATCAAACTTCCTTCCACAAGCGCAGTACCTACAGGTCTGTGCGGCACGGGCCCGTTGTGGCACCGTGCTCGCCGTCAACTATTCCAGGCGGTTCGGAATCCGTCGACGCCGCCCATGGCGAGCCGGGCCGTACCCCAGCCATTCACCAATGGTGCTCAGCTTTAACTCAGGCCACACTCAGGTTGACCGACCCGCGGTCGCCGCAGGGTGACCGACGCGCGGCCGTCTCAGGTTTCGATGACGCGCACCGCGTAGGGCTGCAGGCCTGCCGTCCGCACCGGGCTCACGGTCACCCGGCCCGCACTGCTGGCCGACTCGAGCATCTTTCCGCCGCCGAGGTACATCGCCACGTGCTGGCTGCCGCCGGGTCCCCAGAACAGCAGGTCTCCCCGCTTGGCTTGCGAGACGGGCACCTTGCGGCCGGTGTTGTACTGATCGCCGGAGTACTTCGGGATCAACACGCCCACCCCGGCGTAGGAGAACTGGGTGAATCCGGAACAGTCGAATCCGACGGTGTTGGCGCCGGAGTCGACCCCGGTGCTGGGACCGCTGGGCTTGCCGCCTCCCCAGGAATAGGGCACACCCATCTGGCTGCCGCCGCGCCGGATGGCGTATTCGATGGCGGCCGGACCGCGCACGGTTCCCGGCGCCACACTCGCCGGCGCATCGGCCGGCACCAGACCGATGGTCTGCAGGAACTTGCGCCCGAGGTTCATGGTGACCTCGGTTGCCTGCGCGGTGGCGGCCAGCGAGGCGTTGGCGATGGCCAGCGGGTCCCCCGGGGCGCCCGCACTGATGAGCTTGGGCAGCGTGGGGTCCCACTGACCGGCCGCGGGCTGGGCGGAGGCGGGAGCGATCGGGCCGAACGCGACACCGGCGACGGCCACGACAGCGATGAGCAGGCGGCGCACGGGGATCACCACTCGATCATTCGGGTGACGAAGGGGGTCATGCCGCTGGTACGGACCGGCGAGATCTTGACGACCGAACCGGTGTAGGGCGCCTCGAGCATCTTGCCGTCGCCGAGGTACATCGCCACGTGCTGGCTGGCGTTGGGGCCGTAGAAGATCATGTCGCCGCGGCGCATCTGTGAGGACGGGATCTTGCGGCCCGCGTTGTACTGCGAGCCCGAGTAATGGTCGAGCTTGATGCCGACGCCGGCGAACATGTACAGCATCAGGCCCGAGCAGTCGAACCCGACGGTTCCGGCGCCGTGATCGATGCCGCGGCTGGGCCCTGCGGCGTTGCCGCCGCCCCACGAGTACGGCACGCCCAGCTGCGACATGCCGCGCCTGATCACCAACTCGGTGGCCTGGGGGCCGGCGACGGCCGGGATGGCGCCGTTGGTGATGCCGGTTTCGGTCGGCAACAGGCCGAGGCTCTGCAGGAACTTGCGACCCAGGTTCTGGGTGATCTCGAGCGACGTCGTGATGATCTTGATCACCGCGTTGATGATCTGGATCGGATCGCCGCTGACGAATGCGCTCGGGATCTGCGGCAACGTCATGTCCCAGGCGGTCTCACGGTTACCGGTCGCCGGGTCGACGTCCCAGTTCGGGTTGGCCGCGCCGGGCTTGGCCGGCGCCGGCGCGCCCGACGAGGAGGACCCGGGTGCCGCGGCGGGCCGACCGGCCCCGGTCGGGCTGCTGGGCGCGGCCAGTGTCCGGGCCTCGGCCAGTTTCGCCTGGGCCTGCTGACGTTCGGCGGTGAGACGGTCGAGTTCGGCCTGCTGGGACTTGAACGTCTCCTGGGCGCCGGTCAGCGCGTCGACCGCGTCCTGCTGGCTGGCCTCGGCCGCCGAAACGGCCGCGTCGGCCTGCTGCTTCGCGAGGCGCGCCGCGGACTCCTTGTTGACCTGTTCGACGCGGGCGCTCTGCAGCTCGGTCATCACCCGGCGGGAGCTGATCGCCAGCGTCTCGCCGGCCGCGGCGGTGTTGAGGATGTCGACAGGATCGGAGGCCGTCAGGTAGGAACTCGACGGGCCGTTGACGTACATCGCGGCCGCGAAGGTGTCGAATCGCTTCTGGGCGTCGGTGATGGCACTGTTGGCCTGCTCGACGCGCTGGGTGCTGGCGTCGACTTCCTGCTGTGCCTCCGCGGCGGTGTCCCGCGCGGTCTTGACCTCCAGAATCGCCTTGTTGACACTCTCCTGCTGCGACTGGATCGCTGCTCCGAGATCCTGCAGCTTCTGGTTGACGGTGGCCACCTCGGTGACGAGCTCGGCCAAGCTGTCTGAGCTTGCGGGCTGGGCCAGTGCCAGGCTGGGCCCCAGATTCGGCACGGTCACGACCATGCCGAACGCCAGGGACACCGCACACAGCCGCGAAGCGGGGGCGCCAGGGGTGCGTCTCATCCGACTCAAGTCTCCTAATGCTCCACGCGAACGTGTCGGAAGATTCTCGGGCGCTCGAGCACAGTGAGCACAAAGATCACAGAAGTAACACGAAGCACTACTGCAACATCAAGCACCGATTGCACCGTACGTCACATCTGACGCTAAAGAAACTTTAGTAACGAATTACAACAATGTAATTGCATTTCGCGTTATCAAACGGTGATGTTTGAATTTGCGCAGGGCGCGGAACCCGTCAATCGACGCTGGTGGACGCTGCCTTCGACCCGGTTGCCCGTTTGCCCCATTTCTGCAGCATGCGGGTGGCCACGACGGCCAGCACGGTTACGAAAATGACCACAATGGTGAATGGCGTCCACGCAAAGTGAGAATCGGTCAACTCGCCGACGAAATTGGTCGACGACTGCACCGGGTTGCCGGTCTCGGCCAGGTCCTCACCGGCCTCGAGCGTGACCCGATCGAAGTCGGTGCTGTAGGTCCCGGCGTACGAGGGGCTCATCGCCAGCACCGTCGAACCGGGGTTCGCCATCCCCACCTCGGTGGCGATGTCACGAAGCGGCGTGTCGATCGGAGGGTTGACGTCGATCGCCACGATCTTGAGGTCGATCCCCTGTTCGCGGGCGTCTTCGACGACCTGGCGCAGCGCGGGAATGTCGGCCTGATACGCCGGCGCGACGCTGATACCGTCGTCGGCGACATCGCTCTGCACCCGGTCCATGTCGATCTCAGGCGGGATGTAGCCCGGCAGAAACCCGACGAACTGAGCTTCGGTCACACGAGCACGGTAGCCGACCCGGCCTCCGAGGTGACGCCGACACGGTCGGCGGCGATTCTGGGTAACCCAGGAGCGGCCAGGACTGGCACCGCCAGCGGTCAGCGACAACACTGGAGGCACCCTGGGATTACTTACAGGACAAGCGTACTGTTAGGGTGACGGACGCCGCCGACACAGCCCGTCGCGGCGATGAATACAGCCGGGAGTTGATGTGAGCACCAAGAATTCATCCGTGAACTCGTTCGGAGCACGCGACACGCTCGAGGTGGGGGACCACAGTTACGAGATCTACCGCCTCGACGCCGTTCCCGGGACGGAGAAACTTCCCTACAGCCTCAAGGTGCTCGCGGAGAACCTGCTGCGCACCGAAGACGGCGCCAACGTCACCAAGGACCACATCGACGCGATCGCCAATTGGGACGCGTCGGCCGACCCGAGCATCGAGATCCAGTTCACGCCGGCCCGCGTGGTCATGCAGGACTTCACCGGCGTGCCCTGCATCGTCGACCTGGCCACCATGCGCGAGGCGGTCGGTGACCTGGGCGGGGACATCGACAAGGTGAATCCGCTGGCCCCCGCTGAGCTCGTGATCGACCACTCCGTCATCGTGGACGTCTTCGGCAGCGCCGACGCGTTCGAACGCAACGTCGAGATCGAGTACGAGCGCAACGGCGAGCGCTACCAGTTTCTGCGCTGGGGCCAGGGCGCCTTCGACGACTTCAAGGTCGTCCCCCCCGGCACCGGCATCGTGCATCAGGTCAACATCGAGTACCTGGCTCGCACCGTCATGGTCCGCGAGAGCGACGGCACCAAGGTGGCCTACCCCGACACCTGTGTCGGCACCGACAGCCACACCACGATGGTCAACGGCCTCGGCGTGCTCGGCTGGGGTGTCGGCGGCATCGAGGCCGAGGCGGCGATGCTCGGCCAGCCGGTCTCCATGCTCATCCCCCGCGTCGTCGGCTTCAAGCTGACCGGGGAGATCAAGCCCGGCGTAACCGCCACCGACGTCGTGCTGACCGTCACCGACATGCTCCGCAAGCACGGCGTGGTCGGCAAGTTCGTCGAGTTCTACGGTGAGGGCGTGGCCGAGGTGCCGCTGGCCAACCGCGCCACGCTGGGCAACATGAGCCCGGAGTTCGGTTCCACCGCAGCGATTTTCCCGATCGATGAGGTCACCATCGACTATCTGCGGCTGACGGGCCGCGACGAGGACCAGCTGGCGCTGGTGGAGGCCTACGCCAAGGCGCAGGGGATGTGGCACGACCCGAGCCGCGAGCCCGAGTTCTCCGAGTACCTCGAACTCGATCTGGGCGACGTCGTGCCATCCATCGCGGGCCCGAAGCGCCCGCAGGACCGTATCGAGCTCTCCGACGCCAAGAACGCGTTCCGCAAGGACATCCACAACTACGTCGAAGAGAACCACCCCGCCCCCGAGACGAAGCTCGACGAAGCCGTCGACGAGTCGTTCCCGGCCAGCGACTCGGTGTCACTGTCGTTCGCCGACGACGACGCCGTCGACGTGGCATCGGCGGCCAACGGCTCCGAAGGTCGTCCCACCAAGCCGGTCAAGGTGAGCTCCGCCGAACGCGGCGAGTTCGTCCTCGATCACGGTGCGGTGGTCGTCGCAGCCATCACCTCCTGCACCAACACCTCCAACCCGTCGGTGATGCTGGGCGCGGCGCTGCTGGCCCGCAACGCCGTCGAGAAGGGCCTGTCCACCAAGCCGTGGGTCAAGACCTCGATGGCACCCGGCTCGCAGGTGGTCAGCGACTACTACGACAAAGCCGGCCTGTGGCCGTACCTGGAGAAGCTGGGCTTCTATCTCGTCGGATACGGCTGCACCACGTGCATCGGCAACACCGGTCCGCTGCCGGAGGAGATCTCCAAGGCCGTCAACGACGAAGACCTGACCGTGACCGCGGTGCTGTCGGGCAACCGCAACTTCGAAGGCCGCATCTCCCCCGATGTGAAGATGAACTACCTCGCCTCCCCGCCGCTGGTGATCGCCTACGCACTGGCCGGCACCATGGACTTCGACTTCGAGGCAGATCCGCTGGGCCAGGACTCCGACGGCAACGACGTCTTCCTCAAGGACATCTGGCCCTCGCCCAAGGACATCTCCGACACCATTGCATCGGCCATCAACCAGGAGATGTTCACCAAGAACTACGCCGACGTCTTCAAGGGCGACGAGCGGTGGCGTAATCTGCCCACCCCCGAAGGCAAGACCTTCGAATGGGATTCGGACTCGACCTATGTCCGCAAGCCTCCGTACTTCGACGGCATGCCCGCCGAGCCGGAGCCCGTCTCCGACATCAAGGGCGCCAGAGTGCTGGCCCTGCTTGGCGATTCGGTCACCACCGACCACATCTCGCCGGCCGGCAGCATCAAGAAGGGCACACCGGCGGCGCAGTACCTGGAGGCCAACGGCGTCGAACAGAAGGACTTCAACTCATACGGCTCGCGACGCGGCAACCACGAGGTGATGATCCGCGGGACGTTCGCCAACATCCGGTTGCGCAACCAGTTGCTCGACGACGTCTCCGGTGGCTACACCCGTGACTTCACCCAGGAGGGCGGACCGCAGGCCTTCATCTACGACGCCGCGCAGAACTACGAGAAGGCCGGCATCCCGCTGGTCGTGCTCGGCGGCAAGGAGTATGGATCGGGCTCGTCGCGCGACTGGGCGGCCAAGGGCACCACGCTGCTCGGCGTGCGTGCGGTGATCGCCGAGTCCTTCGAACGGATCCACCGCTCGAACCTGATCGGCATGGGCGTCATCCCGCTGCAGTTCCCCGAAGGCGAGTCGGCGGCGTCGCTCAAGCTCGACGGCACCGAGGTGTTCGACATCGCCGGTATCGAAGAACTCAACAACGGCAAGACGCCCAAGACGGTCAAGGTGACCGCCACCAAGCAAGACGGGTCGACGGTCGAGTTCGACGGGGTCGTTCGCATCGACACCCCCGGCGAAGCCGACTACTACCGCAACGGCGGCATCCTGCAGTTCGTGCTGCGCAACATGTTGAAGTCCTAGACGGACACGCCGGAAACATGCCCAGGGTCACCGAGGATCATCTGGCGGCCCGTCGCCGCCAGATCCTCGACGGCGCCCGGCGGTGTTTCGCGGAGTACGGCTATGAAAGCGCGACCGTGCGGCGGCTCGAGGAAACCATCGGGCTGTCGCGCGGCGCGATCTTTCACCACTTCCGCGACAAGGACACGCTGTTCTTCGAGCTGGCCCGCGAGGACGCCGAGCGGATGGCCGACGTCGCCGCCCGCGAGGGGCTGATCCAGGTGATGCGCGACCTGCTCGCCGCGCCGGAGCAATTCGACTGGCTGGCCACCCGGCTGGAGATCGCGCGCAAACTGCGCAACGACCCTGCGTTCAGCCGCGGCTGGGCGGAGCGGTCAGCGGAGTTGTCCGCCGCCACCGCCGAGCGGCTGCGACGCCAGAAGCAGGCCGGACGCCTGCGCGACGACGTCCCCGGCGACGTTCTGCGCACATATCTCGAATTGGTGCTGGATGGGCTGGTCGCCCGGCTGGCCTCCGGCGACGATCCGGAAAAGCTCAGCGCGGTACTCGATCTGGTCGAGGACTCGGTGCGCCAGCCCTGAACGGTCCTACGTCCGGCGCCGGTGGTTGGGACCGCCGCGGCTGCGCATCGTGGTACCCGATTCGCGGAGCAGACTGTGGACCGAGCCGTACGACCGACCGGTCGACGCCGCCAGGTTCCTGATGCTGGCTCCGCGCTCGTAGGCGCTGCGGAGCTCGGTGAGCAACTGGTCCCTGGACTGGGTGGTTTTCTTCATCAAACGCCTCCCGGGTCTGTGCTTCGACACACATACCCCGCACTTGGGGGGTTGACACCTGGGGACGGTCAGGCCAATTCGATCAGATCGCGGTATTGCTCAGACCAGAAATCCTCGGTGCCGTCCGGAAGCAGCACCACGCGCTGCGGATCGAGGGCTTCGGCGGCGCCCGGGTCGTGCGTGACGAGCACCACCGCCCCGACGTAGCTGCGCAACGCGTCGAGGACCTGTTCGCGGGAAGCCGGATCGAGGTTGTTCGTCGGCTCGTCCAGCAACAGCACGTTGGCGGTGGACGCGACCAGACCAGCCAGTGCGAGGCGCGTTTTCTCGCCACCGGACAACGTGCCCGCCGGCTGCTCGAGCTGGGGGCCGGTGAACATGAAGGCGCCCAGCAAACCGCGCAGGTCCTGTTCCCCGGTGTCCGGCGCGGCGTGGCGGATGTTCTCCCACACCGAGGCGTGGTCGTCGAGGGTGTCGTGCTCCTGCGCGAAGTAACCGATCTTGCAGCCATGGCCCGGTTCCATCACACCCGCATCGGGGGTCTCCACCCCGGCGAGAAGCCGGAGCAGCGTGGTCTTGCCTGCACCGTTGAGCCCCAGCACCACGACCCGCGACCCGCGGTCGATGGCCAGATCGACGCCGGTGAACACCTCCAGTGAGCCGTAGTTCTTGGTCAATCCCTTGACCACCAGCGGGGTACGTCCGCATGCGGCCGGGGTGGGGAACTTGATCCGCGCCACCTTGTCGGCCACCCGCTCCTCGTCCAGCGCGGCCATCATGCGATCCGCGCGACGCAACATGTTCTGTGCGGCAACGGCTTTGGTGGCCTTGGCGCCCATCTTGGCGGCCTGGGTGCGCAGTGCGGCGGCTTTGCGTTCGGCGTTGGCGCGCTCGCGGCGGCGGCGCGCTTCGTCAGTAGCGCGGGCGTCGAGGTACTTCTGCCAGCCCATGTTGTACACATCGGCTTCGCCGCGCACGGCGTCGAGGAACCACACCCGGTTGACCACGTCGGCGAGCAACTCGACGTTGTGGCTGATCACCACGAGTCCGCCGCTGTGGTTCTGCAGGAACGTCCGCAACCAGCCGATCGAGTCGGCGTCGAGGTGGTTGGTCGGTTCGTCGAGCAGCAGCGTGGTCTGGGAACTGGCCCCGCCGCCGGCACCGTCGCTGGCGGCGAACAGGATCCTCGCCAGCTCCACCCGGCGCCGCTGACCACCCGACAGCGTGCGCAACGGCTGGGTGAGCACCCGCTCGGGCAAGCCGAGGCTGGCGCAGATACGGCCGGCCTCGCTCTCGGCCGCGTATCCGCCCAGCGCCGCGAAACGTTCCTCGAGTTGACCGTAGCGGCGGACCGCCTTGTCACGGGCCGTGTCGTCGGCCACCTCGGCCATCAGCACCTGCTGCTTCTCCAGGTCGGCGAGCAGCGTGTCCAGACCGCGGGCGGACAGCACCCGGTCCCGGGCGAGCATGTCGAGATCACCTTCGCGGGGATCCTGCGGCAGATATCCGATCTCACCCGATCGGGAGATCGATCCGGCGTAAGGCTCGCCTTCACCGGCCAGGATTCGCATCGTCGTCGTCTTGCCCGCGCCGTTGCGGCCCACCAAACCGATGCGGTCCCCCGGCTGGACCCGAAGCGCCGATCCCTCGGTGGAGAGCAGCGTGCGCGCCCCGGCGCGGACCTCGAGGTCCGTTGCGGTGATCACGCTGACCCTCCTGTTGCATGTGAATCGACATCGGGCGCACGACGCACCCGTGACCAGCCCTCCAAGGCTAGTGTGCTGGCCCGACCGGGCGCCAACTCAATTGCCCGGCCGCGGGTTCTTGTCGTCGGTGAACACCGGCGTCCGCTGCTGTGCTCGAGCGGCGACCGCCTCGTCGAAGTTGTCGGTGAGCAGCCGGATGTACAGCTGACCCAGCCCTTCGGCCTGCATGTGCCCCTCCATGCTGCCCGCGTCCAGACCGCTCCACAATGTGCGCTTGGTCAACTCGATGCCGGGACGCGAGAACGACGCGATCCGTTCCCCCATCTGCACGCAGACATCGAGCAGTTCACCGGGCGCCACGGCTCGCGACACCAACCCGATCCGCTCGGCCTCCTCGGCGTCCACGTCGCGGCCGGTGAGCATCAACTCGAAGGCGCGCGACGTGCCGATGGCACGTGGCAGCAGGTAGGACAAACCCAACTCACTGGCCGTCAAGCCGTTGTTGATGCCGGCGGCACGGAAGTAGGCCTCGACCGAGGCGATACGGATGTCGCAGGCCAGCGCGA
Source organism: uncultured Mycolicibacterium sp. (assembly GCA_964000695.1). Classification (GTDB taxonomy): domain Bacteria; phylum Actinomycetota; class Actinomycetes; order Mycobacteriales; family Mycobacteriaceae; genus Mycobacterium. The sequence goes on along the minus strand of CAXEZH010000384.1, from coordinate 10,982 downwards.
GGCACAGGCCGCCGCCGATGGCGGCGCCGTTCACCGCGGCGATCACCGGTTGGTGCAGCTTCCGCAGGGCCAGGATGACGTCGTCGAGCACCTCCATGGACCGCAGCGCATACGTCGGCCTGGTCAGACCGTCGACATGCGGCACGGCCCCCGCCGACTTGTGGTCAGCGCCCGAGGAGAACCCGCGCCCCGCCCCGGTCAACACGATCGCGCGGACGGAATTGTCGTACGACAGCTCGTCGAGTGCACTTCTCAGCGGCACCATGACGTCGAAGGCCATCGAGTTCATGCGCTCGGGCCGGTTGAGCGTCACGACCGCCACGTGGGCGCTCGGGCGGTCGACGAGGACCAACGGTGCGGAATTCTGCTGCTCGGTCACGCTCAGCACGCTAGCGGGCGTGCTGGGACAGGTTATTCCTGCCCGTTCTCCTGCGCGGCCACCGCGGCGTCGATGTCGAACTCCTTGACCTTCTGGACCAGGTCCTCCAGCGCGGCCGGAGGCAGGGCGCCGGCATGGTTGAACACCAGCTTGCCCTTCTTGAAGGCCATCAGAGTCGGGATGGAACGGATGTCGGCCGCGGCTGCGAGTTGCTGCTCGGCCTCGGTGTCGACCTTGGCGAACACGACGTCGGGGTGCTTCTCCGAGGACGCCGCGTACGTCGGGGCGAACTGCTTACACGGTCCGCACCACGACGCCCAGAAGTCGACCAGAACGATCTCGTTGTCGCTGACGATGTCGTTGAACTGTTCGGCGGTGATGTCTTGAGTAGTCACGTGTCAGTCAACGCCCGCCAACGGTGTGGTGTTCCCCGTCCAGTGCCGGATCTGCAGGAACGTGCCGCACAGCGCCGCGGTCGGCTGACGTCGTCAACGCGGCGTAAGCCCGGAGAGCGGTGGATACCGGCCGGTTCCGGTACCGAGGTCGGAACCCCCCACGGCGCAGCCGCTCGGTCCGTCGCCGGGTCAGCTCCTCGGGGCCCACCCGCAGCTCGACGCGGCGCCCGGGGACGTCGATGTCGATCAGATCACCGTCCTCGACCAGTGCGATCGCGCCGCCCGCCGCGGCCTCTGGTGACACGTGCCCGATGGACAGGCCTGAGCTGCCGCCGGAGAACCGCCCGTCGGTGAGGAGCGCGCAGACCGAGCCCAGCCCTCGGCCCTTCAGGAACGATGTGGGGTGCAGCATCTCCTGCATGCCCGGCCCGCCGCGGGGCCCCTCGTATCGCACGACGAGAACATCGCCGGCACGCACCCGGCCGTTGAGGATGGCGTCGACAGCCTCTTCCTGCGACTCGACCACCACCGCGGCTCCGGAGAAGGTCAGCATGCGCGCATCGACGCCGGCGGTCTTGACCACACAGCCGTCGGGCGCCAGGTTCCCCCGCAGCACCGCCAGTCCCCCGTCGTCGCTGTAGGCGTGCGCGGCGTCGCGGATGCATCCCGCGACGGAGTCGATGTCCAGCGATTCGTGCAATTCCGTCGCGGTGAACGCCGCCGCGGTGCGGCGCCGGCCCGGGGCGGCCCGGAACAGGTCGTGCGCCTCGTCGGTGGCGGCGGCGCCGCGGACGTCCCAACGACCCAGCCACTGTGGCAGCGAGCCGGCGTGCACGGCGCAGACGTCCCCGGTGAGCCGGCCGGCACGGCTGAGCTCACCCATCAGTGCGGGCATGCCGCCGGCGCGGTGGACGTCCTCGATCAGGTGTGTGCCGTTGGGCGCGACCTTGCACAGACACGGCACGCTGCGCGACACCGCATCGATGTCGTCGAGACCGAAGTCCAGACCGGCTTCGTGGGCGGCGGCCAGCAGATGCAGGACGGTGTTCGTGGAGCCGCCCATCGCGATGTCGACGGCCATCGCGTTGCCGAACGCGGCGCGGTCGGCGATACGACGCGGCAGCGCGGTGTCATCGTCGTGGTCGTACCATCGGTGCGCCAGCTCGACCACCAGTGCGCCTGCTCTCTCGTAGAGACCACGGCGCGCGACATGGGTCGCGAGCGTGGTGCCGTTGCCGGGTAGCGCCAGACCGAGCACTTCGACCAGACAGTTCATCGAGTTCGCGGTGAACATGCCGGCACATGATCCGCACGTCGGGCACGCGGCTTCCTCGATCCGGGTCAGGTCGTCGTCGCTGACCGAGGTGTCGGCGGCCGTCGTCATGGTGTCGATCAGGTGCATGCCGGTTTTGCGGGCCCCGTCGGCGAGGGTGGTGTGCCCGCCCTCCATGGGGCCGCCCGAGACGAACACCGTCGGGATGTTGCACCGCAACGCCGCCATCAACATGCCGGGGGTGATCTTGTCGCAGTTGGAGATGCACACCAGCGCGTCGGCGCGATGCGCTTCGACCATGTATTCGACCGAGTCGGCGATGAGGTCGCGCGACGGCAGCGAATAGAACGTGCCGGCGTGACCCATCGCGATGCCGTCGTCGACGGCGACGGTGTTGAACTCCCGCGGGATCCCGCCGGCGGCCTTGACCGCCTCGGACACGATCCGGCCGACGGGCTGCAGATGGGTGTGGCCGGGCACGAATTCGGTGAAGCTGTTGGCCACCGCCACCAGGGGTTTGCCGAAGTCGGACGCCGCGACGCCGGCCGCCCGCAGCAAAGCCCGGGCGCCGGCCATGTTGCGGCCGTGGGTGACGGTGCGGGAGCGAAGTTCAGGCATCTGCTCAGCGTCGCGCCTGCGCAGTGTCGCCCGGAAGACGGCGGCGCTGCTAGTAGTGAGAGCACCAGTCCGAGCGCGGGGGCGGGCGTCTTCCACGAATACGATGGTCAGCCATGGCGGGACACTCCGACAGCCGCGTCGAGCTGGCCGCGTTCCTGCGGGCACGCCGCACCGAGATGTCGCGAGACCTGCACGGGCTGCCCGCGCTGCCCCGGGACCGCACGACCGGGTTACGCCGCGAGGAGGTGTCTGCGCTCTGCGGTGTGAGCGTGACCTGGTACACCTGGCTCGAACAGGCCCGGCCGATCACGCCGTCGCGGCAGGTGCTGGATGCGATCGCCACGGCACTGCGGCTTTCGGGCCCGGAGCACCAGTACCTGCTCAGCCTGGCCGGCTACGCCCCGTCGCCACACCTGCACGGCGACACCGTCGAACCGGCGCCGGCGCACATCCAGCGCCTGTTGGACGAGCTGACCGGCAGACCTGCCTACGCGCTGGCCGCCGACTGGTCGATCGTGGCCTGGAACCGCGCGTACGCGGCGCTGTACCCCAACGTGGCGACGGTCGATGCCGCCGATCGCAATCTGCTGTGGCTGGTGTTCACCGACCCCGCGGTGCGGGAGTTGGTGGACGACTGGGAGATCACCAGCCGCCGCTTCCTCGCCGAGTTCCGCGCCGAGTCCGCCAACCGGCTGGGCGATCCCGCGATCGTGGCCCTGGTCGATCGGCTGCGGACGGCCAGCCCCGAGTTCGGCAGCGGCTGGGATGGCCACCCGGTGGCTGGGTTCGAGTCCCGCGAGCGGGTGTTCCACCGTCGCGGTGCGGGTCGGCTGCGGCTGGAACACCATCAACTTCGCCCCTCGGACCGCCCGGACCTGCAGCTGGTGGTCTACACCCCGCTGGATGAGACCACCCGGGCGCTGCTGGAGGAGCACTGAAGATTACAGCTGATAGGCCTTGACCCAGTCGACCTTCATCTGTGCGTGGAACGGCGCCGACGGGTCCGGGTCCCCGGTCCACGGGTTGCCGACCGCCACGTTGAGGATCAGGTAGTGGTCCCAGGCCCCGGAGAACGGTGTCCAGTCCCCACCCAGAGCCTCGTACTGGGCCTGGGTGATGCTGCCGACCTCGACGCCGTCGACGTGCCAGACGATTCGGTCGGCATGCCAGTCCATGCCGTAGTCGTGGAACCCCTGCGACAGATCGATGCCCAGGTCGGCAGCGACGTCGTGCAGTTTGACGTCGACGCTGTTGTCGGTGTCGGCCGGACCGTGGATGTTGCCCGTCCAGACCCGCCGTGACTGCGGGGTGCCCAGCCCGGGGATCTCGACGATGTCGATCTCGCCTTGCCGCGGCCAGTCGAATTCGTGACCCGGTTCGAGGCCCACCGACCAGAACGCCGGCAGGCTCCCCTGCGTGGCAGGCATCTGGATGCGCGCCACCACCCTGGTGCCCACACCGAAGGACTGCTTGCCGTAGGTGACCACGCGCGCCGAGGTGTAGTTGTGCGGTGCGCCGAGCCCGTCGGGCGTGGCCTCCCGCCGGGCGTCGATGACGAGGTTGCCGTCGGCGTCGATGTAGACGTTGTCGCCGTCGGTGTAGTACTGGTTCTCCCCCGCCGGAGCACCCCATCGCCCGGTTTGCAGGCCCCAGTACCGCAGCGCCTCGGTCATGTCGGTGAAGTTGCTCTCCCACAACAACTCCGGCTCGGCCGGCCCCGGAACGGGCTCCGGTTCCGGTTCGGGCTCCGGTTCGGGAATGACCACGTCGCCGTAGATGCGGGTGCGCACTCCCTGCCACCAGGACTCGATGAAGCGCGGCACAGGAATGGCCAGGAAGTCGGCACCCAACCCGGTATTGCGAATTCCCAGGGAGTAGAGCATGTCGACGATCATCGAGCCGACCGTGATCCGGGCGGGGGGTGTGGCGGTGACCGACATCGCGGACTGGGCCGATGCGGCCTCGGCCGGCGGGTCTGCCGCGACGCGCTGCGCCTGCGCTGCAGCGGGCGCGCGCTCGACCGGAGCAGACGCGCGGTCGACCGCGTCCCGCAGTTCCTCGCCGTGATCGGTCTCCTTGCGCGTGACCGGGACCGGCACGCTCACCCCGCTGGACTCGTCGGAGCCGGGGTCGTCCCCCTGCGCGGTTCCCGATGCGACCGGTTCTTCTCTGCCAGCGTCTCCCGCGCCCGTGTCGTCCCCGCCCGAGGCGGTTCCCTCGTCGGCGCCCTCTCCCCCGCCTGTGTTGTCCTCGCCGGAGATGCCGTCCTCGCCCGAGAGGTCAACGGATTCGACGGGGTCGACCGCGTTTCGCTCAGCGTCCGCCGCATCATCGTCTGAATCCTCCGAGATCTCCTCGGTCAGGTCATCGGGCTCGGCGACGGCGTCGAAATCGTCGACCTCGTCGTCGGACGCTCTGTCGGTCGCGTCGTCGGACGCTCTGTCGGTGGCGTCGCCATCCGGTGCATTCGCCGTGGCGGACCCGTGGGACGAGCCGCCTTTCTCCGGCGAGGTGCCATCCTGCGAGGACGAGCCGGCGGATGTGCCGGAGTCAGCAGGAGTGGCCCAAGCGGTGGCGGCGGTAGCGGTCAGCATGGCCGCACCAAGTCCGGCAACGAACACACCGCTGGCCAACCAGTATTTGCCGTTGACGCCCGTCGAGCAATCACTGTGGTGACTTCGCATGACTCCATCCATCCCTGCTGTCGGCGACAAGAAACAGAAACGAACACGGCGCGGCCGTCACATCGATGCCGAGCCACAGCGAATGCAAGAATCCAGATGCGGACGCCCCCTCGCACACGCATCAGCGTTAATGGCCCAGGAGAAGGCTCTCTAGAAGAGACTCTCCGCAAACTGACCTCGCTGCACAGCAAACGATATCCAATAGCGTGACTGCGCGCTTGTTTTCACCCGAAAATTCCACTCCGCAAATTTCCGAACGTCGGCGAGAAAATGCACGGGGGCGGAATCGACATTCACAGCGCAACACCAATTGTTTGCCGGTGTACCGTTCTGACGAACAGCGACCAGCAATTACATTGCTCTGCAGGGCCTTTTCAGTGGCATTGTCGGCGATGGGCAGCGGCGTCACAATTGCCGAAAGCCGAGAGGCAACATCCGGGCTAGCGGTACTCCGGGTTGACGAAGTCGTACCGGCAGCCCGCGTCCCACCCCGCGCGGATGTTGCCGTAGGCCGGCACACCTCCGCTGTGCTTCAGCATCCGGGCCAGGTGCATGAGATTCCAGGTCATGAAGGTGGTGTTGCGGTTGGTGAAGTCGTTGGCCGGGCCGCCCGACCCCGGGTCGAGGTACGACGGGCCCGGGCCGGCTTCACCGATCCAGCCGGCATCGGCCTGCGGCGGGATCGTGTACCCGATGTGCTGAAGCGTGTACAGCACGTTCTGCGCGCAGTGCTTGACTCCGTCCTCGTTGCCGGTGATCAGGCACCCGCCGACCCGGCCGTAGTAGAGATACTGGCCGGCATCGTTGAGCAGGTGCGATCCTCCGTACAGCCGTTCGTGCACCCGCTTCATCACCGAACTGTTGTCGCCCAGCCAGATCGGACCCGCGAGCACGAGGATGTCGGCGGCCAGGACCTGTTCGAAGATGGCGGGCCAGTCGTCGCTCGGCCAGCCGTGCTCACGCATGTCCGGCCACACCCCGGTCGCGATGTCATGGTCGACGGCGCGCACCACCTCGACCGCGACGCCGTGCCGCTCCATGATGGCGGAACTGATCCGGATCAAGCCCTCGGTGTGGCTGATCTCGGGTGACCTCTTGAGCGTGCAGTTGATGAACAAGGCTCGAAGGTCACTGAAATCCGGGTCGATGTCGGTCATGGGTTCTGTCCCTCCAGTTCGGCTCTGCCCTGTTCGAAGAATTCGACGATGTCGGTGACGAGGTCTGCGCAGTTGTGGTCGGGGTGCAATGGATACGCCGCACCGAACGGGGCGTTCCAGAACGAGCCGGTTCGCGGTTTCCAGGGACCCACGTAGGCGTAGGGCGTCGGGTGGTACCCGTCGCCCGCCGAAACGCCGTAATTGACCTCGGCCACGCTCACCGCGACGTCGAAGTGTTCGGGCCACAGCACCGGCTGCTGCTCTGCGAACACCTGCTGCAATGCCTGGCTGCCGGCATGGTGGCTACGGATGATCAGGGCGGCGACGGCTTCATCGACAGCGAGCGTCGTCTCGGCGTCCAGCAGACCGGTGGCTGGATAGACGCCCTCGGGTGCGCCGAAGTCGACCCCTGCGGCCCGGGCCAATTCCCGCGGCGTGCCCGCCAACGGTACGGACCCGTCGACCCAATCGAACTGCATTCCACGGACGGACAGCGGTGACGCGGCGCCACCGAATCCGTCGGCGAAGACTGCCAGCCGGATCGTGCCCGCCGACCGATACTGGGGTCCGGCGATCAGACTCTCTGCCAAGCCGTGCAGCTGGACACGCGTGCGCGCAATGCGCTGGTCGAAACCCTCGGCCACCTCGGCTCCTCTCGCCTCCACCCGAGACAGTGCGGTCGTTCAGGTCGAGCGTTACACGAAAGCCGCGCACGCAGAATGAGATCGTTGAAGGCGTGACTGCGGAGACCCCTAAACCGTCGGTGTTGGTGTTCGATGTCAACGAGACGTTGATCGACATCGACGCGCTGGCTCCGGTGTTCGACGGCCTGTTCGGCGACCCACGGGTGCTGCGGGAATGGTTCGGCCAGCTGGTGATGTACTCGATGACGGTGACGATGTCCGGCAGCTACGTGGATTTCTTCACCCTCGGCCGCTCGGTCCTGCGGATGCTCGGGGACGTGCACGGAGTTGCTGTCGGGTCTGACGACCTGAAGCGACTGGCGCAGAGCATGGCCACGATGCCGGCCCACCCGGACGTCGCCGACGGCCTCACCGCCCTGGCTGACCGGGGCTACCGTCTTGTCACCCTCACGAACTCACCACCGTCGGCCGGGGCCCCGACGCCGCTGGAGAACGCGGGCCTGGCTGGTCATTTCGAGCGGCAGTTCAGTGTCGATACATTCGGAGTGTTCAAGCCGACCACCCGGCTCTACACCGTGGTTGCCGCCGAACTCGGTGTGATGCCGACGGACTGCATGATGGTCGCGGCCCATATCTGGGACACGATGGGCGCTCAAGCCGCCGGGATGAGTGCGGCGTTCATCGCCCGTCCAGGCAACGCCGTACTCCCTGTCGACCCACTGCCCCCGCCCACGCTGGTGGCCACGGATCTGATCGAGCTGGCCGGCCTGCTGACTTGACCCGGCTTCGCTAGACGGTGAACCCGAGCGCTCGCAGCTGCTCACGCCCGTCGTCGGTGATCTTGTCCGGGCCCCACGGCGGGTTCCACACCCAGTTGATCTTGATCTCGTTGACCAGCCCGGCACCCACCAGCGCGGTACGCGACTGATCCTCGATCACATCGGTCAGCGGACACGCCGCCGACGTCAGCGTCATGTCGATCAACGCGACGGGTCCGCCGTCGCTCTTCTCGACATCGATGCCGTAGACCAGTCCGAGGTCGACGACGTTGATGCCCAGCTCGGGATCGACGACGTCGCGCATGGCCTCTTCGAGCTCGGCCAACAGTTCGTCGTTGGGCAGTGCGGTGTCACTCATGAATTCTCCTCAGCTTCTTCAGCAGCGTCCCCGCCGCCGGCCCGCGCCAGTGCGGTATCCGATGCGCTGGCCTCCGCCAGCGCGGCCTTGAACGCGGTCCAGCCCAGCAGTGCACACTTCACCCGGGCGGGATACTTCGCGACCCCTGCGAAGGCCACCCCGTCACCGAGCACATCCTCGTCCCCTTCGATCCGGCCGCGAGACGACACCATCTCCGAGAACGCCGCGACGGTCTTCAGCGCATCCCCGACACTCTGGCCGATCACCTGATCGGTCAGCACCGACGTCGACGCCTGGCTGATCGAGCAACCCTGACCGTCGTAGGAGATGTCGTCGACGGTCTGACCGTCGTCGGACAGTGCCACGCGCAACGTCACCTCGTCACCGCAGGTCGGATTGACGTGATGCACCTCGGCGCCGAAGGGCTCACGCAGCCCGCGATGGTGCGGGTGCTTGTAGTGATCGAGGATCACTTCCTGGTAGATCTGTTCGAGCCTCATCGATCTCCGAAGAACTCCAGCGCCCGGCGTACCCCGGCGACCAGGCGGTCCACCTCGTCGACGGTGTTGTACACCGCGAAGGAGGCCCGCGCGGTCGCAGCCAGGCCGAACCGGCGGTGCAGGGGCCACGCGCAGTGATGACCGACGCGCACCGCCACACCGTCGTCGTCGAGCACCTGCCCGACATCGTGAGCGTGAATGCCGTCCACCACGAACGACACCGGCGAGCCACGGTCGGTCATCGACGTCGGACCGATGATGCGGACCCCGTCGACTTCGGCGAGCCCGGTCAGCGCGGCGGCCACCAGTTCGCGTTCGTGCGCTTCGACGGCCGGCATTCCGAGTTCGTTCAAATACCGGGCGGCGGCACCCAGACCGACCACCTGGGACGTCATCGGCGTGCCGGCCTCGAACCGCTGCGGCGGCGGCGCGTAGTTGGCCGTCTCCATCGTGACGGTCTCGATCATCGATCCGCCGGTCAGGAACGGCGGCATCTCCTCGAGCAGCGCCGCCCTGCCGTAGAGCACCCCGATACCGGTGGGGCCGAGCATCTTGTGGCCGGAGAACGCGGCGAAGTCCACCTCGAGGTCGTGCAGGTCGACCGGCTGATGCGGCACGGACTGGCAGGCGTCGAGCACCGTCAGCGCTCCGACCGCCTTGGCCCGTGCGACCAGCTCGGCCACCGGCGCAACCGTTCCGGTGACGTTCGAATGGTGGCTGAACGCCAGCACCTTCACCCGTTCATCGAGCTGCAGCGAATCCAGATCGATGCGCCCCTGGTCGTCCACCCCGTACCAGCGCAGGGTCGCGCCCGTCCGCCGCGCCAATTCCTGCCAAGGAATCAGGTTGGCGTGGTGCTCGAGTTCGGTCGTGACGATGACGTCGCCTGGACCGACCGTGCGGTCGAACCGGTCGTCACCCAGCACGTAGGACACCAAGTTGAGGGCCTCGGTCGCGTTCTTGGTGAAGACCAGTTCGTCGGCCCGCGCGCCGACGAACGCCGCGATGTCGTCGCGACCCTGTTCGTAGGCGTCGGTCGCTTCCTCCATCAACTGATGCGCACCGCGGTGCACCGCGCCGTAGGACGTGGTCAGGAATTCACGCTCGGCGTCGAGCACCGCCAGGGGCTTCTGCGATGTCGCGCCGGAATCCAGGTAGGCCAACTGGTTTCCGCCGCGCATCACCCGGCTCAGGATCGGGAAATCCGCCCGGATCCGCTCGACGTCGATGGTGTCGCCCCGGTGCAGGCCGGGCGTCCGCACGGCCGTCATGTCAGGCTCCGGCGGCCGCAGCCTGGGTGAAGCGCTCGTAACCGTTCTCCTCGAGTTCGTCGGCGAGCTCCGGGCCACCGGACTCGATGATCCGGCCGTCGACGAACACGTGGACGAACTGCGGCTGGATGTAGCGCAGGATCCGCGTGTAGTGGGTGATCAACAGGATGCCGCCGTCCTCGTCCTTCGCGTACCGGTTGACGCCCTCGCTGACCACTCGCAACGCGTCGACGTCGAGACCGGAGTCGGTTTCGTCGAGGATGGCGATCTTCGGCTTGAGCAGCCCGAGCTGCAGGATCTCGTGGCGCTTCTTCTCGCCGCCGGAGAAGCCCTCGTTGACGCTGCGCTCACCGAACGACGGATCGATGCCCAGATCGCCCATCGCGCCCTTGACCTCTTTGACCCAGTGCCGCAGCTTCGGCGCCTCGCCGCGCACGGCGGTGGCCGCGGTGCGCAGGAAGTTCGACATCGACACGCCGGGCACCTCGACCGGGTACTGCATCGCCAGGAACAGTCCCGCGCGGGCCCGCTCGTCGACCTCCATCTCGAGCACGTCCTGGCCGTCCAGGGTGATGGAGCCGGAGGTGACGGTGTACTTGGGGTGACCGGCGATCGCGTAGGACAGCGTCGACTTGCCGGACCCGTTGGGGCCCATCACCGCATGGGTCTCGCCTGAGCGCACGGTGAGGTTGACGCCCTTGAGGATGGGGATCTGCTCGCCGGCCACGTCGGGGTTGTCGACCGATACGTGCAGGTCTTTGATTTCCAGAGTGGTCATGGTTACGAGGTTCTCGATTCCGTGATGGCTAGTTCTCGTTCAATGGCTTCGGTCAGTCGCTCACGCACTGCGGGCACGGCGATCTTGGCGATGATCTCGTTGAAGAAGCCGCGCACGACCAGCCGCCGTGCCGCTTCCTCGGGAAT